>UQPI01000042.1 GCA_900542945.1 uncultured Collinsella sp.
TTTGCCGCGCTCATTTCGTTCTCGCTTGGCTTTATGAACCTGCTGCCCATCCCACCACTCGATGGCGGCAAGCTGGTCATCGAGATCATTCAAAAGATTGCGGGCCGCGAGCTTCCGCTCAAGGTCCAGACGATTGTGAGCTATGTGGGCATCGCGCTCTTTGCGCTGCTGTTTGTCTATATGCTTCGTTCCGACATCCTTCGATTTATTCTGTAGGGGAGTGTTTGGATTGTCTTTATCCCATCCTTTGCCTCGCGAGCTGACGCGCCCCGTGCATGTGGGCGGCGTGCAGATCGGTGGCGGCGCGCCGGTGGTGGTCCAATCTATGACCTGCACCGATACCGCTGATGCCCAGGCAACGCTTGCGCAAGTGTGCGCGTTGGCGCAGGCTGGCTGCGATATCGTGCGCGTGAGCGTGCCCTCCGAGGCCGCGCTTGAGGGCTTCCGCGCCATCTGTGCCGAGTCTCCGGTGCCGATTGTCGCCGATATCCACTTTAACCATAAGCTCGCCATTGGTGCCGTTGAGGCCGGTGCCGCCAAGCTGCGCATCAATCCCGGCAATATCGGCGATTGGGCCAAGGTTGACGCGGTGATCGATGCTGCGGGTGCCTCGGGCTGTGCGATTCGCATTGGCGTGAACGCGGGCTCGCTTGAGCAAGATATTGCCGAGCGCGACGACCTCACGCAGCCCGAAAAGCTCGTGATGTCGAGCGAGCGCTTCGTCAAGCACTTTGAGGATCGCGGCTTTACGAACATTGTGCTTTCGGCCAAGGCCCATAGCGTGCAAACGACGCTCGATACCTATCGAGCCCTGTCACGTGAGATTCCCCACGTTCCGCTTCACCTGGGCGTGACGGAGGCGGGGACCAAGCTTCAGGGCACCATCAAGAGCTCTGTAGGCTTGGGTATCTTGCTTTCCGAAGGCATCGGCGACACCATGCGTGTGTCGCTCACGGCCGATCCGGTTGAGGAGCCGCCGGTCGCCTGGGGAATTCTACAGTCGCTGGGCCTGCGTCGCCGTGGTCCCGAGATTGTCTCGTGCCCCACGTGCGCCCGCTGCCAGGTTAACCTCATTCCCATCGCCGAGGAGGTCACCGAGCGGCTTAAGAACTATTCCGCGCCGCTTTCGATTGCCGTCATGGGATGTGCCGTTAATGGCCCCGGTGAGGCTTCTGATGCCGACCTGGGCGTTGCTTGCGGACGTGGTCAGGCCTTGCTCTTTTCGCATGGCCAGATCATTGGTAAAGTAGCTGAGGACCAAATTGTCGACGCGCTTATGGCCGAGGTCGACAAGCTTATTGAGGAGAAGTAAATGACTCGAGCAATGTATATGTCTAAGCTCTATGCGCCGACGCTTAAAGAGGATCCGGCGGACGCTGAGCTCGCCAGCCACCGCCTGTTGCTCCGTGCCGGCATGATCCGCAAGGAGGCCGCCGGCCTGTATTCCTATCTGCCGCTTGCTTGGCGCTCGATCCGCAAGATTGAGAACATCGTGCGCGACGAGATGGACGCTGCCGGCGCCCAGGAGCTCATGATGCCCATTATGGTCGATGCCGAGCTGTGGCGTGAGTCCGGCCGTATCGATGCCTATGGCAAGGAGCTTGTGCGCTTTGATGACCGCCACGGCCGCGAGTTTGTGCTCGGACCCACGCACGAGGAGACCGTCACGGCCCTAGTGCGCAATGAGCTGCGCTCCTATAAGCAGCTGCCCGTCAACCTGTACCACATTCAGGACAAGTTCCGCGACGAGTTCCGCCCTCGCTTTGGCCTGATGCGCGGTCGCGAGTTCATCATGAAGGACGCCTACAGCTTCTCCGCCACGCAGGAGAGTCTGCAGGAGGAGTACGACAAGATGAAGCAGGCCTATGCCAACATTTGCGAGCGCTGCTACATCAAGGCTCTGCCCGTTGTCGCCGACTCCGGCGAGATCGGTGGCGATACCTCCGTCGAGTACATGGCTTTGGCCGACGCCGGCGAGGCTTCGCTCGTCTACTGCGACGATTGCGGCTTTGCTGCCGATGACGAGGCCGCAAGCACCAAGGTCGTTGTGACCGAGGGTCCTGGCGACGGTACGCTTACCAAGGTCGAGACTCCGGGCATGGGCACCATCGAGGCCGTTGCAAAGTTCTTCGGCTTCCCCGAGAACGGCACGCGTAAGTCTCTGGCACTCATCGACGCCGAGGGCAAGCCCGTCGTGGCCATTGTTCCGGGCGACCACGAGCTCAACGATTGCAAGGCCGAGCATGTCTTTGGCAAGGGCTATCGCATGATGACTGATGAGGAGCTCCAGACCTACGGTCTGCATAAGGGCTTTATCGGACCGGTTAACCTGCCCGATGGCATTCGCCTGGTGTGCGACGAGAGCCTGCGCGAGTCCAAGCAGTGGGCCTGCGGTGCCAACGAGGTCGATTATCACTTTACCGGTGCCTGCCCCGAGCGCGATTTTACCGTCGACGAGTGGGCCGACCTGGTAACCGTCGTTGCCGGCGATCCCTGCCCGCACTGCGGCAAGCCGCTCTCTGCTGCTCGCGGCATCGAGGTCTCGCAGGTCTTCCAGCTGGGCACCAAGTATTCCGAGGCCATGGGTGCCACCTTTATGGACGAGGATGGCAAGGAAAAGCCGCTTATCATGGGTTGCTACGGCGTGGGCGTGTCCCGCTCGCTTGCTGCCGTCGTGGAGCAGCACAACGACGAGCACGGTATTGTCTGGCCGGTCTCCGTCGCCCCTTACGAGGTTGCGGTGATTCCGCTCGACCCCAAGAAGGAGGAGTGCGCTACCGTCTGCGAGCAGATTGTAGATGGCCTGTGCGCCGAGGGTATCGAGGTCGTCGTCGACGACCGCGATGAGCGTCCCGGATTTAAGTTTGCCGACAACGATCTTATGGGCTTCCCGTATCAGGTGGTTCTGGGCAAGCGCGGCCTTAAGAACGGCACCGTTGAGCTCAAGGACCGTGCCACGGGCGAGCGCGAGGATGTGGCGATTGACGAGGTCGTCGCCAAGGTTGCCGAGCTGGTGAAGGCTGCCCGCCGTTAATCGACGATTTCGCTTGTAGTTCGATATACGGGACGGCCCAGCATTTCTCCAGATCGGGGGGATGCGGGGCCGTCCTTTTATCTTGCCTGCGTGTTCAATCGCTAAAAGGGAAACCCCGCAGCCCATGTGAGCTGCGGGGTTTCCTTTGTGCCTCCGATGCGAAATAAATCGCTCGGATATTACTGATAATCGACGACGTCGATCCAGTTCTTCAGGAACTCATCGTTCACGTTGCGCTTGCGAGCGAGCTCGGAAGCGGCGACGATGCTCGTCCACTGACGTACGACCTGCATGGGCATGTCGGCGCGGTCGCAGTAGAGCTCCAGGTAGGCCTCAGCCTGATCCTTGCTGTTGAGGGCGAAGAGCAGGTAGGTGGTGGCAACGTCGGCAGCAGGGGAGCCCTGGGTGGCGTGCGCCCAGTCGCACACATAGAGCTGGCCGTCGTCGCCGACGATGACGTTGGAGGGGTTGAAGTCGCCGTGGCAGACCTTGAACTCCTTGGTCATGCCGTCCAGACGCTCCTGAAGGTTGTAGCGCGTGGTGGCATTGAGCTGATCGAGGCTGTCGATCATGCGGGCGAACTTGTCGCGCTGACGGTTGAGCAGCGGGGAGGTGTAGCCGTGGATCTCGATCTGGAGGTCGACGAACATCTCGAGGTACTCACCAAAGCGCTGGGGCTCGGCAGTCATCTTTTCGGCAAGGGTGGTGCCCGGAACCTTCTCGGTCACGAGCGCCCAGCCGTTGGCGTTCTCGAGCTGGGAAACCTCGAGAGCCTTGGGGCTGCGGATGCCGCACTCATTGATGCGGGCAAGATTCAAAGCCTCGTTGAACACGTCGGAGACAGGCTTGGTTTCGTTAAAGACCTTGACGATCTTGTCGCCCAGGTCGTAAACGACCTTGTTGCCACGGCGGACGAGCTCGGTCTTGGAATCGGGTAGCAGCATGGTTGCATCCTTTCAACGATGCGATAGAAGCGACGGCGGGGGTGTGTGAAACACCCGTGCACCCCCGCCGTTAAAAACCGTGCTAAAACTAGCAGACGGCGTAGTCCTGAGGCTCGCGGCCGTAGTAGGCGTCCAGGTAGAGCTCCTTGATCTCGCTCATGAGCGGGTAGCGCGGGTTAGCGCCGGTGCACTGGTCGTTGAATGCCTGCTCGGTCATCTCGTCGAGGGTGTCGAGGAAGTACTGCTCGTCAACACCGTAGTCGGCGATGGTCTTCTTGACGCCGATGAAGTCCTTGAGCTCCTCGAGCTTCGTGATGAAGTTCTCGAAGACCTCCTTGTCGTCCTTGCCCTCGATGCCGCAGTACTTGGCCATCTCGGCGTAGTTGTGCAGCGCGTTGGGGTAAGGATACTGGGAGAACGTGCCCATCTTGACGGGAGCCTCGGCGGCGTTGTAGCGCATGACGCGGGTCAGGATGACGGCGTTGGCGAGGCCGTGGGGCAGGTGATGGAAGGCGCCGAGCTTGTGGGCCATGGAGTGGTTGAGGCCCAGGAAGGCGTTGGCGAAGGCCATACCGGCCATGCAGGAGGCGTTGTGCATCTCCTCGCGGGCGTGCGGGTCCTTGGCGCCGTTCGTGAAGCTGGAGGGCAGGTTCTCAAAGACGAGCTTGGCAGCGCGCTCGGAGAGGCCCTTGGTGTAGTCAGAAGCCATGATGGAGACATAGGACTCGATGGCGTGGGTCATGACGTCGATGCCGGAGGCAGCGGTCAGGCCGCGCGGGGCGGTCATGCAGTTGTCGGCGTCGACGATAGCCATGTTGGGGAGCAGCGCGTAGTCGGCGAGCGGCCACTTGATGCCGGTCTCCTTGTCGGTGATGATGGCGAACGGCGTGCACTCGGAGCCGGTACCCGAAGAGGTCGGGACGGCGACGAAGTAGGCCTTCTTGCCCATCTCGGGGAAAGTGAAGATACGCTTGCGGATGTCCATGAAGTCCATGGCCATGTCCTCAAACTTGCACTCGGGGTGCTCGTACATCATCCACATGATCTTGCCGGCGTCCATAGCGGAGCCACCGCCGACGGCGATGATCACGTCAGGCTCAAAGAGAGCCATCTGCTTGGCGCCGCGACGTGCGCACTGCAGCGACGGATCGGGCTCGACGTCGTAGAAGCAGTCGTGGGCGATGCCCATCTCGTCGAGCTTGGCCTCGATGGCGCGGGTGTTGCCATTCTTGAAGAGGAACTGGTCGGTGACGATGAAGGCGCGCTTCTTGCCCATGACGGTACCGAGCTCGTCGAGGGCGACGGGCGTGGAACCCTTCTTGAAGTAGACCTTCTCGGGAGCGCGGAACCACAGCATGTTCTCACGGCGCTCGGCCACAGTCTTAACGTTGATCAAGTGCTTCACCCCAACGTTCTCGGAGACGGAGTTGCCGCCCCAGGAGCCGCAGCCCAGGGTCAGAGACGGCTTCATGCCAAAGTTGTACAGGTCACCGATGCCGCCGTGCGAGGACGGGGTGTTGATGACGATACGGCAGGCCTTCATGACGTGCTCGAACAGGCTGATCTTCTCGGCCTGGGCGGGGTGCACGTAC
This sequence comes from uncultured Collinsella sp., assembly GCA_900542945.1. Taxonomy (GTDB): domain Bacteria; phylum Actinomycetota; class Coriobacteriia; order Coriobacteriales; family Coriobacteriaceae; genus Collinsella. The sequence goes on from UQPI01000042.1 coordinate 5,571, forward strand.
AGAGAGGCGGTGTGGCCCGGGCCACCGGCGAGCACCAGGTGCTCGGCCTTGTCGACTGCCTCCTGGAAGTCCTTGGCGTGGTACATGGCCAGGACCGGGGAGAGCTTCTCGTGGGAGAACTCCTCCTTGGCGGGGTCGGTGGAGGTGACCTCGGCGATCAGGATCTTGGTCTTGGCGGGAACCTCGATGCCTGCGAGCTCGGCGATCTTGGCGGCAGCCATGCCGGGGATGCGGTGGTCGAGAGCGCCGTTCTTGAACATGGCGGCACGCAGAGCCTCCATCTCGGCACCCTGCTTGACGAAGTAGCAGCCGCGCTTCTGGAACTCGGCCTTAACCTGGTCATAGATGGTGTCGATGACGGTCACGGACTGCTCGGAAGCGCAGATCATGCCGTTGTCGAAGGTCTTGGAGTGGATGATGGAGTTGACGGCGAGCAGCACGTCGGCGGTGTCGTCGATGACGACCGGGGTGTTACCGGCGCCAACGCCCAGGGCGGGCTTGCCCGAGGAGTAGGCGGCCTTGACCATGCCCGGGCCACCGGTGGCGAGGATGATGTCGACGTCGCGCATGACCATGTTGGTCAGCTCGATGGAAGGGACATCGACCCAGCCGATGATGCCCTCGGGGGCGCCGGCCTTGACGGCGGCGTCAAGCACGAGCTTGGCGGCGGCGATGGTGCACTTGGCGGCAGCCGGGTGCGGGGAGATGATGATGGCGTTGCGGGTCTTCAGGCTGATCAGCGTCTTGAAGATCGCGGTGGAGGTGGGGTTGGTCGTCGGGATGACGGCGCCCACGATGCCGATGGGCTCGGCGATCTTGGTGATGCCGTAAGCCTCGTCGCGCTCCAGGACACCACAGGTCTTGGTGTTCTTATAAGCGTTGTAGATGTACTCTGCGGCGTAGTGGTTCTTGATGACCTTGTCCTCAAGAACGCCGCGGCCGGTCTCCTCGATGGCCATCTTCGCCAACGGGATACGTGCCTTGTTGGCGGCCATGGCGGCCTCATAGAAGATCTTGTCGACCTGCTCCTGCGTGTACGTAGCAAAAAGCGCCTGGGCCTCTCGCATCTGAGCGAGCTTAGCCTCAAGCGCCTCTACGTTGTCCACAATTGCGGGAGTAGTGTTTTCCGGTGACTTTTTCACCATTTGTGTCTCCTTGCGATCGGAGATTTACCCTACGTCTTGCATGATAGCAAGAAATTATTCGGCGAACGGTCAGATTCCTCTAAAAGGCACACTAAAACGCTTCAATAAACTGAAACGCTTTAACTAAAATTATCAGCCTGCTGCATCGCCCCACTTATTGGGGGCGGATTTACATGAGTATTTCAATCGGAAAACGGGGAGAACGGGGCATCTGTTTGACAATCGCTATTCGCGGGTTGCGGTTGAGTCGGACACGCAGGCGGTGCAGCTGCTCGATTATATCCATCTCAATCCCGTGAAAGGTGCGCTCGACTCGCTCGAGGCGTATCGCTGGTCAAGCTTCAAGGCATATCAGCTGGGCTACGATCCCTTTGACATCTGCAAACACTCATGTAAGTCTGTCCCAAATGAGTGCAAAAAGGCGCCCGTAAGTCTGTCCCAAATGAGTGCAAAAAGGCGCCCTCCGTAGGGGAGAGCGCCTTTGGTAAGTTCTATATGAACGCGAGGTCTTTGACCCGGAGAGTCCGAGGTACTTGTTGGTAAGACCTTATTTAGGAGCGCGCAACCTTGCCGGACTTGAGGCAGGTGGAGCAAACGTTCATCTTGCGACGGTGACCATCGACGACGACGTAGACGCGCTGGATGTTGGGGCGGAACTTACGGTTGGTGACGCGGTGAGAGTGGCTGATGGAGCGACCGGCAACGGGGTGCTTACCGCAAACTTCGCAAACTTTGGACATAACTGACCCTCCTTGGGCGACAAACGAACATGTCGCGTTAACAAACAAGCCTGAACTATAGCACAGAAGCAGCTCCCTGTGCGTAATCTACACAGAGATATTCCTCTTTTGGCGATAGTGCTCACGCCACGGCCCTGGACGTAGATCCGATTTGCGTGCAGCAGAGGGGATTATGCCAGCTCGTGCGTGCGTTTTCAAGCTCGTCTCACAAATATATATAGGTTTATGGAGCGCCTGCGACCGTTTACGGATTGTTCTTTATTTATGCTCGCAATTCAGCTTGAGGTTGGCTACACTATCCCTTGACCATTAAAGGGGTACGAGATACCCACATGGAATTACATAGCTGCCAAAGAGCAGCCCTTCCTGTGGGTGTCTGGTCCGCTTTAAGCGGTCGGGCATCTATTTTTTTGACTGTGTCAGCAGTCAAGACATGTGAGGAAGGAGATCGATGGGCACGACTTCCCCCAAGGCGGTCATCATGGACGAGACCGCCGTCAATCGAGCGATGACCCGCATCGCGCACGAGATTCTCGAGCGCAACGAGGGCTGTGAAGACCTCGCTCTGGTCGGCATCGTCACGCGCGGCGACCTTCTGGCAAAGAAGCTCGCCGAGGAGATCAAGGAGATCGAGGGCGTCGACGTTCCGCTCGGTAGCCTCGACATCAGCTTCTACCGCGATGACTACGCTACCAATTTCGCTCCCGCGATCCACGCCACCAACATTCCCTTCAGCGTCGACGGCAAGCGCGTCGTGCTGGTGGACGACATCCTGTACACGGGCCGTACCATTCGCGCCGCTCTCGACGCCGTCATGGACCTGGGCCGTCCGAGCCGCATTGAGCTGGCCGTCCTCGTTGACCGCGGCCACCGCGAGCTCCCCATTTCGCCGGACTTTGTCGGCAAGAACGTTCCCTCGTCGCATGAGGAGAACGTGCACCTATATATGAAGGAAGTCGACGGCCGCACCGCCGTCGAGATTAACGACGTCGCGCCGGGTTCCCACGTGGGCTCCGCGCCGCTGGGAGGTGAGTAGTACCGTGGCGTTCAACCATAAGCACCTGATCGACATTACCGAGTACTCCGAAGAGGACATCAAGCTCATCCTCGAGACCGCCAAGGCGTTCTCCGAGGTCAACGAGCGTGCGATCAAGAAGGTCCCCACGCTCAAGGGCAAGACTATCGTCAACATGTTCAACGAGCCCTCGACGCGCACCCGCAGCTCCTTCGAGCTCGCCGAGAAGCGTCTTTCGGCCGACAGCCTCAACTTTGGCGGTTCCTCGACCTCCACGGTCAAGGGCGAGAGCCTCGTCGACACCGTCGAGACCCTCAACGCCTATAAGATCGACTGCATCGTCGTGCGCGACAAGCACGCCGGCGCTCCCTACATCGTCACGCAGAACTCGCCCGCAAGCGTCATCTGCGCCGGTGACGGCAAGCACAACCATCCCACGCAGGCCCTGCTCGACCTGTACACCATCTGGGAGCACAAGGGTGACTTCCACGGTCTGAAGGTCGCCGTCGTCGGCGATATCGCGCACTCCCGCGTCTGCGGCTCGCTGATCCCCGCCCTTAAGATTATGGGCTGCGAGACCTACGCCGTCGCCCCCGGCACGCTGCTGCCGCCGGCGCCCGAGGTCCTGGGCTGCGACCACGTGACGAGCGACCTCGATTCCGTCCTGCCCGAGCTGGACGTCGTCTACATGCTGCGCGTGCAGCAGGAGCGCCTCGAGGGTGCCCCGTTCCCGACCATTCGCGAGTACCACAAGCTCTTCGGTCTGACCAAGGATCGCGAGAAGCTCATGAAGCCCGATGCGATCATCTGCCACCCGGGCCCCATCAACCGCGGCGTCGAGTTCGACTCCTATATGGCCGACCACCCGCAACGCTCCGTCATCCTGGAGCAGGTCTACGCCGGTATCTGCGTGCGTATGGCTATCCTGTATCTGCTGCTTGGAGGTGCCGATAATGGCCTTGCTTCTTAAGAATGCCCACGTCGTCGACCCGTCCGTCGAGCTTGACGGTGTCGTTGACGTCCTGATTGACGGCGACAAGATCGCCGAGGTCGGCGAGAATCTCTCCGTCGAGGGAGCCGAGGTCCGCGACCTTTCCGGCAAGTACCTCGTCCCCGGCCTGGTGGACATGCACGTTCACCTTCGCGAGCCCGGCTACGAGGTCAAAGAGGACATCGAGAGCGGCACCCGCGCAGCTGCCAAGGGCGGCTTTACCGGCGTGTGCGCCATGCCCAACACCGATCCCGTCACCGATAACGGCACCGTCGTGGAGTTCGTCAAGTCCCGCGCTGCCGAGGTCGGCCACTGCCGCGTCTATCCGTCGGGCGCCATGACCCGCGGTCTTAAGGGCGAGGCCATGTCCGAGATGGGCGATATGGTCGCCCACGGCGCCGTCGCCTTCACCGACGACGGTCGCGGCGTGCAGGGCGCGGGCATGCTCCGTCGCTGCATGGACTACGGCAAGATGTTCGGCAAGGTCTTCATGAGCCACTGCCAGGACGAGGACCTGGTCGGCCACGGCCAGATCAACGAGGGCAAGGTCTCGACCCGTCTGGCCCTCGAGGGTTGGCCGGCTGCCGGCGAGGAGCTCCAGATCGCCCGCGACATCGAGATCGCCAAGCTGACCGGTGCCAAGCTGCACATCCAGCACATCTCCACCGCCCATGGCCTGGAGATCGTGCGTGCCGGTAAGGCCGCTGGCGTTCAGGTTACCTGCGAGGCCACCCCGCATCACATGTTCCTGACTGAGAACGACCTGGACGAGACCTACAACACCTCGCTCAAGGTCAATCCGCCGCTGCGTACCGAGGAAGATGCCGAGGCCATCCGTCAGGGCGTCATCGACGGCACCGTCGACGCTATCGTCACCGATCACGCTCCCCACACCCCGTGGGAGAAGGCCCGCGAGTTCGAGCTTGCGCCCTTTGGCATGATCGGCCTTGAGACCTCCCTGTCGCTCGTACTCACCGAGCTGGTCAACACGGGCAAGATGAGCGTGGGCCGCATGGTCGAGCTCATGGCCATCAAGCCGCGTGAGATTCTGGGCCTCGACCAGGTTCAGGTCAAGGCGGGCTCCGTTGCCGACCTGACCGTGTTCGACCCCTCTGCCACCTGGACGGTCGGTGAGGACGGTTATGAGTCGCGCGCCGAGAACTCCGGTTTTGCCGGCCGCACGCTTACCGGTCGTGCCACCGATGTGTTTGTCGGCGGTAAGCAGACGCTCGCCGACGGCTGCATCTGCTAGCATAGCCTTATCGCTTTTGTGCGCGGCGCCCTTGCGGTGCCGCGCTTTCTGTTCGTTTAGACCATGCAACCGCATGGGGGATTGGAGCGTCTATGCCCACACCTTCCACTGCACGCATGCACGACTTCGAGGTCGTCTCGAACCGGGAGATCGCCGACGGCATCTTCTCGCTCGTCATCTCGGCCCCCAAGCTTGCAAGTGCGCTCAAGCCCGGTCAGTTTGTGAACATCGCCGTCCCCGGCGATGCGTCTTCTCTGCTTCGTGTGCCCTTGAGTTTCTACCGCGCCGACGCCGAGGCCGGCACCGTCGAGCTGTGGTACGCCGTCGTGGGCGACGATACCCGCCGTTTGTCCCAGATGGGCCCCGGCTCCACCTCTAACCTGCTGGGCCCCGGTGGTCGTGGCTGGATGGTACCCGAGGGCACCAGGAAGGCTTTGCTCGTCGCCGGTGGTATCGGCGTTCCGCCTGTGCTTTGTCTTGCCGGTATGCTTGCCGAGCAGGGCGTGGATGTCGACGTTTGCCTGGGCTTTGGCACCGCTTCCAAGGCCGTGGGTGTCGATGAGTTCCGCGCGCTGGGCGCCACGGTTAACGTGTGCACCGATGATGGCACGCTGGGCACGCACGGTTTTTGCACCGACCCGGCAGCCGAGCTGCTCGGAGAGGGCGGCTACGACTATGTGGCCAGCTGCGGCCCCGCTGTCATGATGAAGAAAGTCGCCGCCGCTGCCGCCGAGGCCGGTGCGTACTGCGAGGTGTCGCTCGAGCGCATGATGAGCTGTGGCTTTGGCGCCTGCAACACCTGCAATGTCGAGACGGTCGACGGTATGAAGGGCGCCTGCATGTGCGGCCCCGTGTTCGATGCTTCCAAGGTGGTGGTCTTCTAGTGGGTACCGTGAACATGGCCGTCGATTTCGGCGGCGTCAAGATGCAGAACCCCATCAACACCGCAGCCGGTACCTTTGGCTACGGTTGGCAGTTCCAGAACTTCTTTGATGTTTCCCAGCTGGGCGCCATCACCACCAAGGGTTGCGCTGCCGAGCCCTGGCCCGGCAACCCCGCGCCCCGCATGGCCGAGATTCCCGGCGGTATGATCAACTCCGTGGGCCTTCAGAACCCCGGCGTGGCCGCCTTTGCCCGCGAGTCCGGTCCGTGGCTCGAACAGTTGTCCAAGGACGGCTGCCAGGTCATCTGTCAGGTTGCCGGCCACTCCGTTGACGAGTTTGTCCGCGCACTCGAGATGTATGTCGAGCTGTGCCCCTGGGCTGCCGGCTACGAGATCAACGTGAGCTGCCCTAATATCGCCGCCGGCGGTGCCGCCATGGGCTCCACGCCCGAGGGCGCCTCTTCCGTTATGGCTGCCTGCCGCAAGGTGACCGATAAGCCGCTGTTCGTGAAGATGGCGCCGGTCAACGTCGCCGAGATTGCCAAGGCTCTCGAGGCTGCCGGTGCCGACGGCCTTTCAGTCATCAACTCCATCCAGGGCATGGCCATCGACGTCCATACCCGCAAGTCCCGCGTGGCCAAGCCCAAGGGCGGCCTTTCGGGCCCGCTGTGCCACCACATCGCCGTGCGCATGGTCTGGGAGGTTGCCCAGGCCGTCGATATCCCCATCAACGGTGTCGGCGGTGTCATGACCGGCGAAGATGCGGCCGAGTTTATCCTGGCCGGCGCCACCTGCGTGTCGGTCGGCATGGCCAACTTCGTCGATCCGTGCGCTTCGCTCAAGATCGCGCACGAGCTCGAGGCCTGGGCCGAGTCTCAGGGCGTGAAGGACATCAACGAACTGGTAGGTGCGTTCGAATGCTAGAGACCGATGCCCGCGACCGTGTTATCGTCGCCCTCGACTGCGACCGTGAGCGTGCGCTCGAGCTTGCCCACGAGCTTTCGGGCCATGCCGCCTGGCTCAAGGTTGGCATGACGCTCTATTACGCCGAGGGTCCTGAGATCGTCAAGACGTTCAAGGATTTGGGCTTTAAGGTCTTCCTTGACCTCAAGTTCCATGATATTCCGCATCAGGTTCGCGGTGCCGCCCGCTCGGCCTCGCTTGCCGGTGCCGATCTGCTTTCGGTCCACGGCTTGGGTTCGGGCGCCATGCTCGCTGCCTGCCGCGAGGGCGCCGAGGAGGCGCGCGAGGACCGCGCCAAGCTCGTCGCCATCACCGTGCTCACGAGCATGAACCAGGATGCCTTGAGCGAGATCGGCGTCGAGTCGCCCGTGGCCGAGGAGGCCGCCCGCCTGGCAAAGCTCGCTCAGGCCAACGGCATCGACGGTATCGTGTGCTCGCCGATGGAGGCTCACGACATGCGTGAGCTGCTGGGTCCCGATGCCCTGATCGTGACTCCGGGTGTGCGTCCGGTGGGTGCCGCCCTTGGTGACCAGTCCCGCGTGGCGACGCCTTCCCAGGCTATCGAGCGTGGCGCAAGCCACATTGTGGTGGGCCGTCCCATCACCGGCGCCGACGATCCGGTTGCCGCCTTTGACGCCATCGTCACCGAGCTGGTCGAAAACGTCGCCTAAAAGATTCCCCTAAGTCACCACTTTTGGGTCTCATTAGCACAAAATAGCCCCTGTGCCTGCGTAAACTTTCCCATCCTTTGTGTGGAATCGCAGGTCAGGGGCTTAACTTTGGGCGCAGTATATTGCACTTTTTGCGGGTATCGTCTAACCTATGGAGCCGCGATTGGGCATTTTGTACGTTCTACGTGCTAAAATGCCAATTATTGAATCAGATATAACCCAACTTTTTGGAGGTACGAATGGCACTCCCTCAGCTTACCGATGAGCAGCGCAAGCAGGCTCTTGAGAAGGCTGCTGCCGCACGTCACGCCCGCGCTGAGCTTCGCGAGCAGATCAAGAAGGGCGAGAAGTCCCTCGAGTCCGTGCTCAACTCCGATGACCCCATCGCTTCCCGCATGAAGGTTTCCACCCTCATCGAGTCTCTCCCCGGTTATGGCAAGGCCAAGGCCGCCAAGATCATGGAGGAGCTCGGTATCTCCGCTACTCGTCGCGTCCAGGGCCTCGGCGTCCGTCAGCGCGAGCAGCTCCTCGAGCAGCTGACCAAATAAGTGAGCGCTCAGGATTCCAAGCTCTTTGTGATTTCTGGACCGTCAGGCGCAGGCAAGGGTACGCTCGTCACTCGTGTGCGCGAGCGCCGCTCGAACCTGGGCCTGACGGTTTCGGCTACCACGCGAGCACCACGCAAAGGTGAGGTCGACGGCGTCAACTACTTTTTTCTGACGCGCGAGGAGTTCGACCGCCGCGTGGCAAACGGTGAGTTTGTTGAGTGGGCCGAGGTCCACGGTAACTGCTACGGCACGTTGGTGAGCGAGGTTACATCCAAGCTCGCCTCGGGCTCGTCTCTGATTTTGGAGATCGATGTCCAGGGCGCCCTGCAGGTGAAGGAGCGTTTCCCCGAGGCCGTGCTGATCTTTATCAAGCCGCCTTCGCTTGAGGTGCTCCGCGAGCGTCTAGTCGGTCGCGGTACCGAGACGCCCGAGACGATTGAGCTGCGTATGGCAAACGCCGCCGATGAGCTTGCCCTTGCCGAACGCTACGACGACGTCGTGGTGAATGACGATCTCGACCGCGCGACCGATGAGCTCGTTCGCGTTCTCGATATGCATGAAAGGATCTGAGGTCCGTGTCCGTTGTAAAGCCTTGCATTGACGATCTTCTGGAGAAGACCGATCACAACCGCTTCCTGCTCGCTTCGCTTGCCTCCAAGCGCGCCTGCGACATCAATAGCATGCTGCGTGGCCAGCACAACCGCGTGCTTGCCGTCCAGGATGTCGATGACATCACCATCGGGCTTTCCGGTGCCGATACCATCTCGATGGCTATGGACGAGATTGTCGACGGCGACATCTCTTACGACGAGGCCCGTTACGAGAAGGCGCTCGGCCACAAGGTTGCTGAAGCCTAAATGGCGGCTCGCGTCTGCCTGGTCCACTATCACGAGGTTGGACTGAAGGGTAAGAACCGCGCACATTTTGAGCATATCCTCATGGATAACATCAAGGCGGCCTTGGCCGCCTTTTCCGTGAATGCCGTGTCTCGAATTTCCGGTTATATCCTCGTGACCTTTAACGAGCATCAGGCCGACGAGGCGGCGCGTGTCATTCGCACCGTTCCCGGCGTTGCTCGCGTGTCTTTGGCGTATCACACCAATCGCGACCCTCAGGAGTACTGTGCCGCCGCCGTGAAGGCGCTGCGCGAGTTTGGTTCCTTCGATTCGTTTAAGGTGCACGCCAAGCGCTCCAATACCGACTATGAGCTCACCTCGATTGACATCAATCGCCAGGTGGGCGAGGTGCTGTGTGAGGCGTTTCCTGATAAAAAGGTCCAGATGCACGATCCTGACGCTATGGTGCACGTATTGGTGGTCCAGGGTAGTGTCTACGTGTATGCGCGCTCCGAGCGCGGCGTGGGCGGTCTGCCGGTGGGTTCTGCCGGCAAGGTCGTGACGCTGCTGTCGTCGGGTATCGATTCTCCGGTGGCGACCTGGATGCTCGCGCGTCGCGGCGCGGTGTGCGTGCCGGTACATTTCTCTGGTCGTCCGCAGACGCCCGATACGAGCGAGTATTTGGTGCAGGACATCATCCGTGCGCTTGAGCCGGGTGTCCAGATCGGCCGCCTGTACGTGGTGCCGTTTGGCGACTGCCAGCGTGAGATTTCGGTCACCTGTCCCAGCAATCTGCGCGTGATCATGTATCGCCGCATTATGTATTCGGTTGCCGAGCGCATTGCACACATCGAGGGCGCCAAGGCCATCGTTACGGGCGAATCGCTTGGGCAGGTTGCCTCTCAAACGCTTGAGAACATCATGGCCGTCAACGAGGCCGTGAAGATCCCCGTGTTCCGCCCTCTCATCGGTTCGGACAAGCAGGAGATCATCGCGCGCGCCGAGGAGATCGGTACGTTCGATATCTCGACTGAGGCCGCTCCCGACTGCTGCACGCTATTTATGCCGCGCCGTCCCGAGACGCATGCCAAACTCGATGCCGTGTATGAGGCCTGGGAGTTGTTCGATCATGAGGAGATGATCGAGCGCCTGCTCAAGCAGACCGAGTACATCGACTTCGAGAGCAACACGTATAAGGCCCCTAAGACCTTAAAACGCAAACATTCGGAGCTTGCTCCGCGTGAGATTTACCAAGATCACGAGTAAATTTGTGCATAGACCGACGATGCGCTTGCATCGTCGGTCTTTTTCTATCTGGGCATTTTGCGACTAAGTGTTCATTTGCTGACGTGTGCCTGAATAAATGGACAGATTTGTGCAAGGTTTTGGTTGGTTTTTGGTTTGACCGCTAAAACCGGTTTTGGAGCGTGGCTGTTGCGGAGCTCCTTTCCTGACACGATGGTGTTGGGAGGTTTTGCTATGGCGCAGCGCGAACAACACGAACGAGTCAAACGGATGGACCGCGTGGCGGACAAGCTGTTCGGTCATAAGGCAGTGGTGATGGCGATACTGGTCGTCATTGCGATGGCGAGTGGACTGGCGATGGCGAACCTTGGCGGCGGTGCCGGTGGCGTGTCGTTTGAGCGCACTGACGGTTCGGGCTCGTTGGTGGAGTCGGGATCCGGTGATGCCTCGAGCGGAAAGACATCCGAAGGCTCTTCGCCTAAGGCGTCTGCTGCGGCAGAGGTCTATGTCGATGTTGATGGCGCCGTTGTGTCGCCCGGCGTATATCGTCTCAAGGACGGCGCGCGGGTGGCTCAGGCGATTGATGCCGCCGGCGGGCTGGCGCCCGAGGCAGACGTTACGGGGCTCAATCGGGCATCTAAGGTCGTCGATGGACAGAAGATTCACGTTCCAGCGGTAGGGGAGCAGCAGGCGTCTATTGCGGAAGCCGGTGTTGATGGTGGGGCTTCCGCATCATCGGGCGTGAGTGGCGCAACAGGCCTAGTAAACATCAATACGGCAAGCGCAGAAGAGCTGCAGACGCTTTCGGGCATCGGCCCCTCCATGGCCCAGTCGATTATCGATGAGCGGACAAAGAACGGTGCTTTTACCTCGGTTGACGATCTGATGCGTGTGTCGGGAATCGGCGAGAAGAAGCTTGCCAAAATCAAAGATTGCATCTGCGTATGAGTGCGACCGAGCGCGAGCATGCGATGCCCCCGCGGCCCCTGATTCCGTGGACGATGGCCCTGTGTGCCGGCATGTGTATGAGCTGCGCCTTGGTGCTCAACGTGGCCGCTGATGCGCTACTGGGGGAGCAGGCGCCTGCGTTCGGGCCGCTATGGGCCATTCCCGTTGCGGCGGCGGTATTCGTTGCGCTGGCTCAATCTTGTGCGCGGCTTGCTCCTTGGAAGCGGTGGCTGTATGCCGCGTCCGTCGGTCTCGTGGCGGGAGCGGTCGTCTCGGCGTGGTGGGCTGTGGGCGCGCTGAGCGCCTCGAAGGCGCTCGATGGTCGAGCGGCAAGCAGCCTCGAGTTTGTTGTGCAGGGTGATCCATCCATAAACGACGACGTGTATTCCTATACCTGCGAGGCACGCGCGGACGGTAAGAACTTGGCAACGGTTCGCCTATCGTGTGGCCGCGAGCTCAAGGTCGGGGCGCACGTGCGTGTTATCGGTCGCGTTTCACGTTTTGAGAACGATTCATATGGACGATCGCGCGCGCTCCGAGGCGAGGTGCGCAAGGTTAAAGCCGTTCGGATTTTGTCGGTCGATGAGGGCTCTCCGGGGCCGCTGCTTCGGCTGCGAAATGGGCTGCTTACGTCCATCGCGCCTGCGACCGACCCGGCGCGTGCGCTCATAGCCGGTGTCGTCTGCGGTCGTTCGGCCGAGCTGCGTGCCCAGCCGGCGGGCGACTGGTTTTCGGAGACGGGAACGGCACATCTTATCGCCGTCTCGGGCAGCCATTTGGCTATCGTTGGGTTTGTAATCGAGGGCGTATTGCAAAAGACTCGGTGCTCACGTGGCCTTCAGCGGGCGATACTGGCGATAACGCTTGTGGGCTACGCTGCCTTTACGGGCGCATCTCCCTCGGCCGTGCGCGCGTGCTGCATGGTGTTCGCGACGCTTGTCGTAAACGGCGCGGGGCGTCGCCGGCACGGCGCATCGGCACTCTTCGTAACCATGTCGATCTTTGTGCTACTGAGGCCGACGGTGCTGTTCGAGGTGGGCTTTCAGCTTTCATGTGCCAGCGTCTTAGCCATTCTGTGCTTTTGCCCCTATGCGACCTACGCTTTGGGCGAGCTGGGTGTGCCGACGGGCGTTGCCAGCATGCTTTCCGTCACGCTGTGCTCGCAGTTGGCGACGCTCCCCATTACCATTCCTGCCTTCGGTACGTTCTCGCTCATTGCTCCGCTGGCAAATGCGGTCATCGGTCCGGTGGTGAGCGTACTGCTTGCTGTGTCGATCGTGCTGGTTCCCTTTTCGCTCGTGGCACCGTTGCGGACTTGGGCGCTCGTTGTGCCCATGATTGCCGCCCGTTGCGCGCTGTTTTTCGAGCAGCTGTTTGCCGCCGTGCCGGGTGCATCCGTGAGCGTGCCGCCCGATAGCATGTGGATTTACCTAGTGCCGTTTTTGCTGGCGGTTCTGCTTGTCCGGTGGCCGCGTCCCCGTGCACGTCCTATGGCGGTGGGGCTTGCATGCCTGGTGCTCTTGGCTGCGATTCCGTACGTCTACTGGGATCGATTCGCTCCGTCTTCGGTGACGGTGCTCGATGTGGGCCAGGCCGATGCGATTCTTATCCGCCAGGGCGGCGCAGTAGCACTCGTCGACTGCGGACTCGACGAGCGCGTGGTGGCGGCGTTGGTCCGCAATAATGTGCACCATATCGATGCCGTCTTTGTGACGCATTGGGATGAGGACCACTGGGGTGGTCTGCCTGCCGTGCTCGAACAGTTTTCGGTCGGAACGATTGCCGTGGCGGCGGATGCGCTGGAGGATGCTCCTGCCGAGGTTTTGAACCGACCTGGCGTGGG
>UQPI01000043.1 GCA_900542945.1 uncultured Collinsella sp.
ACAGTCCTGCTCACGACGGAGGCCACATTAAGTGGCCTCCTGTTCGTGCGGAACTCGCGATAAACCTAAGCCGGTGTCCCCGCTCTCCCGGGGCCTGTCGTGGCTTGGTCGTTGCATGCGGCTCGCTTTTCGGAACGGGGCTGACGGATACGTTCCGAAATCTACCACCGTCGCTGTACAGGGTGTCTATAAAGAGCCGTGGCCAAAAAACATCAAATATGAGTACTGATACTCTTTTAGTAGCAGTAATTTTGACCACATTTAAGGTGATTTGACGTGTCGATCGAGCAGATAGGCTGCCGTATCTCCTCAAGTGTTCATTAAAGGAAGACCTTGATGCGAATAAGTCTCATTAAGATCTTCTGTTATTAACGAAAATAATGTAGCTACAACGGTAACAGTACTCATATTTGCCGTATTTTGGCCACAGTCCTTCGGAGAGTCCTCGAAAATAGTCCCGAGCCGGCACTTGGGGACGTTCCTATAATGTCGGCACTTAGGAACGTCCCCAAGTGTCGACACCGCGTCTGCCTGCGGCGGCCGCGCGCCGCTGCGTCGCTCCGCATCCTTGCGGGTTCGGATCCCTCCGCTTGGCGGCGTTGGCTCGATTTGCTTGACGTGAGGGGCTCTTGGCTGGTGTGGGACGGAGGGATTCCGCGTCTGCCTGGTCGGCGGCCGCGCCCCGCTGCGTCGCTTCGCTCCTTGCGTGCTGCGCTGGAAAACGCTTCGCGTTTCCTCAGCTCCGCACCCTTGCGGGTTCGAATTCCTCCGCTTGCCCACAAGAAAGCGCCCTGGGCCGTTATGGGCTTAGGGCGCTCAGTTTTAATGGCTGGGACGGAGGGATTCGAACCCCCAACAGCCGGCACCAAAAACCGGAGTTCTACCGTTGAACTACGTCCCAATGTGTGGTGTTGCCCAAAAGCAACTCGTCTAGTTTACCTAATCTGCGAGGGCATCGCAAACGCCGTCGAGTAGGCGTACGGCGAGCGTCTGCGCGTCGCTGGCCGTGAAGGTGCCGTTGTAGCGCGTCATGCCCGTGAGCTCAATGCGAATGCGAGCCGGCTTCTGCTGCGCGGCGACATTGGCGGTGCGGATGCGCTGGGCCAGGTTGTGGCACTCGGCGAGGGCAATAGTGGCGCGTGGCGCGGCGTCGGCGGGCAGCTCGTCGCTTGCGATCTCGAGCACCAGGTCAACGTCGGTTGGGACCTCGGAGTCGCAGAGCATCATGCCGCTGTTGTCGGTCGTTGCCGTGGCGATGTTCCACATGCGCGAAGCAACGCTGCGTGCGATGGGGTCCTCGCCGATAACGGCAATCTGGAAGCGCTCGAGCACGTTGGCGGCGCGAGCAAAACCGATGCGGGACTCGGCTTCGGTGACCGAGGGCTTGCCCTCCCACACATGATGCAGGCGGTTGATGTAGGCGTAGGTGTCTTGGAAGGCCATGCCGTCGGCAAACAGGCCGACATTTTCCTGGAACTGCTGCAGGGCGGCCTCGGTATGCGGACCAAAGTAGCCGTCGTCCTCGCCGCAGGCAAAGCCCAAAACGTTGAGAGCGCGCTGCAGGGCCTGCACATCGGCGCCATGGAAATTGGGCATGCGCAGATACAGGGTGCGGTCGCCCAGCTTATACGAGGCGTCGACCAGGGCGCTCCAACAGGGGATATCGACGGCATGACCGGCAGCAAGGCCGCTGTCGAGCCTGAAGGTGCTGACGGCCTGCTCGGTGGTGGTGCCAAAGCGCTTGTCGACAACCTCGGCGTCATCGATTGTATAGCCGAGCTGCAGAAGGCGGGACTGGACGTCCTCGACGGCTGCTCCCTGCATGCCCGTGGTAATAGGTTCCATGAACGAACCCCTTTCGGCGTACCATTCGTACTATTTTGAGCGTGTGTCGGATAGACAACGCGAGACAATTTATAAACATGCACTCAATAGTGTAGCAACTTGTACCCAAACTCGCTGCCCACAGGTTTTATGACCCCCGCTAGTTAAGACGCTCCACAAAGAAATCTGCCACGGAGAGGAAGAGCTCGCGCGCATGCGGGTCGAGCTTGACGCCTTCGATAGCGGCCTTGGCCTTGGCGGTCAGGTCGAGCGCATAGGTGTGGGCGTAATCGATGGAGCCGGTTTCCTGGAAGATCTCCACGGCACGTGCGAGCTGCGCAGGGTCCTCGGTGCCCGAGGAAAGGATTGCCTCGATCTCGTCGTGATAGCGCTCGTCTGACAGGGCATGCACGGCAACGAGGGTGCGCTTGCCCTCGGTGATATCGGTGCGGAAGTCCTTGTTGGCGGCCTCCTTGGTGCCGATCAAGTTGAGCAGGTCGTCTTGAATCTGGAAGGCAAGGCCCGTGTGCAGCCCAAAGGCGCGCAGTGCCTCAATCTGCTCTTCGCTGCCGCCGCCGATAATGGCTCCGGCGGCAAGCGGCGTCGCTCCGCTGTAGTACGCGGTCTTGTGCGTCGCCATGTCCAGATAATCGTCGACCGAAATGTCAAAGCGCCCGTCGCGGACCCAGCCCAGGTCGAGCGCCTGGCCCTCGATGGTACGGACGATCATCTCGGTAAGCTCGTGGAGCACGCGAAGCTTCACGTCTGCGTTGAGTGTGGGGTCGTCGAGAACCGTCTTGGTGACCATGGTGAGCGCCAGGTCACCGCAGTTGATGGCAAGACCGGTGCCCTCGGTAAGGTGCATGCAGGGCTTGCCGCGACGAATCTGCCCGTTGTCGGCGATGTCGTCGTGGATGAGTGCGCCCGACTGAAAGTGCTCGATGGCCGCCGCTGCGCTGCGGGCGCTCTCAAAGCTGCCGCCTACCGCAGTGGCGGCGAGCATGCAGATGAGCGGGCGGTGGCGCTTGCCAGCGTTTGCCGTAAATGCCGAGAGCGGGGTATACAGGTAGCGCTCGATATCGGCGGAAGTCGCCTGTCCGTCAAAGAACGTGGCCAGATAGTCGTTAATCTGGTCAAAGTGCTGGGCTAAAAAGCTGGTAAACGGACTGGACACGGGTTCTCGCATTCTTTGATAGGTTGCATCGTTGCATTATGCAGACAACATATTGCCACATTAGGGCGTCGAGCGCGGCGGTTGAAGACGATTGGTCCATGCGGCCGCAAGTGCGGTAGGGGCTTGGCTAGATAAGCCCAAAGTGTTCGAGCGCGGTGACGACGCCGTCGTGGTCGATGCTGTCGGTGACATAGTCGGCCTTTTCCTTGAGGAAGTCCGGCGCGTTGCCCATGGCGATGCCAACGTCGACGGCGTTCATCAGCGAGACGTCATTGCTGGCGTCGCCGATGCCGTATACGGTTCCGTGGTGGGGATCGAGGGCGTCGAGTACGGACTGGATACCCTCGCGCTTGGTGCATTCGCGAGGCGAAATCTCGGTCACTTCGAGCTCGAGCTCGTTAAAGCAGAGCAGCGGCTCAAACGCTTGA
Organism: uncultured Collinsella sp.; assembly: GCA_900542945.1. Taxonomy (GTDB): domain Bacteria; phylum Actinomycetota; class Coriobacteriia; order Coriobacteriales; family Coriobacteriaceae; genus Collinsella. Next base: position 3,427 of record UQPI01000043.1, read on the forward strand.
TCCTGAGCGATGCGGTTGGCAAGCGACGTGGACATTAAGATCTTGTAGGCGCTGTAATGTTGCAGCTGCGTAATTGCATCGCCCACGGTGCGGGCGTATCCCGGGGCGTCGGGCGCATCGGCACTCATGCGAACGACGCCATTGAGTCCCTCAAAACGAATCACTTCGTCCGATTGCTCAAGAATGGGAGCAAGGCGCTGCAGCATGCCGGGCGTCATCGCCAAATCGCGAATCACGTGTCCCTCAAGTTCGACATAGCCACCCGCGAGGCAGACGATGCCGGTCCAGGGCAGCTCGAGCAGCTTTGGATGGATGCAGCTCAGCGTGCGCCCTGTGCAGATAAACGCCATATTGCCCTTGGCGACAAAATCACGGATGGCTTGCGAGACCGCTTCATTGGGATAGGGGGAGAGGTCTCGCTCGCTCTCGGGAAGCTCTTGTGCCACTCGAGGGTCTTGCCAGGCGAGTGTTCCGTCGATATCGAAGAAGCAGATATCGCCGCGCTTATGGGCTGCGCTGGCGGAAGGGGAGGCCGAGGTGGTGGGCACAAATCCCGGCTCGAGGCCCATGATCTGGTCAAAATGCTCTTTAACGCGGGGAACGGAGATGCCGATAATCACCTGGGCGGTCTTGCCCGTAATGATGAGGCCCTTGGCGCCCACCGCGACAAACGACGCATTATCTGCAACGATGGAAGGGTCTGCGACCTCGACGCGCAGGCGCGTGGCGCAGTTGGTTGCGCCCACGATATTGCCAACGCCACCTAAAAGCTGAATTACCCGCTCAGCGAGGACGTGATCTTGATCGGATTGAATACTGACCTCGCCATTGGGAGATTGCTCTTTGGCAAAGCCGCTTCCCGTTAAACGATCGATTGCCGCGCGATTGGAGACATGATCCTCGCGGCCCGGCGTCTTAAGGTCATAGACCAAGATGAGTGCTCGAAAACTAACAAAAAAGATGAGGCTAAAGGCAAGACCGATACCGAGCGCCAAAAGGTAGGAGCCGGCATGCATTCGCATGAGTGGGATGAAGTTGAAGGCCGTCATTTCCATGAGACCGCCCGAGAAGATGCCGACGATGCCAAAGAAGTTCATGGTCATGGCAAGGCAGGAGGATAGGACGGCGTAGAGCAAAAAGAGTCCGGGATAGGTGAACATAAAGAGAAACTCGAGCGGCTCGGTGACGCCGCAGACCACCGAGGCGACGATGGCGGGCAAAAGGATGACTTTAAGGCCGGCGCGGCGTTCGGGTTTGGCGGTGAAATAGAATGCTGCCGCGATGGCGGGAAGGCCAAAGAGCTTGCCCCAGCCGGTGGCGGTAAAACCTGCCCAGGGCGCAAGTTCATTTAAAGGGCGCGTGCTATGGGAGAGAATGGGGAGCAGGTTGGTCCACGTGGCGTAAATACCGTCGTGAATGACCAGATTGTCGTAATAGATGGGCATATAGAGCAGATGGTGCAGCCCCATGGGCTCGAGCGCTCGCTCCAAAAACACAAAGATGCCCACGCCGAAGGGGCCGACACCCGCAAGTGCGTGGCGCAGCGTTTCGGTCACAGCGTATGCGAAGGGCACGATGGCGGCCGAGATGGCGGCAAGGGCAAACACGGCAAAAAAGCTGATGAGGTAGACGAGCGAGGAACCCGAGAACGTGCCGAGCCAATCGGGAACCTTGGCATCGTAGAAGCGGTCATGGATGGCAACGACGGTTGCCGACACCGCCAGCGGGCCGATAATGCCGGTGTCGAGCGTCTTGATGCCGTCGATGACGGTGATGCCGCTGGCGGGGGTTAAAGATGATGGGTACTTAAGCCCAAGGTTGTCTCCGCTCAGCTTAATGATCTCGCTCAAAAAGAAACAGTAGGCAAAATAGGCTACGAGCGCCTCGAGGCAGCAGCGTGCCGGTTGCTTTTGGGCAAGGCCGATAGGCAGCGCTACGGCAAAAAGGAGTGGAAGGCGCTTAAAGACCGTCCACGAGCCGCGCTGGATGATGGTCCAGAAAACGTACCAAGGGGTTCCGTATACGGCGAGATCGCCGACGATGTCTACGGTCGTGGCGAGGGCGGAGATGCCGACCATGAGGCCTGATATAGAAAACAGCATGGCGGGCGCGAACATGGCTCCGCCAAAACGTTGGATTTTCTGCAGCATAATATGCCTTCCGGATGCAACATGCTGTGCGAGCAAGAACGTTTAAACAATGAACTCATTGTAGAGGACTGGCTGCTTGCCGCATTGACGGTTTTGATTCGGTCCGATTTGGGTTTCGGGGGAACCGTCGACGGTAAATAATCCGTGCTTTACCGATAATCGGTTTAAACAACTTTAAGAAATGCTATCGTGCCTAGCCATACATATTCATTAGAGGTGAAATCATGCCAAAAGCGATTTACGAAGGAATCTACCGCGAGATCCGTTCGCGCATCATTAACGGGACCTATGCGTTTCAGGAGATGCTGCCAACCGAAGCCGAGCTGACCGCGGAGTTTGGCTGCACGCGCAATACCGTTCGACGCGCCTTGAGCATGCTGGCCGACCAGATGTTTGTGCAGCCTATACACGGCAAGGGCGTGCGCGTTATTTGGCTTAAGGGCGAAACCGACATGCTGGGCGCACTCGAAGAGGTTGAGTCGTTTGGCGAGTTCGCAAAACGCAACAATGCCGTCGCATCGACCGAGGTCAAGTCTTTTGAACATTTGATTTGCACTGAGCAACTGTCGCGCCGCCTTGGCTTTAAGGTGGGCGAGGAGCTGATTCGCGTCGTGCGTGTCCGAAGCCTCAACGGCAGCGCGCGCCAGGTGGACCACGGCTACTTTTTGGAGTCGATCGCCAAGGGCCTGACCCCCGAGATTGCGGCAAGCTCTATCTACGACTATCTGGAGCACAAGCGTGGCGTCAAAGTGATGGCGAGCCGCCGTACGGTGAGCGTCGAGCTTGCCAACGATGAGGACTGCAGCTACTTGGACCTTGGCAAGTACAACTGCGTCGCCGTTATGGAGAGCCAGTCGTACACCTCGGACGGCATCTTATTTGAGGTGACGCACGCTCGCACACACCCCGAGATCTTCCACTACCGCGTTAACTCCAAGCGATAGCCGGCTAGCTCGCAGCCTGACGAGACTCATGTCCTCAAAGAGAAAACGCCCGGTCAAACCGACGATGCATCGGCTTGACCGGGCGTTTTCTCTGCATTCGATAACAAATAATTGTTTATACAAAACTTGTCAAGTATCAAGTTGAAATTACCGTTCACCGAAGTTTTTCTACCGCTCTAGTAATACTTGTTCAAACAACTAGCCAAATAGCGTATTGTACAAGTCAGCAAAAGGGGCAAAGTCCCCGAGCCAATCTCCGAAGGCGGCGGCAAAGGGTGCCGCCACGGTGTGAAAGGGTGGATTGTAATGAAGAACGAAATGAGCAGAAGGCAGTTCCTGGGCTTTGCTGGTTCCGCGGCTGCGGTTCTTGGTCTGGGCCTCGTGGGCTGCGGTGGTTCTGCCGGCTCTGGCTCCTCTGCTTCTGGTGACGCTGCCGAGGTTTACTTCCTCCAGTTCAAGCCCGAGGTCGACAAGGAGTGGAAGGAGATCGCCAAGGCGTACAAGAAGGAGAAGGGCGTCGAGGTCAAGATCGTGACCGCCGCCTCCAACACCTACGAGGAGAAGCTCAAGTCCGAGATGTCCAAGAGCTCCGCTCCGACGCTGTTCCAGGTCAACGGCCCCACCGGCCTTAAGAACTGGAAGGACTACTGCGCCGATCTTTCCGACACCAAGCTCCGCGGCGAGCTCATCGACGACTCCCTGGCGCTGCAGTCCGACGGCAAGGATCTGGGTATCGACTGGGTTCAGGAGAGCTACGGCATCATTTACAACAAGGAGCTCCTCGAGAAGGCCGGCTACAAGGCCGAGGACATCAACTCCTTCGACAAGCTGAAGGCTTGCGCCGATGACATCCAGGCCCGCAAGGACGAGCTCGGCGTTGACGGTGCCTTCACTTCCGCCGGTATGGATGACTCTTCCAGCTGGCGCTACACCACCCACCTCGCCAACCTCCCGCTCTACTACGAGTTCGAGAAGGAGCACAATCAGGAGGACGACGAGATCAAGGGCGAGTATCTCGACAACTTTAAGCAGATCTTCGACCTGTATATCACCGACTCCACCTGCGATCCTTCGCAGCTCGCCTCCAAGACCGGTGACGACGCCACCAACGAGTTCGCAACCGGCAAGGCCGTCTTCTACCAGAACGGCTCTTGGGCCTACGCCGACCTCACCAAGGCCGGTATGACCGACGACCAGCTCGGCATGCTGCCGATCTACATCGGCGTCGATGGCGAGGAGAACCAGGGCCTGTGCTCCGGCGGCGAGAACTACTGGTGCGTCAGCTCCCAGGCTTCCGAGGATGCCCAGAAGGCCACCGAGGACTTCATGTATTGGTGCGTCACTTCTGACACCGCCACCAGCATCATCGCTGACAAGATGGGTCTGACCGCCCCGTTCAAGAGCGCTAAGGAGACCACCAACGTCTTCTCGCAGCAGGCCGTTGCTATGGCCAAGGACGGCAAGAAGACCGTCGCTTGGGACTTCGTTTACATCCCCTCTGAGGAGTGGAAGAAGAACCTCAAGCAGGCTCTCATCGCTTATGCTGCCGACAACACCAAGTGGGACGGCGTCAAGAACGCCTTCGTCGATGGCTGGAAGACCGAGAAGGCTGCTTCCGAGTAAGCAGTTGCTGCCCAAGCTATCTGATTAGCGACAGGGGGCGGGCAGACGTAGGTTTGCCCGCCCCCTGCATATTGAAAGGACCCTTCTATGGGCAAAGCACTCAAGCGCTGGTGGCCGCTCTTTATGCTGCCCACGTGCCTGGCGTTTATGATCGGGTTCGTGATTCCCTTTATCCAGGGTTTCTATCTCTCGTTCTGCCAGTTTATTACCATCAATAACGCGCACTTTGTCGGTATCGAGAACTACGTGCGCGCGCTGTCCGATCCGCAGTTCTCCACGTCGTTCTTCTTTACCGTGGCGTTTGCCTTCCTGTCGACGGTGCTCATCAACGTGATCGCGCTGGCCATTGCGCAGGCGCTCACTCGCAAGGCGCTCAAGGGCACCAACATCTTCCGTACGATTTTCTTTATGCCTAACCTGATTGGCGGCATTGTACTGGGTTACATTTGGCAGATTCTGATCAACTGCCTGCTCTCCAACGTGGGTGCCCAGCTTATCGCCCTCAACTCCGCCGCTGGCTTCTGGGGCCTTATCATCCTGACCCTGTGGCAACAGGTCGGCTACATGATGATCATCTACATCGCCGGTCTGCAGTCCATTCCGTCTGACTACATCGAGGCCGCCAAGGTCGATGGCGCTACGGCATGGCAGACGTTTTGGAAGGTTAAGATCCCCAACCTGATGCCGACCATCACCATCTGCCTGTTCCTGTCCATCACCAACGGCTTTAAGCTGTTCGACCAGAACCTCGCCCTTACCGGTGGCGCCCCGGCGCACTCCACCGAGATGCTCGCCCTGAACATCTACAACACGTTCTATTCGCGTGCTGGCATCGCATGGCAGGGCATCGGTCAGGCCAAGGCAGTTATCTTCTGCATCCTGGTTGTTGCTATTTCTATGATCCAGCTTAAGGCCACGAGGTCCAAGGAGGTGCAGCAGTAATGAAACGCGATAAGGCTATCAACCGCGCGCTCTCGATCTTCTTTACGATCCTGTCGCTCGCATGGATCTACCCCGTGTTCATGATTGCGCTCAATTCCTTTAAGAAAGCGACCGCAATCAGCACCACCACGGCGTTCGATCTGCTCACGCCCGAGACGTTCAACGGCCTCGCAAACTACGTGCACGCTCTGAACGAGCAGGGCTTTGCCTCGGCGTTTATGTACTCGCTTATCATCACGGTCACGTCGGTCGTGCTGATTCTGGTGTGCTGCTCCATGTGCGCTTGGTACGTGGTACGCGTCAACAGCAAGATCTCGAACTTCTTCTATTACCTGTTCGTCTTCTCGATGGTCGTACCGTTCCAGATGCTCATGTTCACGCTGTCCAACCTCGCGGACCGCATCGGCTTTAACACGCCGTTTAACATCTGCTTCATCTACCTCGGTTTTGGCGCGGGCCTCGCGGTCTTTATGTTCGCCGGCTTCGTCAAGAACATCCCGCTCGAGATTGAGGAAGCGGCCATGATTGACGGCTGCAACCCGGTCCAGGTGTTCTTTAAGATCGTTCTCCCCATCATGAAGCCCACCTATCTTTCGGTCGGCATCCTTGAGACCATGTGGGTCTGGAACGACTACCTGCTGCCCTACCTTACGCTCGACTCCACCAAGTACAAGACCATTCCTATTTTGATCCAGTACTTCCGCGGCGGCTATGGCCACGTCGAGCTCGGCCCCATGATGGCCTGCATCATGATGGTCGTCATCCCCATCGTCATCATGTACATCTTCTGCCAGAAGTACATCATCGACGGTGTGGTGGCAGGTGCCGTCAAGGGCTGATGCCGTAACTGTTTTGCAAGTTTTGGCGGCGCCCCTCAGCGCGGCGCCGCGTATCGAAAGGTAGAGACATGGCCGAGATCGTTCTCAAACATGTTCAGAAGGTGTATCCCAACAACGAGTCAAAAAAGAAGGGCTTCTTTGGCAAAAAGAAGAAGACCGAGGAGAAGAAGCACAACCTCAAGGTTACCGAGGACGGTGTGCTCGCTGTAGAGGACTTCAACCTCACCGTTCACGACCAGGAGTTCATCGTCCTCGTTGGCCCTTCTGGCTGCGGTAAGTCCACGACGATGCGCATGGTCGCCGGCCTGGAGGACATCACCTCCGGCGATGTGTTCATCGATGGCAAGCGCGTCAACGACGTGGCGCCCAAGGACCGCGACATCGCCATGGTGTTCCAGAGTTATGCTCTGTACCCCAATATGACGGTGTACGAGAACATGGCGTTTACGCTTGAGCTCAAGAAGGTCCCCAAGGACGAGATCGACCGCAAGGTTCGCTCCGCTGCCGAGATCCTGGGTATTACCGAGTACCTCGACCGTAAGCCCAAGGCGCTCTCTGGCGGCCAGCGCCAGCGCGTCGCCATCGGCCGCGCCATCGTGCGTGACCCCAAGGTCTTCCTGATGGACGAGCCGCTGTCCAACCTGGATGCCAAGCTTCGTAACCAGATGCGCGCCGAGCTCATTAAGCTGCGTCACGAGATCAAGGGCACCTTCATCTACGTTACCCACGACCAGACCGAGGCTATGACCCTCGGCGACCGCATCGTGGTCATGAAGGACGGCGTCGTCCAGCAGATCGCCACGCCGCAGGAGGTCTTCAACCATCCCGCGAACATCTTCGTCGCCGGCTTCATCGGCGTGCCGCAGATGAACTTCTTCGATGCCCAGCTGGTGCGCTCGGGCAACGGCTTTACTGTCAAGACCGAGGATATGAACGTGGCGCTCGCCCCGGAGACTTGCGCTCAGCTTGCCCTCAACTGGGACGGCGGCGACGTGAAGGAGATTACGGCCGGCGTGCGCCCCGAGCAGATCCTGCTTGCCGACAAGGGCGAGGAGGGTGCGCTCCAGGGCACCGTCGAGGTGACCGAGCTCATGGGCTCGACCGAGCATGTCCACGTGACCGCTCCCGACGGCCAGTTTGTCCTGATTATCCCCGTCGTCGACCTCGAGGCCAAGGGCGCGCTCAAGGCTGGCGACCCCATCTGGTTCAAGTTCGAGAAGAACGCGACTCATCTCTTCGATAAGGTGTCTGGCAAGAACCTTATCTAGGCCCGGTGCATCCAGGCCCTCCCTTTGGGCGACTGCGGCTTTGCCATCCTTTTGCCGCGGTCACATATAAGGCTCCCCTCCCGTCCACTGGGCGAGAGGGGAGCCTTTCTTTGTGTTGGGACTGTCTGACCGGTCGTTTGTCTCGATCTGTAACGGATAGGGCCGATTTCGGACGTTAGATGTTACAGATCGAGACGGTTCCGCTGAGCTAACCATTTCATCTAAATCTGTAACACCAAAGGCGAATTTCACCTGCTAGATGTTACAGATTCAGATAAACCCGAGGGGAGGGGCCGGTATGTCTCAATCTGTAACGGCTGGGACCGTTTTGGTTGAGTAATTGCTACGGATCGAGATTGTTTGGCCGAGTCGGATCACAGGGTAACGTGCGGGCACAAAAAACGGAGCCGTGTTGCCACGACTCCGTTTCTCAAGAGGATGGGTAAGGGGAATGAGCTAGCTCAGGTGCCAGATCTCGTCGTTGTACTGGGAGATCGTACGGTCGGACGAGAAGGTGCCGGCGTTGGCGATATTGATGAGCGCCTTGCGCATCCAGGCGTCCTGGTCCTCGTAGTCGGCCAGCACGCGCTCCTTGGTCTGGATGTACTCCTCAATGTCGAGCAGGGCCATAAACCAGTCCTTGCCCTTAATGTCGTCGTGCAGGCGCTGCAGGCGCTCGGCGTTGCCGGTTGCCATAAAGGCCGGGTTGGTGATGAAGTCCACCAGCAGTTTAATGCCGGGCTTGCGGTAGAGCGCACTGGCGTTGTAGGTGCCGTCGGCGTAGAGCTGCTCGACCTGTTTGGACGAGGCACCAAAGGTATAGATGTTCTCGTCGCCCACGAGCTCGGCAATCTCCACGTTGGCACCGTCGAGCGTGCACAGGGTTAGGGCGCCGTTGAGCATGAACTTCATGTTGGAGGTGCCGCTCGCCTCCTTGGAGGCCAGGCTGATTTGCTCGGAGATGTCAGCGGCGGGGATCACGCGCTCGGCGGCGGTGACGTTGTAGTTCTCGATCATGACAACCTGCAGGTAGGGAGCCACGTCGGGGTCGTTTGCAATCCACTGCGACAGCGTCAAGATCAGATGGATGATGTCCTGCGCGATAGTGTAGGCAGGCGCCGCCTTGCCGCCAAAGATGATGGTGACGGGGTGCTTAGGCCTGTTGCCGTTCTTGATATCGAGGTACTTCCAGATGATGTAGAGCGCGAGCATCTGCTGACGCTTGTACTCGTGGATGCGCTTGACCTGGACGTCGATGATGGCGTTGGAGGGAATGGTCACGCCCTGCTCGAGCGCCATGAACTGGCGCATGATGGCCTTGGCCTCGACCTTGGTGGCGGCCAGGCGCTCAAGAACGTCCTTGTCGTCGGCGAACTTGGCGAGTTTGCTCAGATCGCCGGTGCTGCGCCAGTCGGTGCCGATTACATCGTCGAGCAGGCTGGCGAGCGCGGGGTTGGCTCCATGGATCCAGCGGCGGAAGGTGATGCCGTTGGTCTTGTTGGAGAACTTCTCGGGATAGATCTCGTAGAACGGATGAAGCTCGGTGTCCTCCAGGATCTTGGTGTGGAGGGCGGCTACGCCATTGATGGAGAAGCCAAAGTGGATGTCCATGTGGGCCATGTGGACGGTGTCGTATTCGTCGATGACGGCGACGCGCGGGTCATCGTGCTCGGCCTTCGCGATCTCATCGAGCTTGACGATAATGTCGGCGATGGCAGGGGAGACCTTCTGCAGGCTGACGAGCGGCCACTTCTCGAGCGCCTCGGCAAGAATCGTGTGGTTAGTGTAGGCGACCATGGAGCGTACGATGGTCACGGCCTCGTCAAACTCGATGCCATGCTCGGTGGTGAGCAAGCGAATGAGCTCGGGGATGACCATGGTGGGGTGCGTGTCGTTAATTTGGACCACGGCGTAGTCGGCCAGATCGTGCAGGTTGCTGCCGCGCTCGATGGCCTCGTCGATCAGGAGCTGGGCGGCGTTGCTCACCATGAAGTATTCCTGGTAGATGCGAAGCAGGCGGCCCTGCTCGTCGGAATCGTCGGGGTAGAGGAACAAGGTGAGGTTCTTGGCGATCTCGGTCTTGTCGAAGTCGATGGAGCTGCCGGGGACCAGGCCGTCGTCGACGCTCGCCAGGTCGAACAGGCGCAGACGGTTCTTGGTGGGCTGGCCGTAACCGGGCACGTCGATGTTGACGAGCTTGGAGGTAACGGCAAAATCGCCGAACTCGACGGTGTAGGAGCGGTCGTCGTCGACTAGGATGTCCTGCTCACCGAGCCACTCGTCGGGGACGGCCTTCTGCTGGTTGTCGACAAAGCGCTGACGGAACAGGCCGTAGTGATAGTTGAGGCCCACGCCATCGCCGGTCAAGCCCAGCGTGGCGATGGAATCCAGGAAGCATGCGGCCAGGCGGCCCAGGCCGCCGTTGCCGAGCGACGGCTCGACCTCGAACTCCTCGATCTTGTTGAGGTCGTGGCCTGCGGCGGTGAGCTGGTCCTTAACCTCGTCGTAGATGCCGAGGTCGATCATGTTGTTGATGAGCAGCTTGCCGATCAAAAATTCGGCGGAAATGTAATAGAGCTTTTTCTTGCCGTTGTTGAGCGGGCAGGCGGCGGAGCGCTCCTGCACGAGTTTGACCAGCAGCTTGTAAATGCGACGGTCGTCGAGCTGCTCGAGCGAGGTGCCAAAAGACTGCTCGGCGAGTTCCATGAGGTTAATTTGGGGCATGTTTCCTCCTGTAATGGGTTGATTACATGTCTGCAATTCATGAGAATCCCGCGCGAGGGGATTGGGGTGGCCTCGCGCGGGTAAGCAAGCGCGTCCGCACGGTGGGGAGGGGTCGGGCGCGGTAGCTCCTATTGAGGAAGCTCGATTTCGGCTTCCGACGGGATGCGGAAGTAGGTCTCGGTCCAGTCGGTGAGTTTGTGCTCGAGCTCGCGGGTGATGGCGCCGTCGAGCATGCGCCAGGTCCAGTTGCCGCCCAGCGTGGCAGGGGTGTTGATGCGCGCCTCGTTGCCCAGGTTAAGCAGGTCCTGCATGGTGTAGATGCACGTGTCGCTCACGCTGGCTGCGATGGTTCGGTTGAGCGCGTCGGTGATGGGTTCGCCGGCCTGCTGATGGGTGTACAGGGCTGCCTGCTCGCGCTGACGCGGGGTGGCCGTTCCCTCAAACCAACCGCGCGCCGTCTCGTTGTCGTGGGTGCCCACGTAGGCGACGGTGTTGGCGATGTAGTTGTGCGGCAGGTAGTACGAGTTGGTGCCCTCAAAGGCAAACTGCAGGATCTTCATGCCGGGGAAGCCCGAGTTGTCGCGCATGTCGATGACACCGGGAGTGAGGAAGCCCAAGTCCTCGGCGATGATGGGCAGCGTGCCGAGCTTTTTCTCGAGTGTCTTGAAGAGCTTGAGGCCGGGACCCTGCGTCCACGAACCGTAGGACGAATCGGGCGAGGAGAACGGCACCTCCCAATAGGCCTCGAAGCCGCGGAAGTGATCCAGGCGGATGACGTCGTACATGTCGAGGGCAGCGCGAATGCGGTCCTCCCACCAGGAGAAGCCGCACGCCTCCATGGCGTCCCAGTCGTAGATGGGGTTGCCCCAGTACTGGCCGGTGGCCGAGAACTGGTCGGGCGGCGTGCCGGCGACGCTCACGGGATTGCCGGCGGCGTCGATCTTAAAGAGCTCAGGTGTCGCCCACATCTCGACGGAGTCGCGCGAGACATAGATGGGCAGGTCGCCGATGATGAGAATGTCGCGCTCGTTGGCATAGGCCTTGAGGCGGCTCCACTGGCGATCGAAGAAGTACTGCGTCATCTGGTGGTAGAGCATGCGCGCCGGGTGGTCGGCGCAGACCTTGGCGGAAGCCTCGCCGCGGGTGCGGAGCTCCGCGGGCCACTCCCAAAACGCCTTGAGACCGCACTCCTCTTTGACGGTCATGAACTCACAGTAGGGGATGAGCCAGTCCTCGTTGGCCTGGATAAAGTCATCGAAATCGGCCGGCTTATCGGCGGCAAAGCGCTCGGCGGCGCGGTCGAGAATCTGACGGCGGCCGCCAAAGATAGCACCGTAGTCGACATTGCTGGGGTCGGATCCCAGATACACGCCATCGATATCGCGCTGCTCAAGATACCCTGCCTCGATAAGCTCGGCAAAGTCGATAAAGTTGGGGTTGCCTGCGCGGGCCGAGAACGACTGATACGGAGAGTCGCCATAGCTGGTCGTCGTAAGGGGCAGAATCTGCCAGTAATGTTGTTTGCACGAGGCGAGAAAATCGACGAAGTCGTAGGCATTCCAGCCAAAGCCGCCGATTCCGTATGGTCCGGGCAGAGATGAGACGGGCATGAGGACGCCGCTTGCACGCTCCATGAATGCGCTCACCAACCTTCTTGTTGTGGGGTCGGCCTGCCAATGGGTGTACAGTCCGCCTCCGGTGTTCTGATTCGATACGCCTATTGTAAAACATGTTGTTTAAACATGTACAGGCAAGATAAAAAAGTTGGTCGATTTTCGGCGAATGGCTACATGCCATGAAAAAAAGCCCCGACCTCACAACGTGAAATCGGGGCAAGAGCGGTATGTAGGTTTTTGCTACTCGGCGTCGGCGAAGCCGTTGGGGTTGTGGCTCTGCCAGTTCCAGCTATCGCGGCACATGTCCGCGATGTCGTACTGGGCCTTCCAGCCCATCATGCGCTCGGCCTTGGAGGCATCGCACCAGTTGGCGGCGATGTCGCCGGCGCGGCGCTCGCGGATCACATAGGGCAGCTCCTTGCCGCAGGCCTTGGAGAAGGCAGCGACGACCTCGAGTACCGAGGTGCCGGTGCCGGTGCCCAGGTTAAAGATCTCGACGCCGGTCTTGCCGTTCATCCAGTTGAGGGCGGCCACGTGACCAGATGCCAGGTCGCACACGTGGATGTAGTCGCGCACGCCGGTGCCGTCGGGGGTGGGGTAATCGTTGCCAAAAACCTGAACAGCCTCGAGCTTACCGACGGCGACCTGGGCGACGTAAGGCACCAGGTTGTTGGGGATACCCTTGGGGTCCTCGCCAATCAAGCCCGACGGATGGGCGCCGATGGGATTGAAGTAACGGAGCAGCACGACGTCCCACTCGGGGTCGGCGGTGTGGACGTCCATGAGGATCTGCTCAATCATCCACTTGGTCCAACCATAGGGGTTGGTCGCGGGCTTCTTGGGGTCCTCTTCGGTGACGGGCGGATTGTCCGGATCGCCGTAGACGGTCGAAGAGCTCGAGAAGATGATGGACTTGCAGCCATGGTTGCGCATGACATCGATGAGCACCAGGGTGTTCTCGATGTTGTTGTGATAGTACTCGACAGGCTTGCTCACCGACTCGCCAACGGCCTTAAAGCCGGCGAAGTGGATGACGCGGTCGATCTGGTGGGTATCGAAGATCTTGTTCATCGCATCGCGGTCGAGCACGTTGGCCTCGTAGAAGGTGAGGTTCTTGGCGGCCTCGTCGCCCACGATGGTCTTGACGCGGTCGATGGCAACGGCACTGGAGTTGGAGAGGTCATCGACGACGACAACCTGGTAGCCACCCTCGAGCAGCTGAACGACGGTGTGCGAGCCGATAAAGCCGGCGCCGCCGGTAACGAGGACGCAGGTGTCTTTGGGGTCGAGTGCTTTGGACATGTAGTCTCCTATCGAATCAGGAACACTTCTTGAGGGGAGTATAGCGCAGGCGGGGACGCCCAAATGGTGCACTGTAGGAAAAGCAGAGGATTATGTTAACGTACTCATATAAGAGCTTGCTCAATTGTTACCTCAAATTTGACAATTGCTTACGAGCCGCCGACCTTGTAGTTTCCTGCCGTTCGTGGAAATCGTTGGGACGCGCCATATGTACGCTAATATGTATGAGTTGAGCGACATATAAATAAGCATGTAACGGAGTACATATGTCACCAAACAGCGATTCCATCCTTTCCCAGGAGCTCTCGCGCCGCACTGCCCTTAAGGCCCTGTTCGGCGCCGCTTCTGCGGCAGTTCTTTTTGGCCTGCCCACTCGCGCCCATGCGGCGGAGGCTTCCAAAGAAACCACCGATAAATTGAATGCCGCCCAGGCCCAACTCGACGAGGTTCAGGCCCAGCTCGACAGCATCGCAAATGAGTATGCGGCGCTGGCCAACAAGAATGCCCAGACCCTCAACGACATCGAGAATGTCCAGGGCAAGATTGACGACACGCAGGCCCAGATCGATGAAAAGAAGGCCGAGCTCAAGAAGAAGCGCAACGACCTTTCCGATCGCGTGGCCGCCAGCTACAAGTCCGGCGGTACGAACATCCTGTCGCTGCTGCTGGCCTCTGGCTCGTTTGAGGAACTCGTCGCCAACGCGCATTACGTTGAGAAGATCAACAAGAGCGACCGCGATGCCATCGAGGACATCCAGACGATTCAGGCCGAGCTCGACGCACAGAAGACCGAGCTCGAAGCACAAAAGGCCAACCTGGAGAAACTCAAGGACCAGCAGACGGCTCAGATGCAGGATATGCAGGCCAAGCAGCAAGAGGTCCAGACCGTGCTGAACGGTCTTTCCGACGACGTCAAGGAGCTCATGGCTCAGCGTGATTCCGAGATTCTCGCTGCCGCCCAGGCCGAGGAGGCCGCTAGGAAGGCCGCCGCTGCCGCGGCCGCCGCGAACAAGAACAATTCCTACTCGGGTGGTTCGAGCTCGGGCGGTGGATCGTATGCGCCCGGAACTCCGCAGCAGAATGCCGGCTCGGGCAAGCAGCAGGCCGTCGTCAACGCGTGCTACTCCACGCCTTCGCCGGGTCAGAACTGGTGCGCGGCGTGGGTTACCAATGTCTTCCGTAACGCCGGCGTTGGCTACTTTGGCGGCAACGCGTGTGACATGTTCAACGCCTGGTGCTATAGCTCCGACCGCTCGGCGCTGCAGGTGGGCATGATCGTGGCCGATTCCTCGCACAGCGGCACGGGTGCTCCGGGCCTTATCTACGGTCATGTGGGTATCTACGTTGGCGGCGGCATCGTTATGAGCAACGAGGGTGCCATTACGTCTAAGTCGCTTGATTCGTTTATTAGCTTCTATGGTACTGGCTCTGGCGTGCGTTGGGGCTGGCTTGGCGGTATTGCGCTGTCGTAAAGCCGACTGGGCCGCGTGCCCGCCCGCAATATATTTGATTGCCTGCTCGGGCAGTCCTGCGCAAGACGAAGGCCACATTAAGTGGCCTTCTTTGCGTGCGGAACTC
>UQPI01000044.1 GCA_900542945.1 uncultured Collinsella sp.
GAGAGCACTTAATGTGCTCTCCGTGCGAGCAGGACTGTCCGAACAGGCGATCAAACCCCGCGCCCCATCCCGGCGAGCGCTCGGGGATCGATAGCTTACAGATGCGAGACGATCAGTTCCATCTTGCCTTCGAGGTCAATGTCGCTGACGGTGCTCGGAGCCAGCAGGTGGCTGCCCTTGTGGACGGGGTCGCCGCAGACGGTGCCTTCGCCGTCGATGACCGACAGACACATGAAGGGCCAGTGCTGGTCGAGGGTCTTGCTGCCGTTGACGCGCACGCGATCGACGGTGTAGCAGGGGTTGGACTCGAGTTCGGTCACGCCGTCGACTTCGGGCGCGGTCACGGTGCCGTCGGTCGGGGCCTGAGAATCAAAGTCGATGCAGTCGAGACTCTGCTCAATGTGCAGGGGACGCAGTTTGCCGTCGGTGCCGGGACGGTCGTAGTCGTACAGGCGATACGTCACGTCGCTCGATTGCTGCGTCTCCAAAATGAGCGTGCCGGTTTTAATAGCGTGCACGGTGCCCGAGTCAATCTGGAAAAAGTCGCCCTTGTGGATTGGGAGCACGTTGAGCATGTCGTCCCAGCGGCCGTCCTCGATCATCTGTGCGGCCTCGGTGCGGTCCTTGGCGCGCTGCCCGACGATAATCGTGGCGCCGGGCTCGCAGTCCAGCACATACCAGCACTCGGTCTTGCCCAGGCTGCCGTTCTCGTGCTCGGCAGCGTACTCGTCGTTGGGATGAATCTGGATCGAAAGGTCGTCCTTGGCGTCCAGAATCTTAATGAGCAGCGGGAACTCCTTGCCCTCGCAGTTGCCAAAGAGCTCGCGGTGCTCAGCCCACAGCCACGAGAGCGTGTGGCCGGCATACGGGCCCTCTGCAATCTGGCAGTCGCCGTTGGGATGGGCCGAGATGGCCCAGCACTCACCGATGGGACCCTCGGGAATGTCGTAACCAAATACGGTTTCGAGCTGGCGGCCGCCCCAGATCTTCTCGTGGAAGATCGGCGTCAGTTTAATCAAATCGGACATGTTCATACCCCCATGGTGTTGCGCGGCCGCCCACTCTAAACGAGCCGTAACGAGCGCCCGCATGACTACAAAAACCTATGCCAACGTTACGTTGTGCAGCTCAAAGCGGTCACCAACGTTGCGCGAGATCGAATGCTCAAAGGCGGTGCCGCTATCCAAAAAGCCAATCTGGTTGAGCTCGAGCAGGGGAGAGCCGGGTTTGGTGTCCAGGCGCTCAGCCTCTTCCTCGGTTGCCGCTACGGCGCGAATGGTGCGGTGGAAGCTCGAAATCTTCAGCCCGCATTGCTTGCGGATGAAGCTGTAGACCGATCCATACAGGTCTTTCTTTTTAAGGCCCGGAATCAGCTCGAGGGGCATGTAGGTGTACTCGATAACGATGGGCTTCTCGTCGACCTGGCGCACGCGCACGATGTGATAGGCAAAGTCGTCCTCGGCAATTCCCAGCTGGGCAGCGACGTCTGCTGGCGGATTGACAATCGAGAAATCGTAGACCACCGAGGTCACCTTCTCCCCGCGGTGCTCATACGAAAAGCCCTGGGAGCGATCGTTCTTGCCCTGGAAAAACGCCTGGCCGGGAAGCCCCGCCGTGCCCTTAACGTAGGTGCCCGATCCGCGCCGGCTGGTAACAAGACCTTCATCGGTAATCTGCTCAATAGCTCGTTTGACGGTGATTTTGGAAACGCTATAGAGCTCGCAGAACTCAACGACGGTGGGCAGCTTGTCGCCCGGCTTTAGAGCGCCGTCCTCGATGCTTCGACGGATATCTGCAGCTATTGCCTCGTATTTGGGAATCATGGAACCTCCTTTCCGGCTTGATTGAGTACAAACGAAAGTATAGTCCACGCCTAAGCATCCCTATTGCGTTTTTGAAAAGTTCGAGAAAGATATAATCAAAAAACGCTTTTCTATATCAACTAGAGCGCTCTAAATGAATATACATTCGAATAATGTGGTATTGAGCAAATTGATCGGCTCGAAGATGGGGTTGGGCCGTTTTGCCGCCCAGCGAACCGAATCTCATGCCTTGCGTTTTCCCAGATAAAACCTGCCAAAACAAACCTGTCCCTTTTTGACAGGTTTTTGCCTGGGGAGCGGTACCATACAGGCAATGTTTAAACGAGAAAGGTGGGCTCCCATGGAACCTAAGCAGTACTACATCGGCATCGACGTTGGCGGCACTTCGGTTAAGGAAGGCCTGTTCGACGAGGACGGCAACCTGCTTGCCAAGGCCAGCGTGCCCACGCCTCCTATCGTTGACGCCGCGGGCTTTGCCGCGGTGACCGAGGCTATCGATCAGGTGATCGCCAAGGCACAGATTCCGCGCGCCTTTGTGGCGGGCATTGGTCTGGCCGTTCCGTGCCCCATCCCGGCTTCGGGCGATGCCAAGGTCAAGGCCAACATTGCTATCAACCTGCCTGAACTGAGGATTGCCATCCAGGAGCACTGCCCCGACGCGGTCGTTAAGTACGAAAACGATGCCAACGCCGCTGCCATGGGCGAGGCCTGGCTCGGCTCTGCCAAGGGCGTACAGAACGTGGTGATGGTCACCATCGGTACCGGCGTGGGCGGTGGCGTTATCGTTAACGGCGACGTGGTATCGGGCGTTGTGGGTGCCGGCGGCGAGATTGGCCACATGTGCCTGAACCCCGAAGAGGAGCGCACCTGCGGCTGCGGCGGCCATGGCCACCTGGAGCAGTATTCCAGCGCCACCGGTGTGGTGAGCAACTACCTTGCCGAGTGCGAGAAAGCGGGCGTCGAGCCCATCGAGCTCACCGGCCCCTCCGATTCCAAGGACGTGTTCCAAGCCTGCCGCGAGGGCGACAAGCTTGCGCTGGCCGCGGCCGATACCATGGCCGACTATCTCGGTCGCGCCCTGGCGCTCATTGCCAACGTGGTCGATCCCGAGATGTTCCTCATCGGCGGCGGCGCATCCGCCTCGGCCGACGTCTACCTCGACAAGGTCCGCGAGCACTTTAAGCAGTACGCGCTTTCTGCCTCGCGCGAGACGCCCGTCAGGGTCGCCTCGCTCGGCAACGACGCCGGCATCATCGGTGCCGCCTACGTAGCCCTGCGCGCCGCCGGTAAATAGCTGGTGCGGGGGCAGGTGGTGAAAGGGGGACAGGCTTCGTCCCTAACCTCGCCTCAGCGCTTGCCCCAAATTGTGCCGCGACCCTTCCGTCTCATAAGGTTCGGCGTCAGCGTGCTACCATAGCTACGTCCAAGTACATATATCAAGTGGAGGATATCCATGGCAAACGTTCTTGTCTTTGGTCACCAGAACCCCGATAACGACGCCATCATGAGCGCCGTCGTCCTGTCCCAGCTGCTCAACCAGGTTGAGTATGCCGGCAACACCTACGAGGCCTGCGCCCTTGGTCAGCTTCCGGCCGAGTCCGCCAAGCTGCTTGCCGACGCCGGCATTGCCGAGCCCCGCGTGATCGAGTCCGTCGAGGCCGGCCAGCTCGTCGTCCTCACCGACCACAACGAGTCCGCCCAGTCTGTCGCCGGCCTTAAGGACGCCACGGTCTTTGGCGTCGTCGATCATCACCGCATCGGCGATTTCGAGACCGCCGGCCCGCTGCACTACATCTGCCTGCCCTGGGGTTCCAGCTGCACCATCGTCACCAAGCTCGCCGGCGTGCTCGGCGTTGAGCTTTCCGACGTCCAGGCCAAGCTGCTGCTCTCGGCCATGATGACCGATACGCTCATGCTCAAGAGTCCCACCACCACCGATGTCGACCGCGCTGTCGCCGCCAAGCTCGGCGAGCAGGTGGGTGTCGACCCGGTCAAGTTTGGCATGGAGGTCTTCCTCACCCGTCCGTCCGGCTCCTTCACCGCAGCCGAGATGGTCGGCAACGACATCAAGATGTTCGAGCCCGCCGGCAAGAAGCTGCTCATCGGCCAGTACGAGACCGTCGACAAGAGTCGTGCTCTCGGCATGATCGACGAGATTCGCGAGGCCATGCGTGCCTACGCCGCCGAGAAGGGTGCCGACGGCATTGTCCTGTGCATCACCGACATCATGGAGGAGGGCTCGCAGGTCCTGCTCGAGGGCGAGACCGAGGCTGCTCAGAAGGGCCTGGGCATTGCTGACGAGCACGACGGCGTCTGGATGCCGGGTGTCCTTTCCCGTAAGAAGCAGGTCGCTGCCCCCATTATGGCCGCCTGCTAGGTTTAGTTGACCAAACGCCACGACCGGATCGCGGACGCCCCGCGCTCCGGTCGTTTTTTGTGCACGTCGCCGCGTCGTCTCTTGGACAGGCGTGCCTGTGCCGTTGAGCAAATAATGTTCAACCTGTGGTTCCGCTTTTCGGCCGCGCTTGCGCGCTTGTCGCGCAGGGTAGGCTAGATGCAAGCGTAATACGTTAGAGCGCGGCGCCGCCATCTGGGCGGGCCGTGCTTTTTTAAGACGGGAGCTTTCCCGTGAAAGGAGCCGCCCATGGCAGCAACTGAGCAGCTGTTCAATGTTCGTGAGCGCAAGCGCTTTGAACGTCACGACATCTGGGAGCGCATTGCCGAGAACGGCACCATTTCTGCCGCCGTCATGGTGATCGCCGCCATCGCCGCCGTCATCTGCGCCAATACCGATGCCTACGAGGCCATCCATCACTTTTTGGAGACCCCGCTGTATGTGGGTCTGGGCAACCTTACGGCTGGTCTCACCGTTGAGCTTTTCGTCAACGACTTCCTCATGGCGATTTTCTTTTTGTTGGTGGGCATTGAGCTTAAGTACGAGATGACGGTCGGCGAGCTCAAGAATCCGCGTCAGGCCATGCTTCCCATGTTGGCGGCCGTGGGCGGCGTCGTCGTTCCCGCCTGCATCTACCTGATCTTTAACCATGCCGGCGCCCGCAACGGTTGGGCCATCCCCATGGCAACCGATATTGCCTTTGCGCTGGGCGTGCTGTCGCTTTTGGGCAATCGCGTGCCCAACGGCGTGCGCGTGTTCTTCTCGACGCTCGCCATCGCCGACGACCTGATCTCCATCGCCGCCATCGCCATCTTCTACGGTCAGAGCCCCAATCCGTTTTGGTTGGGCGCCGCCGCGCTTGTGACCTGCGCGCTCGTGTGGCTCAACAAGACGCAGCACTACCGCCTTGCCCCGTATTCGGTACTGGGTCTGCTGTTGTGGTTCTGCATGTTCAAGAGCGGCGTGCACGCTACGCTTGCTGGTGTCATCTTGGCCTTTACCATCCCGGCCAAGTGCGGTGTCAAGCTCGATAGCCTCACCGATTGGTTGGGCGAGTGCCTGCCGCTGCTCGATGATCGCTACGACGACGAGGCGCACATCCTGGGCCAGCATGACTTTACCGTCTCGACCACCAAGGTCGAGCGCGTCATGCACCGCGTGACCCCGCCGCTCATCCGCATGGAGCGTCTGATCTCCACGCCGGTCAACTTCGTGATCCTGCCGATCTTTGCGTTCGTGAACGCGCAGGTTCGCCTGGTGGGCGTGGACATGAGCACGCTGCTCACCGACCCGGTGACGCTCGGCGTGTACTTTGGCATGCTGCTGGGCAAGCCGATCGGTATCTTTGGCATGACGTTTGCCCTGGTTAAACTCAAGATTTCCGAGTTGCCGCATAATGTCAACTGGCACATGATCGCCGGTGTGGGCATTCTGGGCGGTATCGGCTTTACCATGTCGATCCTCATCAGCGGCCTCGCCTTCCCGACGGCCCAGTTTGAGGTCTTGGCCGCAAAGGCCGCCATTCTTGCCGGCTCTGTCACCGCGGCCGTGCTGGGCATGATCTACATGAGTGTGATCTGCAAGCACCCCGCGCCCAAGGACGAGTAAAAGCACATACAAGTTTAAAAACGCCGCCTGTGAACACCATCACAGGCGGCGTTTTAATCATTGGGGACGTTCTTAAACGACTAGGGCTATTCCACGGTGCCGTAGACGGCGCCCCAGCCGTGGGCAGCCAGGGCGGAGTTGAGCTGGTCGCACAGCGACCGGCGATCGTAGCAGCCGGGCGGCAAAAGGTTCACGATTTCCATGAGGTCGGGCGCCAGGTCCAAGATTTCGGCCTGTACGATCAGATCCAGGCGGTCGATGGCGTGGCGGTCGTAAAACAGTCCGTCGACCAGGCGCTGCAAGTCGCCGAATTCCTCGGCCTGAAACGATCCGTACTCCATAGTGCCTCCTTGGGCGCCCCACGCCGGCATGCGCGGCGATTCGTAATTGATTGCGATGAACTTAATCTATCACGGCTTCATAACGTTGCGACGATGGCGGTCTATACTTAGACGAACTGCAACGTACCGCTTCGCGAAAGGTCGCACCCCATGCAGACGATCTACCAGAAGATGGAAACCACCGAACTCGATGCCGCCATCGAGGCGCTCAAAGCCGAGGTCGCCGAGGTCAAGGCCAAGGGCCTGGCGCTCGACATGGCCCGCGGCAAGCCGTCGCCCTCCCAGGTGGACATCTCTCGACCCATGCTCGATATCCTCAATGCCGATGCCGATCTGCATGACGGCAACGTCGACTGCTCCAACTACGGCTGCTTTGAGGGCATTCCCTCGGCACGCAAGCTGGCGGGGGAGTTCCTGGGTTGTCCTGCCGAGCAGACGCTCGTACTGGGCTCATCGAGCCTGCTGATCGAGCACGATATCGCCGGTATGTTCTGGCGTTGCGGCTCGTGCGGCAGCGACCCTTGGGAGGCTTACGAGGCAGCGCACGACGGCAAGAAGGTCAAGTTCCTGTGCCCTGTTCCCGGCTACGATCGCCACTTTGGCATCACCGCCGATCTGGGCATCGAGAACGTCCCCGTCGCGATGACCGACAACGGCCCCGACATGGACGAGATCGAGCGCCTGGTTGCCGCCGACGATTCCATCAAGGGTATCTGGTGCGTGCCCAAGTATTCCAACCCCACGGGCATCACCTTTAGCGAGGACACTGTGCGCCGCTTGGTCGAGATGCCCACGGCCGCGCCCGATTTCCGCATCTTCTGGGACAACGCTTACTGCGTGCACGACCTGTACGACGAGACCGACGAGCTCGCAAATATCTTTGACCTCGCTCGCGCGGCGGGCACCGAGGATCGCGTGGTGGCCTTTGCCTCGACGTCCAAGATCACCTTCCCGGGCGCCGGCATCGGCTTTATCGGTGCGAGCCCCGCGGTCATCGCCGAGTTCTCCAAGCGCCTGAAGGCCGGTCTTATTAGCGCCGATAAGCTCAACCAGCTGCGTCACGTGCGTTTCCTTCCCACCATCGAGGCGGTCAAGGAGCACATGAAAAAGCATGCCGAGTTCCTGCGCCCGCGCTTTGAGGCCGTTGAGCGTAAACTCACCGAGGGCTTGGGTAACACGGGTTGCGCCACTTGGACTCATCCCCATGGCGGCTACTTTGTGAGTTTCGATGGCCCCGAGGGCTCGGCCCAGAAGGTCGCCGCGCTTTGTGCCGACCTGGGCGTCAAGCTCACGCCGGCTGGTGCCACCTGGCCTTATGGCAAGGATCCGCGCGACACCAACATCCGCATCGCGCCGAGCTATCCCACGGTCGAGGACCTGGAGGCTGCGCTCGATGTGCTGGTGCTGGCTGTCAAGCTCGTCGCTGCCGAGCTTGCGCGTGCCGAGCGCGCCTAACGCGTAGGGCCCCGCAAGTCCGCGCCTAGTACTATCCGCACTTTCGATACGTAAAGGAGCGTATACATGGATTTGGGTATTTCAACCAACCCCACGCCAGAGCTCTACACCATTAAGGTAACCGGCGAGATCGATATCTCTAACGCCGATAGCCTGCGCAATGCCATCGACCTGGCGCTCGAGCAGCCCACCGAGGCCGTTGAGCTCGATTTTGCCCAGGTGAGCTATATCGATTCGACGGGCATTGGCGTGCTCGTGGGTGCCGCGCACCACGCGGTTGACCACAGCAAGCGCTTTAGCTGCACGAATGTGCAGCCCCCGGTGATGCGCGTGGTTCAGCTGTTGGGTGTCGACCAGGAGATTTCGATCACCGCTGCATAATCTTTGCCCCCAAAAGGGCGTGCCGTTTGGCATATGTTTGTGATGCGCTCGGACGTTTTGGCGTCCGGGCGCTATACTTGACCGAATGAATAGACGAGTTCCGGCCGAATGGCGCGGTGCGGGCTCGACTCACATCGAGCCTTGGAGGTATGTGTGTTTGGTATTGGAGAGGGTGAGCTCGCGATCATCGTGGTCTTCGGCTTTTTGCTGTTTGGCCCGGATAAGCTCCCGCAGATGGGCCGCACGATCGGCCGTGCCATCCGTCAGTTCCGCGAGACGCAGGAAAAGATGACGGCCGTTGTTCAGTCCGAGATTATCGATCCGGTGAGCGAGGCCGCGTCGGCCCCGGTCAAGCCCAAGAAGACTGCTGCGACCGACGACGATTCCGATGCGGACGAGGATGCCGCCGAGACGGCAGCGCCCGCCAAGAAGGAGACCTTTGCCGAGCGTCGCGCCCGTCTTGCTGCCGAGAAGGCCGCAAGCGAGGGTGCTGCTGAGGGCGAAGGCGCTGTTGATGAGGCCGAGGGTACAGAGCCTGCTACTGCCGTCGAGCCCGAGCCTGCTGCAGAGCCCGAGCCCGAGCCGGCAGAGCCCACGACGGCTGACCTCTACGCCCGCCGTCCCCGCAAGCGCAAGGCTGTCGTCGACCAGCTCGCTCGCGAGCTCGAGGCCGAGGACGCTGCCGAGACTGCTGCCGCCGATGCCCCGAAGGGAGGCGATGAGTAATGCCTATCGGACCCGCGCGTATGCCGCTCTTCGATCACCTGGGAGAGCTCCGTCGCCGCCTGACCATCGTGGTCGTGTCGGTGTTTGCCGCCGCCATCGTGCTGTACTTTGCCACGCCCGTGGTGCTCGATATCCTGGAAGACCCCATCCGCTCGTTTGTGCCGGACGGTAAGTTTTACATCACCACCACGCTCGGCGGCTTTGGCCTGCGCTTCTCGCTGGCCATCAAGATGGCCGTGGTCATGTGCACGCCCATGATCATCTGGCAGATCCTGGCATTTTTCCTGCCGGCGCTGCGCCCCAACGAGCGCAAGTGGGTCGTGCCCACGGTGCTCGCCTCGACGGTGCTGTTCTTCCTGGGTGCCATCTTCTGCTATTTCATCATCATCCCGGCGGGCTTTGAGTGGCTCATCGGCGAGACCTCGGCCGTCGCTACGGCGCTGCCCGACCTGGAGAACTACGTCAACATGGAGCTGCTCTTTATGATCGGCTTTGGTGTGGCGTTTGAGCTGCCGCTCATCATCTTCTATCTGTCCGTCTTTCACATCGTGTCCTATGCGGCCTTCCGCAGCGCCTGGCGCTACGTGTACGTAGGCCTGCTTGTGGGCTCGGCTGTGATTACGCCCGACGGCTCGCCCGTTACGCTGGGTCTCATGTATGGCGCCCTGCTCTCGCTCTACGAGATTTCGCTCGCCATCGCTCGCGTGGTCATTACCGCGCGCGAGGGCAAGGAGGGTCTGTTCGTGAGCCGTCTGGACCTGTTCTCGGACGACGAGGACGACGAGGAGTAAATCGGTATGCACGAGGTTGGCATTGTCAACGGCATACTCGATACAGTGATTCGCGCGGCGCGTGGGGCGGGGGCCTCGCGCGCCGTTTTGGTAACGCTGCGTATCGGGGATATGACCGAGGTCGTGCGCGAGGCGCTTGACTTTGCGTGGGAGACGTTTCGCGACGAGGACCCGCTCACGCGCGGCTGCGAGCTTGCCGTGGAGGAAGTCCATCCACAAAGCGAGTGTCTGGACTGCGGTGAGGTCTTTGAGCACGACCGTTTCCATTGCCGTTGTCCCCAATGTGGCGGTGCCAACGTGCGTCTGCTGCATGGCCGCGAACTCGACATCGCAAGTATCGAGATCGAGACCCCCGACGATTAGCACGCTCGCCATCTAGCGATGGGGTATAAAAGGGCCAAAGTAAGGAGCGCTAAGTATGGCCGAGAAAACGATTGATATCGCGTCGCCGATTCTGTCGCGCAACGAGCGCCTGGCAGATCAGCTGCGTCAGCGGTTTGAGCAGACGAACACCTACGTGATCAATGTGCTGTCGAGCCCTGGCTCGGGTAAGACCACCACGATTCTGGGCACCAACGAGCGCCTGCGTGACAAAGCCAGCCTGCGCTGTGCCGTTATCGAGGGCGATATCGCCTCGGACGTCGACGCCATCACCATGAAGGAAGCCGGCATGCCCGCCATCCAGATCAACACGGGCGGCCTGTGCCACCTCGAGGGCAACATGATCATGGAGGCCGTCGACGCCTTCGACCAGGCCGTCGGTCTGGAGAACATCGACGTCATCTTTATCGAAAATGTGGGTAACCTGGTCTGCCCGGTCGACTTTGACCTGGGCGAGAACCTGTCCATCATGATCCTCTCGGTGCCCGAGGGCGACGACAAGCCCATCAAGTACCCGGGCATCTTCCAGCACGCCGGCGCGCAGCTGCTCAATAAGGTCGACGTGGCCCCGGCTTTCGATTTTGACATGGATAGGTATACTAAGACACTCGATGACCTCAATCCGCAGGCGCCGCGGTTTGCCGTGAGCGCGCGCAAGGGCGAGGGCATGGATGCCTGGTGCGATTGGCTTATCGGGCAGATTGAGCAAGCAAGGGCGTAAGTCGGCCGCCAAGAGGGCGGGCGCAGCCGCAGACACACGAGATAGGAGCCTCTTTTGAAGCTCATCATCGCTGAGAAAAACGACGCCGCGCGTCAGATCGCCGAGCGTCTGTCCACGGGCAAGCCCAAAAAGGACAAGGTGTACAACACCGCTATCTACCGTTTTGAGTGGAAGGGCGAGGAGTGCGTGACGATCGGCCTTGCCGGTCACATCCTGGCACCCGATTTTTGCGACAGTGTGCTGTTCGATAAAAAGTTGGGCTGGTATTCGGTCACGGAGGACGGCGAAATGCTGCCGGCCGATATGCCCGATGGCCTGGCCCGCCCGCCGTACGACACCAAGCGCAAGCCGTTCCTTGCCGATGGCATTTCCATCAAGGGCTGGAAGCTCGAGAGCCTGCCCTATCTCACCTGGGCGCCCGTCATTAAGCTTCCGGCCGAGAAAGAGCTCATCCGCTCGCTTAAGAACCTCGCCAAAAAGTCCGACAGCGTCATCATCGCCACGGACTTCGATCGCGAGGGCGAGCTGATCGGTTCGGACGCCCTCAACAAGGTGCGCGAGGTGGCGCCCGACTTGCCGGTCGCCCGCGCCCAGTATTCTTCGTTTACCAAGGCCGAGATCACGCAGGCCTTCGATAACCTTGTCTCGCTCGACCAGAACCTGGCCGACGCCGGCGAGAGCCGCCAGCACATCGACCTCATTTGGGGTGCGGTGCTCACGCGCTACCTGACGCTCGCCAAGTTTGGCGGCTTTGGCAACGTGCGTTCCGCCGGCCGCGTGCAGACGCCGACGCTTGCCCTGGTGGTCGAGCGCGAGCGCGAGCGCATGGCGTTTGTACCCGAGGACTATTGGCAGATTCGCGGCATGGGCGCCGCGCAAGGCGCTGCCGAGGACGATCGCTTTAAGATCGCGCACAAGACGGCGCGCTTTACCGACAAGGATGCTGCTGAGACGGCGTACGGTCACGTTGACGGCGCTACGACGGCAACCGTCGCCGCGGTGACCAAGCGCTCGCGTAAGCAGCAGCCGCCCACGCCGTTTGCGACGACCTCGCTGCAGGCTGCCGCCGCGGCCGAGGGCATCTCACCTGCGCGTACCATGCGCATCGCCGAGTCCCTCTACATGGCCGGTCTCATCAGCTACCCGCGTGTCGACAACACCGTGTATCCCGCGACGCTCGATCTGGGCGCCGTGGTGAGCGACCTGGCAAAGATCAACCCGGCGCTGGCGCCCGTGTGCAAAAAGGTGCTCGCCGGCCCCATGAAGCCCACGCGCGGCAAGGTCGAGACCACCGACCACCCGCCTATCTACCCCACGGGCGAGGGCGATCCGTCCACGCTCGACGGCGGCCAGCGCAAACTCTATGACCTCATCGCCCGTCGCTTCCTGGCAACGCTCATGGGGCCCGCGACCATCGAGAACACCAAGCTCGAGCTCGACGTCAACGGCGAGCCGTTCGTGGCTTCGGGCGACGTGCTCGTGACCCCGGGCTTCCGCGAGGCATATCCGTACGGCCTCAAGCGCGACGAGCAGATGCCGCCGCTTGAGCAGGGCGACACGGTCGACGTGTTCGACATTAAGCTCGAGGCCAAGCAGACCGAGCCGCCCGCGCGCTACAGCCAGGGCAAGCTCGTGCAGGAGATGGAAAAGCGCGGCCTGGGCACCAAGTCCACGCGCGCGAGCATCATCGAGCGCCTGTATGCCGTGCGCTATCTCAAAAATGATCCCGTTGAGCCGAGCCAGCTGGGCATCGCCATCATCGACGCGCTGTCGCAGTTTGCCCCGCGCATCACGAGCCCCGATATGACCAGCGAGCTCGACGGCGACATGACCCGCGTGGAGCGCGGCGAGGACACCGAAGAGCATGTCGTGACGCACTCGCGCGCGCTGCTGGCCGGCGTGCTCGACGAGCTGCTCAAGCATACGCAGGAGCTGGGCGACGCCATCAGCGACGCCGTCACGGCCGATGCGCGCGTGGGCGCCTGCCCCAAGTGCGGCAAGGACCTGGTTATGAAGACGAGCGCCAAGACCCGCGGCAGCTTTATCGGCTGCATGGGCTGGCCCGACTGCGATGTGACCTATCCGGTGCCGAGTGGCGTCAAGGTAAGCCCGCTCGAGGGCGAGGCGGCCGTGTGCCCCGAGTGCGGTGCGCCGCGCATTAAGTGCCAGCCGTTCCGCCAGAAGGCCTTCGAGATTTGCGTGAACCCCACGTGCCCCACCAACTACGAGCCCGACCTTAAGGTGGGCGAGTGCAAGGTGTGCGCTGAGGCAGGACGCCATGGCGACCTGATCGCGCACAAGAGCGAAAAGAGCGGCAAGCGCTTTATCCGTTGCACCAACTACGATGACTGCGGCGTGAGCTATCCGCTTCCGGCGCGCGGCAAGCTCGAGGCGACGGGCGAGACCTGCCCCGAGTGCGGCGCCCCCATCGTGGTGGTCAACACGGCGCGCGGTCCGTGGCGCATCTGCGTGAACATGGACTGCCCGACCAAGGAGAAGAAGCCCGCCCGCGGCCGCAAGACCACAACCAAGGCGAGCACGGCAAAGAAGACGACGGCTAAGAAAGCCACTGCCGCCAAGAAGACGACCGCGAAGAAGTCGACTGCCAAGAAAGCAGCCGCCGACAAGTAACGGCGCAGTCGAAACATTGCCCAAAAAAACGAGCGAGGACCCCGCGATCCTCGCTCGTTTTTTTGACCGGCAGTTAGGGACGTTCCTTTTCTGCCGGCAGTTTAGGAACGTCCCTAACTGCCGGCTCGGGAACGACAAAGCGCTAGTTCACCTCGACAGGCTTGGCGCCGGGATAGCGCTCCTCAAAGTCTAGGCGGTACTTATTGTCATTGGTGCCCGCCACGTTGTCGCGCGACAGCGGCGCCACGATCTCATTCTTGTGGTCCGCAGGCTTGGCGTATTTCAGGCTGATCTCCCAGGCATCACAGATTGCGTCAATGCGGTGATCCAGGTCGTCGTACAGGGCGATGATATCCTTCCAGGAGCTGTAGTTCTTGGAGCTCGTCGGGACGTCCAGGTCCTCGACGATGTCGTAATACTGCTCGATGGTGTCCTCCGTGCGCTCGGCGACGTCGGCGAGATTTTGACGGGTGGTTCGATCCTCTTCCAGATAGTTGCCGTTGAAGTTCTGCGCGCAGCCACGGACCTGGCTGTCGAGATCTTCGAGCAGGTCGTAGTATTCGCTCAGGCGACGGTAGAGGTTCTGCTCGGAGAGCGTTGCTTCGCCGCCATCCTCGTCGTCATCGTCATCATCGTCGTACAGGCTGTTGGGATTGCCGAGAGGCTTTAGGTCATCGTCGTCGACGTCATGGTGCAGCTTAGCTACCTCGGCAGTCGTCTGCGTGGCGGCGTTGTCGAACGGTCTGATCGCAAAGAAGATGACCAGGGCGATGATGATCGCCACCAGCACAACGATAACGGCGATAAGCGGCCCGGTGCCGCTCTTTTTGGGAGCGGGGGTCTGTGGCGAAGCGGGCGCGTATGCGGGAGCCGGCTGCTGTTGGGGCGAGCCGCTCGCGACGGGTATGCGCTGCGTGGTCTCGACGGCCTCGGTCCTTGCGGCGGGGTCGGGGCTATAGGCGAGGGGGTCGTCCGCCTTGGCTTGCGGCGTATCAAGGGAGCCGGTCTGCTCAAAAGCGGGCTGGCTATCGCTCGCGGCTGTTTGCTCAACGGGTGCACCGCACGAGGTGCAGAACTTGGCATTATCTTCAAGAAGCTTGCCGCACGAGGCGCAATACCGAGACATTGCCACTCCTTTCGCCACATTTCAATGCAATACGACGATTATACCCAGCATCCAAAATTCCCCATCATACGTTGCGGTGAAATAGGGACTGTTTGGCGGTCTCAGAGCTTCAATCAGTCCCTATTTCACCGCAACTTTGGAAAGGCGCCTTTAGCCATTGGGGACGCGCCGAGCACTGGGGTATCATGGCTTGGTTGATATATCTGCATTTACGCGCCTTGTAGGAAGGGGCTGCGCCCATGGCTTTTGAGCCTGCTCAACATAGCTTTATCACGCTCGAGGGCGTCGACGGTGCCGGCAAGTCCACGCAGGCGCGCCTGCTTGCCCGCGCGCTCGAACTCGCTGGCTATCAGGTCGTAACTCTGCGCGAGCCGGGTGGCACTGCCATCAGCGAAAAGATTCGCGCCCTGCTGCTCGACCCCGCCAACACGGCGATGGGCGATACCTGCGAGCTGTTGCTCTACGAGGCTGCGCGTGCCCAGTTGGTGCACGAGGTCATAGCCCCCGCCCTTGCGGCCGGCAAGGTGGTCCTGTGCGATCGCTTCTACGATTCCACGACCTGCTACCAGGCATTTGCCGACGGCCTCGATCGCCAGATGGTGCGCGACGCCAACAACCTGGCCGTCGCGGGAACGCACCCGGCGCTCACACTCGTCTACCACATCACGCCCGAGCAGGCGGCGCTACGCATGGCAGCCCGTGGCGCGGCAGATCGCATGGAGGCTAAGGGCATGGCATTCCAGGAGCGTGTCTACGAGGGGTTTTGCGCAATTGCTGCCGAGGAGCCAGACCGCGTAAAGCTCATCGACGCCACTACGACCGTCGAGGAAGTCTTCGAGAAGACGGTCGAGCAGGTTCGCGCGTACGGTCTCGACATTCCGCAGGAAGCCGTCGCCGCCGCGCTTGCCAAGGAGGCCGAGTAACATGGCCCCCGCTCAGGCAAGCCTGCTGGCCAAGCTCGACACCCAAGAGCGCGTGCGTGACTTTTTGACCAATGCCGTCGCCAGCGGTCGCGCATCGCACGCCTACCTGTTTTTGGGCGCTCCCGGCGCGGGCAAGCTCGACGCCGCGTGGGCGCTCGCCCAAGCCTTCCTGTGCGAGCAGAATGGCTGCGGCTCATGCGATAGCTGCGTGCGCGTCGCCCGCCATACGCACCCCGACGTGCACTATTACACGCCCGAGAGCGCCACGGGTTACCTCATTGCCCAGACCCGCGAGCTGCTCGATGACGTGCCACTGGCGCCCATCCGTGCCAAGGCCAAGGTCTACATCATCGACCGTGCCGAGCAACTGCGTGCCAACACCGCCAACGCACTGCTCAAAACGCTCGAGGAGCCGCCCGAGGGCGTTATGTTTATCTTGCTGGGCACCTCGGCCGACGTGATGCTGCCCACTATCGTGAGTCGTTGCCAGTGTGTGCCGTTTCGGCTGGTATCGCCCGCCGTCGCCGCGCAGGCCGTGAGCCGCGCCACCGGTCAGGACCCTGCGCGTTGCCGCATGGCGGTCGCCGTGGCGGGAAGCCCCGCACGCGGCATCGAGTTTCTTAAGAGCGCCGAGCGCCAGGACGCCCGCCGTCAGATGGTCCGTGCCATCGACTCACTCATTGCCGCCGACGAGGCCGACGTGCTCAGTCGCGCCAAGTCGCTCATCGTCGCCTTCAAGGCGCCGCTTGCCGAGGTCAAGTCCACGCAGGAAAAGGTACTCGAGCAAAACGCCGACTACCTGTCGCGTGGAGCATTGAAGCAGCTTGAGGACCGCAACAAGCGCGAACTCAACGCGCGCGAGCGTTCGGGTATCATGGAAGCGCTGGCGAGCGCGCGGACGCTCATGCGCGACGTGCTGCTGACACTTCAGGACGAGGCAGCCGACGTGGTGAACGAGGACGTGCGCGACACGATCGGTCGGCTTGCCGCCGCGACCAATGTTGCGGGTGCCACCCAGGCGCTCGAGGCGGTCGCGACCGCCGAGCGCAACATCGCCAGAAACGTTACTCCCCAGCTGGCCATCGAGGTCATGTTGTTCGATATCAGGAAGGCACTGAAATGCCGTTAGTCGTACCCGTTAAGTTTACCTACGCCTCGCGCGACCTGTGGTTTGACCCGCAGGACCTGGATATCCTCGAGGCAGATTACGCTATTTGCTCCACCGAGCGCGGAACCGAGATCGGCCTGGTCACGGCTGATCCCTTCGAGGTACCGCAAGACGAGATCGGTCAGCCGCTCAAGCCCGTGCTGCGTGTGGCGAGCGACATCGACCTGCAGCTTGCCGACGACCTGGCCATCCAGGGTGACGAGGCCATGGTCGATTTCCGCCGTCTGGTCAAAGAGCTCGACCTCGAGATGAAGCCGGTCGGCGTCGAGTACCTGTTTGGCGGCGAGAAGGCCGTGTTCTACTTTGCCGCCGAGGAGCGCGTCGATTTTCGCCAGCTCGTCAAGGATCTGTCCTCGACGCTGCACATCCGCGTCGACATGCGCCAGATCGGCGTGCGCGACGAGACCCGCCTGGTGGGCGGCTATGCCCAGTGCGGACAGGAGCTCTGCTGTACGCGCTTTGGCGGACAGTTTGAGCCCGTCTCGATCCGCATGGCAAAAGAGCAGGACCTACCGCTCAACTCGTCCAAGATCAGCGGCGTGTGCGGCCGCCTGATGTGCTGCCTGCGCTATGAGTTCGAGGCCTACAAGGACTTTAAGAGCCGCGCGCCCAAAAAGAAGACGCTCATCGATACGCCGCTTGGCAAGGCGCGTATTCAGGAATATGACACGCCGCGTGAGCAGCTGGTGCTGCGCCTGGAGAACGGCAAAGTCTTTAAGGTCAACCTGGCCGATATGACGTGCTCGGAGGGCTGCAAAAAGAAGGCCGCCGAGCAGGGCTGCAACTGCCGCCCCGACTGCGTGACGCGCGACGTGCTCGAGCGCATCGAGTCGCCCGAGATGCGTCTGGCGCTTATGGAGCTCGACCGCGAGAACGGCGTCGACGTGGGCGATGGCCTGTCGAGCGCCGACCGTCTGGCCGGTACGTCGATGCCCAAGCGCCGTCGTCGCGATGCTGAATCCGATGCTCGCGCCGGTCAGGGGCAGGGCGAGGGCCGTGGCCGCGGAAAGGGCCGCAGCAAGGCCGAGGCGCCTGAGGTCGAGGATACCGCCGGTGGCCGTCGCCGCCGCAAGCGTGCGAGCTCTGCCGATGCCGGCGAGGCCGCAGCCGCCGGCAAGAACGGAGCTCGCGAGCGCGAGGTTCAACAGCCCCAGCAGCAAAACCGCGGCGGTGGCATGAACCCCACGCGCCGTCGTCGCCGTCATCTGTCGAGCGAGGAGCGCGAGGACGCCTTCCGCGCCGCAGTTGCTCGCGAGGCTGGTGCCGCTTCCAAGGGCGCCTCGGCCTCCGACGCGCCTGCCGACAAGGGCGGCAAGTCACGTGGCGAGGAGGAGCGCGCACCGCGTCCGCGCCGTCGCCATTCCTCGGGCGCGCAGCAGAAGCCCTCAGTGCCCTCCGTTGCCGATCAGGTCTCGGATGGCGAGGTCAAGGTCACGCGCCGTCGTCCCGGAGATGGCGGGGGAGCGGCTGCCAAGGCTTCGCGTGGCGCCGCTCGCGACGAGCGCGAGCCGCGCG
Organism: uncultured Collinsella sp.; assembly: GCA_900542945.1. Taxonomy (GTDB): domain Bacteria; phylum Actinomycetota; class Coriobacteriia; order Coriobacteriales; family Coriobacteriaceae; genus Collinsella. Next base: position 17,986 of record UQPI01000044.1, read on the forward strand.
AGGATCGCGGTGGCGAGGGCTCGGCCGACCAGGGTCAAAAGCGCCGTCGCCGTCGCCGTTCCCGCAAGCCGCGCCAGGATGGTGGCGAGGGCTCGGCCCCGTCTTCGTCTGCACCACAACCGCCTGCCGGCGAATAACGCCCGCGAGCGGATTTAACCAGCCTTGCCCCAATCGCGTCGGGGTACCATAGCGCTGAATCAACAACCCTCCCTGCGATCGAACGTAGGGAGGGTTGTGTCGTGAAGAGACATTTGAATGTGTTGGGATGCCTGCAAGGTGCCGGCGCCCTACCGTTTGCGGACGGATTGCTACCGTTTGCCGAGCGGGCGGCACGCGAGGCGCTCGAGGC
>UQPI01000045.1 GCA_900542945.1 uncultured Collinsella sp.
TGCCTCCCTTTTCTCGAACCTTAATTTCAAAGTCCAAGAAATGGGATGCAGTTCAAAATAAACCTGTCCCTTTTTGGCAGGTTATCGCTTCCAAAAGTGGAGGATGAGCGTCGTGCGGTTTTGCTGTTCGGTTTTGACCAGGATGTTGTGGATGTGGGTCTTGACGGTGCCCACGGCAAGGAATAGCTCGTCAGCGATCTCTTGGTTCGATTTGCCCAGTACGACCAGACGCATAACTTCGGTCTCACGGTTGGAGAGCTTGTAGGCGTTGCGATAGAAGGGCATCTGCTCTTCGATGTGTCGATCAAGATCGCTGACGTTCTTTTCCTCGGGCGCCTCCTGCATGCGGATTGAAAGCACGTGGTAGGAGTAGATGATCAGCAGAATCGCAAAGTAGCAGGCAAAGACGTTTTCGCTAAAGTTGCGCTCGGACAGATATAGTTGCAGCCAAGAGGGCGCCAGACTCATGGGGACAATCAGAATGTTGTAGAAATCCTCGGCAACGATGCAACCGACCAGAATAGCGCCGATAATCAGGTGCTTTCGTTGGTTGTTAACGCGTGCCTTCAGCTCGACTTGCGTGCTCTTGCGTGCCGTCCAAAAGATATATAGCCCCACGAAAACAAGGAATACCTGACGCATCGTGTAGTAGAGCCATTGATGAATGGGGCCGTAGGGGACAGCGACGATAATCAGCAGCTCGCTCAGCAAGAACGTTGCGACGGGAATGACAAACTGCTTTTTTGAATGCTTGTCGAGCAAATCCATGGCAATGAGCCAAATAAAAGCCTGCGAAGCGGTCGCCACAAAGGTCCGCAACACAGGCATGGTAATTGAGTAATAGTCGCTGGCTGGAAAACTCTGGTTTTGCAGCGTGTATTCAAAAAAGAAAATCTCGGTCATCTCGATGGCATAGCAGATAAATACGCCGCTGCCATAGATAAAGAAGCGTCGACGAGATGAGGCATAGGCGGCAAGCGAGAGCACCGCCGTCACAATACAGATCACGAGTATCGCTAGGGTATAGAAGAACATCAGGGTGTTCATCTGCCACCGTCCCATCTCATTTATTCTATGGCCGAGCTCTGTATACCTTGTGGGATATAGACGTCTCAACCCTTCGTTTCATTACGGATTAGGCGCCGAGATACAGCATAGCCGTATACCGTTCGCGGTTCTAGATGGTAAACCCCCTGTAAACTCTTGACCTGCGGGTTTATATTGGTTTAGAGGGGGTGTAACTCCGTGAACGGTCTTTAATCCCGAATAAACTAGGTAAAAATTGCATACGGGTGAATGATGGTCTTGTCAACACGAGGCGTGATGTTCGAGCGCCTCATAGTAATAGTCGGCAAGACCGGCGGAAAGGAAATCGACATGGCACTGCCTAAGGATTTCATCGACACCAACGACTTCACCAAAGAGCAGATCCTGGCTATCGAGGATCTTGGCCTGGCAATGAAGAAGGCCATCAAGGTTGACGGTTATTATCCGCACCTGCTCCGCAACAAGAGCCTTGGCATGATCTTCCAGCAGGTCTCCACCCGCACCCGTCTTTCCTTCGAGACCGCTATGACCGACCTCGGCGGCCATGCTCAGTTCTATGGCCCTGGCACCATCCAGCTCGGCGGTCACGAGTCCCTGGGCGACACCGCTCGCGTTATGGGCTCGCTGCTCGACATCATGATGGCTCGCGTTGACCGTCACAAGGACGTCGTCGGCCTCGCCGAGGGCTCTGCTGTGCCCGTCATCAACGGCATGTCAGAGTTCAACCACCCCACGCAGGAGATGGGCGACCTCATGACCATGCTCGAGAACCTCCCCGAGGGCAAGAATATCGAGGACTGCACCCTGGCCTTCATCGGCGACGCCACCCAGGTCTGCGTCTCCCTCATGTTCATCGCCTCCAAGGTCGGCATGAAGTTCGTCCAGTTTGGACCTAAGGGCCACCAGATCCCCGACGGCGGCCTGCACGTTGGCACCGTCGAGGAGCGCGCCGAGTTCGGCAAGCAGATGATGGCCATCGCCGAGGAGAACTGCAAGGTCTCCGGCGGCTCTGTCGTCATCTCCGACGACATCGAGTGCATCAAGGGCGCCGACTTCATCTACACCGACGTGTGGTATGGCCTGTACGACGAGGAGGTCTCGGGCGAGAACTACATGGACGTGTTCTATCCCAAGTATCAGGTCACCATGGACATGATGAACTTTGCCGGCCCCAATTCCAAGTTCATGCACTGCCTGCCGGCCACCCGCAACGAGGAGGTCGTCGACGAGGTCATGGACGATCCCGAGCGCTCCCTGTGCTGGGTCGAGGCCGAGAACCGCAAGCACTCCATCCGTGCTCTCCTTGCCGCCCTGGGCAAGCGCACCCCGCTCAACGACGAGGGTGTCGAGTACTCCGCCAAGGCTGAGCTCCACGCCGCTCTCGAGGCTCTCGAGCAGCTCTAAGCCTCAAGGCTTCTAAAAGCACGTTTGCGGGCGGCGGATGCTCGTCTCCTGTCGCCCGCTCACCGAGGCCCAAGCAATTGCCTTAATACCTTAGGGCCTCGGATCTGTCCAAGACTGAGCGAAGGAGCTCATCATGAGCGACGGAAAGAAAAAGCTTTCCTTCTTGACGGTCATTTCGACCATCATCTGCGTCGTCTTCGTTTGCGAGGCCGCCGCTCCTGCTGCCGCCATTGGCAACCAGCAGTTCTTCTGGTGGATCTTCCTGATCCTGACCTTCCTGCTTCCCTACGGCATGGTTGTCGCCGAGCTCGGTACCACCTATGACGGCGAGGGCGGCATTTACGACTGGGTACGCGATGGCCTGGGCGACAAATGGGGCGCCCGCATCTCGTACTACTACTGGGTCAACTACCCGCTGTGGATCGCCTCGCTGGCTACCATGTTCCCCGACATTTTGGGCATGGTCTTTGGCGTCGAGTTCAACTTGATCGCCAAGATGGGTATCGATCTTGCCTTTGTGTGGATCGTCTACCTCATGGGCCGCTCCAAGGCGGCCGACTCCGAGTGGGTCCTTAACGGCGGCGCCATCATCAAGGTCGCCGTCGCCGTTATCGTCGGCGCTTTGGGCATTTGGTATGCCATGGAGAACGGTTTTGCGAACGACATGTCCGCTGCCACCTTCCTGCCCGAGCTCACCAACACCAACGCTCTCGGCTACCTGTCGATCATCATCTTTAACTTCATGGGCTTCGAGGTCATCTGCACCATGACCGACGACATGGCCGATCCCGCTCGCGATATCCCCAAGGCTATCATCGTCGGTGGCCTGTCCATCGCCGTGATCTACCTGTTCGCTGGCTTTGGCATCGGCGCTGCGGTGCCGGCCGATTCCATCGACCCCGACTACGGCATGATCGTCGCAGTCCAGACCATGGTGGGCGACTCCATGATCTTCAAGGTCATCTGCATTGCCTTCCTGATCACCCTGTTCGCCAACATGGCTGCCTGGTCCTTCGGCGTCAACTCCGTTGCTCGCTATGCTGCCGAGCACGGCAACATGCCCAAGGTCTTCGCCTCGATGATCTCGGATGACGACATGCCCAACGGCGCCAACCTGGTCAACGCCATCGTTGCCTCCCTGGTGCTGTGCCTGCAGCTCGTGCCCATCGACGCCATCTCCAACGGTGTCTTCTGGATGCTCTTCGGCACCTCCGTCGTCTTCCTGCTGCTCACCTATATCCCGATGTTCCCGGCGTTCCTCAACCTTCGTAAGAACGACCCCAACCGCGAGCGCATCTTCACGTTCCCGTTTAAGGGTGCCATGATGAAGGTCATGCTGGCCATCCCTTGCATCGAGCTGATCCTGGCCATCGTTGCAACGCTGGTGCCGCTCTCCGCCGCCGAGATTGGCGACAAGCTCCCGATGATCGTTATCTTCATCGTGCTTCTGCTCATCGGCGAGGTTGTCCGCGTCGTCAGCGCCAAGGGCCGCGAGACCGAGTACAAGGGCCTCACTCCCGAGCTGGCAGCTCAGCGTCTCGCTGAGGAGGCCGCCGAGGCCGAGGAGAACTAGAGCACCCGGTTCTGGGGCTCCAACCCTCCTCGCGTACCAACGTGCGCTTCGTCGGGCTTGTCGCTCCCGACTCCGGGCACTCTAGCCTCTTCGGAGACGTGCCCAAGCGACAGGTTTGCTAACCATTCCCCGGGGTGGGCGTGAGCGATAGCTCCGGTAACCACCGCCCACCCCAATCTCTCTTCCGTATCCTTCGTGCGTTTTGTCTCCGCGCACTTGGTTACGTCGTCGCTTGCCGGTGCGACTCCGTGAAAACCGGCGCCGGGCGCCCCGACCTTTGCCGGGGAACGGGCGCCTACCATCTCTTGGTTTTAGGCTGCGGGTAACCCGCCCGCAGCAAGCGATCGTTCGATTTGGAGGAAATCTTATGCGTACGATCACCGAGTCCGAGTCCACCCCCAAGGCCGACGGCTTCTTTATGCCCGCTGAGTTCGCCCCGCAGGATCGCGTGTGGATGGGTTGGCCCCACCGCACCGACACCTGGGCCCACGGCGCCAAGCCGGCTCAGAAGCAGTATGCCGCCATCGCCCGCGCCATCGCCGAGTTCACCCCGGTTACCATGTGCGCCAACCAGGTTGACTATGCCAACTGCAAGGCCGTCTTCGAGGAGGACGAGAACGTCACCGTCATCGAGATGACCACCGACGACGCCTGGTTCCGCGACACCGCCGCCACCTACGTCATCAACGGCAAGGGTGAGAAGCGCGCCAACCACTGGCACTTCAACGCCTACGGCGGTCTCGTCGACGGCCTCTATTTCCCGTGGGACAAGGACGAGCAGATCGCCCTTAAGATGGCTGAGCTTTCCGGCTGCCGTCGCTATCGTCCCGATGACATGATCCTCGAGGGCGGCTCCATCACCGTTGACGGCGAGGGCACCCTTGTCGTGACCGACCAGTGCCTGCTCTCCCCGGGCCGCACCTGCTCTGCGGTGCTCGAGGAGGAAGAGGATCCCGAGTCCATCTGGCCCAAGTTCAAGAAGAAGTTCGAGCCCTGGAGTGAGGAACTCCGCGCCTACATGGACGAGCACCTCAAGGATTACCTGGGTGTCGAGAAGGTCATCTGGGTCAAGGAGGGCATCGACCCCGAGGAGACCAACGGCCACATCGATGACGTCGCCACGTTCATCGCCCCGGGCGTCATGGCCTGCATCTGGACCGACGATCCCGAGTATCCGTTCTATGAGCAGTGCCACGCTGCCTACGAGACCCTCTCCAACGCCGTTGACGCCAAGGGCCGCAAGATGAAGGTCTACAAGCTCTGCATGCCCGTGAACCCGCTGTTCATGGACCAGGCTTCCTGCGACACCATCGACGCCGACGAGAACGCCGAGCCGCGCGTCCCCGACGAGCCGCTGATCGCCTCCTACATGAACTACCTCGTGACCAACCACGGCGTTATCGTCCCGCAGTACGGCGACGAGAACGACCAGCTGGCCGTCGACACGCTCCAGAAGATTTACGACGAGGTCTGGGGCGAGGGCGTCTACAAGTGCGTCGGCGTTCAGTCCGAGCAGGTCGTCTTCGGTGGCGGCAATATCCACTGCATTACCCAGCAGGAGCCCTCGGCGTAACTCAGGCACGCCACCTTGGCGTTCACTCGTCGCTTACGTAGCGTCAGTACGCTACGCTCCTCGTTCGCGCCAATCTGGCGCACCTGAGCACGCCGAGTAAACGTCTGACTTTCCGAGCCGTGATGCTTCGGGAACCCAGCCGATCAATCGGACGGTCGGTGAATCGGACCATCTCGGGGCATTGATGGTCGGTTTATTCGATGTCTTGGTCGGCTGGGTTTTTCTTTGGGCACTCCGTTGCCTCCACTTCGGAGTGCCCGCCTCTTTGATTGAGTACGCGTCTGATCTGGGATTTATTGCGGGTTAGGCCAATTGTTCGCTTGAATTTCCCAGGTCAGACGCGTATTCAATTGCTGATAGTTTCCGGTTGCGAGCGCGACCGTTTTGATCGGAGTATCTATGTACCAGCGTATCGTTATCTACATGCGCCTGTTCCGCGAGCGTTGGTCCAACAATTGCATCCTCTCTTCTCTTTGGGATGGCACCTGCACCGGTGACGCGGCCTGCAACCCTACCTTGGGCTGCGCCTTCGGTACAGATGCCATCCTTTTTGCTGTAGGGGGAGCGTGTCGTGGCAGGTAAAAAGTTCTCCCTGTTCGAGGTCATCCTCTCGGTTATCTGCGTTGTCTTTACCATCGAGGCGGCCGCTCCGGCATCTGCCATGGGTAACGTGCAGTTCTTCTGGTGGATCTTCCTCATCATTACGTTTTTGCTTCCCTATGGCCTGGTGGTGGCCGAGCTCGGTACGGCGTTCGATTCCGAGGGCGGTCTGTACGATTGGGTTCGCCTGGGCTTGGGCGACCGTTGGGGCGCTCGCTGCTCCTGGTGCTATTGGGTCAACTTTCCACTGTGGGTGGCAAGCATCGCCTGCATGTTCCCCAGTGTCATCAATGCGGTATGGGGCATCGAATTTTCGCTTGGGGTCCGAATTGCCATCGAGCTTGCCTTTGTGTGGGGGGTCACGGTCATGGCAATGCAGCCGGTGGCCGAGGCCGATTGGGTCATGGATGGCGGCGCCGTCATCAAGGTGCTCATTACCGCCGTGGTGGGAATCATCGGCATCTGGTTTGCCTGCAACAACGGCTTTGCCAACGATATGTCGTTTAAGACCTTTGTCCCCGATCTGGGAGACACTAACTCACTGACGTATCTTTCAATCATCCTATTCAACTTTATGGGCTTTGAGGTGGTCGCGACCTTTGCCAGCACGATGAAGAACCCATCGCGCGATATCCCCAAGGCGGTTATCGCCGGTGGCGTTGCCATCGCGGCGATCTACATTATCTGTGGCATCGGTATTGGAGCCGCGGTTCCCACCGAGCAGCTTTCACTCGATTCGGGCATTGTGGACGCGGTTGCCGCCATGGTGGGGCGCGCTCACCCGCTGACGATGGTCGTGGGCGTGGCCTTTCTGGTAACGCTGTTTGCCAACATGATCTGTTGGAGCTTTGGCGTCAACAACGTGGCGAGCTATGCCGCGCGCCATGGCAACATGCCGCGTCCCGTTGCGCTGGTGTCCAAGAAGACCGGCATGCCCAACGGCTCGGCACTCATTAACGGTTGTTTTGCCAGCTTGGTGCTGCTACTTCAGATTCCGTTGGGTGAAGGTTCCGACGTCTTTTGGGTCTTCTTCTCGATGAACGTCGTCTTTCTGCTCATGAGCTATATCCCGATGTTCCCGGCGTTTTGGCGCCTGCGTAAATACGACGACCGCCCACGTGTGTTCCGCGCGCCCTTCGAGGGCAAGGTGCTTGCGGTAGCGCTTGCGGTGCCGGTGGTAGAGCTCGTGCTTTCGATCGTTGCGACAATCGTGCCGCTTAACAGCTCGCCCGCCGAGATGTCAAAGTTGCCGATCCTCATGGGTGTGGTGATCGGCGTGTTGCTGGGCGAGGTTTCACGCCTCATATCGCGCCGCGGCCGCAGCATCGACAATCCCGGCGTTGGCGCAAGGGGGACAGGTCGCTTTGCGCCAAAACAGTAGCGCCGCGAGTTGTGCGGTGCTAGTTGCATCTTGGATTACTGCTCACGCTGCTCGGGATCAGATGCGAGCTTGGGTGCAAAGTAGGGGACGTGGCCCAGGTAGGGGCAGCTGTCCGAACGCGCCTCAACGGCGCAGGGGATATCTTCGTAGGTGAGTGAGCCGCTCAGGCGGGCGATGGTCTTGGCGGCAGGAGCGACGAGTATTTTGAGCGGTGCGATAGGCGCCATGGCATCTCCTTTCTTGCATGCGACCCGTGTTTTGGCGCGAATGTATACGCCGCCAGTCTAGCATCCCGCCGCGGAGAGCTCCAAACCACCACAAAGGGGACAGGCACCTTTGTGGTGGTTTTGGCGTTTGCCCAGATGAAACCCGCCAAAATGAACCGGTCACCAGGAGAGGAAATGGCGTTGGGCGAGAATTTGGTTTGTTAAATAGGGTCCCGACCTGGGCTACTTATAGATTGTGGAAAACTCTACTGTCAGATTATGGCGAATGCTGCTGTAGGATTATGACATGCGCTACTACAGCCTATGGCAACGTACCTCATGAGCGCCGGCATGGTGCGAGTTGCCATCGCCACTCGCTACAGCGAGTAGCAGGCGGGCAAAACCACCGCAAAACCGTTGCAAAACCGCGATGAACAACCGCCGCGAAGGGGGACGGGCCCCTTTCGCGGCGGTTTTTTGCCTGCCTGGTGCGTCTCGGATGCAAGTGAGTAGACTTTTTGGGATCTGCCGAGCACATCGCGACAAACGCTCGATAAAACCGCAGGCCAGAGCTGCGGCGTTTTGGGGTGTGCTCGGGATCCCGCCAAAAGCCTACTCACTTGGTTTTCACGGTTAGTAAACCGCCGCGAGGGAAAGCAGCTCCCCCGCGGCGGTCTTAACGTTCGCCCAGATAAAACCTGTCACCACAAAGGGGATGGGCGCCTTTTGTGGTGGTTTTGGTACTTGCTTAGCGGGTTAGCCCTGCGTGTCGCCTCCGTACATGTAGACGATAAAACCGTCGCCGGTGTCTTGACTGTGATCCTCCAGGATGCGCTTCATGTTGAGGTGCTCGTAGAACTGCCAGTCGGAGTTGCAGTCGCTCATCAGGAAGAACTTGGTGCAGCCTGCCTTGGCGAGCTCGGCGCGCGCAAGGGCGATAAGCGCGCGGCCGAGCCCCTTGCCCTGCCACTCGGGCACGATGATGATCAGGTTGAGCTGGCCCTGGGCATACTCGTTGCCTGTGGCGGCAAAGCGATCCGCCGTGGCCTTTTCGCGACTGTCGCCGAAGAGCGAGCCCTCGAGCTTGGCGTCGGCAGCCTTTGCCATTTCGGTTGCCTGGGCGAGCATCTCGTTGTAGCAGGACTCCCACGTGGGGCTGGTGCGCGGCTTGCCGTCCTCGAAGATGCCGATGCAGCAGGCGGCGATAATGCGGCCCTCGGCCTCGGCGACAAGCGCGATAGGTGAGCGTTGCAGCTGCATAGCGATGTTAAAGCGCGCGCAGAAATCGGCAGCTTCGACGTCGCCGCGGTTGCGCAGCGTGTTGCACCACAGCTGGTTGTAGATGGCAGCGATGCCGGTCAGGTCGTCGAGCGTGGCGGCGCGCAGGGTTACGTTGTCAAGGCTCATGAAGGCTCCTTCCAAGTTGGGTCAGGCCACCTCTGAGTGTGACATGGACGCAGGGCGGCCGCATCAATCATTCGGCAGGCGAGCCCCGATCCCTCGGGGACGGAGGAAAAGGGGTCACGAGTGAGGATTTTCGGACGCTTGCCCGACGAGAGTGGATAATCTCCCACTTTGAGCGCGAACATGGGCCAAAAACGGGAGATTATCCACTCTCGTGGTGAGCGGGCCCTTGTGTCGATTCATTCCCTTTTTAGTAGGCTGTGCTTGCACTTTAGCGTGCGACAGCGGATAATGCCGAGCACTCGACAATACGCTTTTTGCTCTCTCTATAGATTGAGGAGGCCCCTATGGCCATGGATTTCAAACGCAGGCTGCCGATCCCCATGGAGATCCGCGAGGAAATGCCGCTTTCCGCCGAGCTTACCGCTAAGAAGCAGGCATTCGACGCCGAGGTCGCCAAGGTCTTTACCGGCGAGGACGCGCGCAAGGTGCTCATCATCGGCCCGTGCTCTGCCGATCGCGAGGATTCGGTCCTCGAGTACATGAACCGCCTGGCCAAAACCGCCGAGGAGGTCAAGGACAAGCTCATCCTCATCCCGCGTGTCTACACCAACAAGCCGCGCACCAAGGGTACCGGCTACAAGGGTCTACTGCACAATCCCGACCCCGAGGCGCCCGATGACCTGCTCGAGGGCGTCAAGGCCATTCGCCACATGCACCTGCGCGTCATCGAGGAGACCGGCTTCTTTACCGCCGACGAGATGCTCTACCCCTCTAACTATCAGTACCTTGTCGATCTGCTGAGCTACGTCGCTGTGGGCGCGCGCTCGGTCGAGAACCAGGAGCACCGTCTGGTGTCGAGCGGCATTTCGGTGCCGGTGGGCATGAAGAACCCCACTGCCGGCTCCACCACCGTCATGCTCAACTCCATCTACGCCGCTCAGGCGCATCAGAGTTTCATCTTCCGCAACTGGGAGGTCGAGTGCGACGGCAATCCGCTCGCGCACGCCGTTATGCGTGGCTACATCGGTCTCGATGGGCGCACCTACCCCAACTACCACTACGAGCACCTCGAGCGCCTGGCCGAGCGCTATACCGAGCACGCCGGCTATGCCAATCCGGCAGCGGTCATCGACTGCAACCACGACAACTCGGGCAAGCGTCCACTGGAGCAGTATCGCATTTGCAAGGAGGTGCTCGACAGCTGCCGCCGCAACGAAGCCATTTCAAGGCTGGTCAAGGGCTTTATGATCGAGTCCTACCTTGAGGACGGCAACCAGCCGGTCGACGGCGGTGTCTTTGGCAAGTCGATCACCGATCCGTGCCTGGGCTGGGAAAAGACCGACTACCTCATTCACGAGATCGCGGAGCGGGTTTAGTTACGCGGGTTTTCGCTGACTCTGCCAAGACATCGGCGGTCCCGTTGCTGCCGGGCACTCATTGGGGACAGACTTAAATGAGTGCTCGCAGAATGAGAGTGGATAATCTCCCGTTTTTAAGTAGTCGTTGGGGACGTTCTTGTTTGACTGGTCGTTTAAGAACGTCCCCAATGACTACCCTGTTGGCCTTTTCCAGGCCCTGTGGGCAAAAAATGGCAAATATGAGTACTGTTGCTATCGTAGTGTCATATTGCCGGCATAAGATAATAGACATAACAGAAAATATGTTCATTAACCTTAACACATATAAGCCCGCTATAGAACTATTTGAGTAATTTAGGGGCGCTTGCAAGCCGTGCGGGCAGCATATGGGGCTGTTTTGGCTGTTACTAAAAAGGTAACAGTACTCATATTTGCCATTTTTTGTCCACGGGGTCTGGATGGCGCCGTCAATCAGGTCTCAGGGGAGGCGTTTCGAGGCCCAAAGGACACAAAACGGGGGCGCAGGTTCATTCTGCGCCCCCGTTTTTTTGGTATTGCTGCTGTTTGCCGCCGGTTTTTACGCCGCCTCGTCGAACTGCGAGTTATACAGATCGGCGTAGAAGCCGCCTTGGGCGAGCAGCTCGTCGTGCGTGCCCTTCTCGACGATGTCGCCGTCGCGAATCACCAAGATCACGTCGGCGTTGCGGATCGTGGACAGGCGATGCGCGATGACAAAGCTCGTGCGGCCCTGCATCAGCGCATCCATGGCGCGCTGAATAAGCTCTTCGGTACGGGTATCGACGTTGGAAGTCGCCTCGTCCAAAATCAGCGCCGGACGGTCGGCCAAAATGGCGCGGGCGATGGTCACGAGTTGGCGCTGGCCCTGTGAGAGGTTGGTGCCCTCCTCATTGATCATAAAGTCGTAGCCGCCGGCGAGCGTATGGATAAAGTGGTCGCAGCGTGCGGCGCGTGCAGCGGCCTCGACCTCGGCGTCGGTCGCATCGGGGCGTCCGTAGCGGATGTTCTCGCGGATGGTGCCGTTAAACAGCCAGGTGTCCTGCAGCACCATGGCAAACTCGCCGCGCAGCGCCGCGCGGTCCCAGTCGCGCACGTCGACGCCCTCGACGCGCAGCGAACCGCCGTCCACGTCGTAAAAGCGCTGCAGCAGCTTAATGAGCGTGGTCTTGCCGGCGCCGGTGGGGCCGACGATGGCGATGGTCTGACCGGGCTGCGCCTCGCAGCTAAAGTCGTGGATGATGGTCTTGTCGGGCGTGTAGCCAAACTTGACGTGGTCGAACTCAACGTGGCCGGGGCGCTTCTCGGGAATCTGGGCGTCGGCCTTCTGCTCCTCCTCGGGCGCGGCGAGGAACTCAAAGACGCGCTCGGTGGCAGCGGCCATCGACTGCATCGTGTTGCTCACGTTGCCCAGCTGCTGCACCGGCTGCGTAAAGTTGCGCACGTACTGGATAAAGCTCTGGATGTCGCCGGGCGTGGCATTGCCGGTCAGCGCGAGCTGTGCGCCCACCACGACAACGCCCACGTAGCCCATGTTGCCCACCAAGCTCATAAGCGGCATCATCAGGCCCGATAGGAACTGCGAGCGCCAGCCACTAATAAAGAGACGGTCGTTTTGACGGTCGAACTCCTCGATTGAGGCCTCGGCGCGGTCGAACACCTGAATAACGTTCTGGCCGGCAAAGTCCTCCTCGATAATGCCGTTGACGGCGCCCAGGACTTGCTGTTGCTCGCGGAAGTACGGCTGCGAGAAGTGAATCATCACGGTCAGGATAATCGCGGCTGCCGGCAGCGTGAGCACGGTGACGCCGGTGAGCGGCAGACTGATCGACAGCATCATGACGAGCACGCCGATAATCTGCGTCACCGATGTGATGAGTTGTGTCACGCTCTGGTTGAGTGACTGACCCAGCGTGTCGACATCGTTGGTGATGCGGCTGAGCACGTCGCCCTTGCTGTGGCCGTTGAAGTAGCTCATCGGCACGACAGCGATCTTGGCGGCGATCTCCTTGCGCATGCGGTAGCAAATCTTTTGCGTGACGCCGGTCATGAGCCAGCCCTGGATCAGGCTGCAGACAGAGCTTGCCAGATACAGGCAGAGCAAAAAGCCGAGCGTCTTGGCGATCCAGACAAAGTCGACATCGCCGGTGCCGTTGACCTTGGCAACCAAGCCCTCGAACAGCTTAGTCGTAACCTGGCCGAGCACCTTGGGCCCCACAATGTTAAAGATGACCGAGCACACGGCAAAGGCGACGGCGGCAAACACGGCAATCTTGTGCTGGCCGATATAGCCGAGCAGCTGCCTCATGGTGCCCTTAAAGTCCTTGGCCTTTTCGCCACGGCGCATGCCACCCATGCGGCCCATGGGACCACGCTGGCGGGTGGGCTTGGGAATCTGAGTCTTGGTCTCGTCTGCCATTAGCGCTCGTCTCCTTCCATGACGGCTGCAATTTCTTCTTGGGTAAGCCCCAGCTCCTCGGCGGAAAGCTGCGACTGTGCGATCTCCAGGTATGCCGGGCAGCTGTGCAGCAGCTCCTCGTGCGTGCCGGTGCCCACCACGTGGCCGTCATCGAGCACGATGATCTGGTCGGCGTGCATGATAGTCGCGATGCGCTGGGCCACGACCACGAGCGCGGCGTCGGTGACGTTTTTGGCCAGCTCCTCGCGCAGGCGCGCGTCGGTCTTGTAGTCGAGGGCGCTAAACGAGTCATCGAACACCACGACCTCGGGCTTTTTGGCCAACGCGCGGGCGATGGCCAAGCGCTGGCGCTGACCGCCCGAAACATTGGAGCCGCCCTGGCTGATGGGGGAGTCGTAGCCGCCCTCGCGCTCGGCGATAAAGTCCTCGGCCTGTGCGATGCGTGCCGCCTGGCGCATGTCATCATCGCTCACCATGCCGCCGGCAAACTTGAGGTTGCTCTCCACGGTGCCCGAGAACAGACGCCCCTGCTGCGGGATGTAACCAATGCGGCGGCGAAGCTCGGAAAGGGTCATGTCGCGCACGTCGATGCCGTCGAGCGAAATGCTGCCGCCGGTGACGTCGTACAGGCGCGGGATGAGCTGCACAAGCGTGGACTTGCCCGAACCCGTGGAGCCGATGATGCCGAGCATCTGACCGGCGTGCGTGGTGAAGTTCACGCCGCTGATGACATCGGCGCGGGCATCGGGATACTGGAAGCTCACGTCGTGGAAGGCGAGCTCACCGCGCGGCGCGCTGGCAGCAGGCAGTTTGGGCGAGGCGGGGTCGTTGATGCTCGTGGGACAGGTGATGACCTCTTCCACGCGCTCGGCTGCGACCTCGGCGCGGGGCAGGATGACCGAAACCATGGTGAGGATCATAAACGCCATGACGATCTGCATGGTGTAGGAGATAAACGCCATCATGTTGCCGACCTGCATCACGCCGTCGGACACGCCCTGCGCGCCAAACCAGACGATAAGCACGGTGATGCAGTTCATGACGAGCATCATGAGCGGCATCATAAAGCTCATGGCGCGGTTGGTGTAGAGCTGCGTGGTCATCAGGTCGAGCGAAGCCTTGTCAAAGCGCTCGAGCTCATGCTCCTCGCGGTTAAACGAGCGGATGGGCATAAGGCCGTCGAGCAGCTCGCGGGCGGTAAGGTTCACGCGGTCCACAAAGCTCTGCATCTTTTTGAACTTGGGCATGGTGAGGCCCATAAGCACGCCGACGACGGCCGAGACCGCGATGATGGCCACGGCGATGGTCCACTCCAGGCCGGTGTGGTTGGCCAGGACGCGCATGACGGCGACGATGCCCATGACGGGCGCCATGAGGCACATGCGGATAAACAGGGTTGCGGCCATCTGAATCTGCTGAATGTCGTTGGTGCAGCGGGTGATGAGCGAGGCCTGGCTAAACTTGCCCACCTCGGCCGGCGAGAAGTGCATGACCTTGTTGAAGGTCTCGCGGCGCAGGTCGCGTGCGATGGAACAGGCGGTGCGCGAGGCCACGGCGCCGGTTAGGATGGTGGCGACCAGTGAGATCAGGCACAGACCAAACATCGTGGTCGCCATGCGGCCCAGGTAGGCGTTCTGCACGTCGGCGGGGTCGATACCCTGTGCCTTGTACTCGTCCTGCACATAGCTCACGGCGCGTTGGGTCACGATGGAGCCCGACATGGAGCCCATTTTGTCCGCCATACCGTTGGCGCCCTCGACGAGCTTGCCCTGGTCGATTAGGCCGCCTTCAACGCCTAGACGCAGGCTCTTCATGGTGATCTTGCCGCCGTCGGCATCAATCTGCTTTTGCATATTCTGCGCCGCTGCGGCCTTTTGCTGCATCTCGGCGAGCTGGTCGGGCGTCATCGCTGCCATTTGCTCGGGCGTGGGCATGGCTTGGGCGTCGCTGTTGCCTTTCTCGCTGGACGCGCCCATCATGTCGCCCATGGAGCTGGCGTCGATGCCTTGGTTAAGCGAAAGGACGACGGTCTCGGGCAGGCTCATGATATCGGCAATCTTGCCGCCGTCGGCGCGCTCATCCTCGGTTCCCCTGTACGTGCGAATGCCGTTTTTGTCTGCCTTGCCAAACGCAGCTTCTACTGTCTTGGCGTCCTTGGCGCTCATAAAGAGTTCGAGGTCATCGAGCGATTCGGCGCGAATGGTGTCAGGTACGGGCGAGGCGATGCCGCCTTGCTGCACGCCCACGTCGACGATGTCGCTCATATAAGTAGGCAGCGCCAGATCGGCGTTGCAGCTGATTACGATAAGTACGATAGCTGCGAACAGTGCCAGGACATGCTTTTTAAAGAGCTTGAGAATCCTCACTCGGCATCTCTCCTTTCTTGGTTGCGGTCGATAATTTCGTTGGCACGTCTAAGAAGGCGCACCATCTCTTGGGTATCTGTTTCGCCGAGCTGCTCGAGGAAAGCCGCGGTGCGGTCCTCGAATTCCCGACGTTTGATTTCGAGATCCTGGAATCCCTTGTCGGTCACCGTGACGTGTACGCGACGACGGTCGGTCTTTGAGTGCTTGCGCTCGACCCAGCCCTTGGCTTCGAGGGCGCGCAGGATGTTGGCGATGCGGGCGCTCGAGACCCAGGCGCGATCAGCGAGTTCGCTCGGCGTGAGCGAGCCGCCAGCGAGCATGAGGGCGCGCATGACAGCCATCTCGCCGCCGAGAGCTTTGTCCGCAAAGCGCGAAATGCGCTGATGCATGCTGCCAAACTCAGTTAAAAGCTGACGCCCAAGCTCATGAAAATCGGTATCTTCCACCGAAAACCCCTAACACTAGAAACTATTTTCGGTGAAAGATGATACCCGCATATTCGGGCCTCATACAGTGGGCAATATAAAGAGCGCATAAAGACTTAAAATCATTCAATTGCTGAAGCGTTTCAAAGAACTATTATGCACGCGGTTAGGCGAGGGGTTGTCACCACCATGACGACTGGGACTCATATAATCGCCACGTGCGATGCTCCAACTTCCCGCGAGGAGACACCTTATATAAAGGGGGATGGAGTCATGGCATTTGACTTCACGGGCAAGACCGCGATTGTCACGGGTGGCACTCAGGGCATTGGCCTCGAGATCGCCAAGGGCATCGTCGCGGGCGGCGGACACGTCGCGCTCATCGCAAGGAACGCTGCCAAGGGCGAGGCCGCTGTGGCCGAGCTTGGCGAGGGCAACAAGTTCTATCAGCTCGATGTTGCCGATGCGCCTAAGGCGCGTGAGACCGTCGAGCAGATTTTTACGGACCTGCCGCAAACCAACATCCTGATCAACTGCGCTGGCGTCATCAGCACCAAGAAGTTCGACGAGATCGATGACACCGAGTGGCGTCGCACCATCGACATCAACCTCAACGGCACCTTTACCATGATGAACGCCGTGTACCCGCACTTTAAGGCGGCCCATGCCGGCACTATCGTCAACGTGAGCTCTGTTGCTGGCAAGATCGGCGGCGGCCTGCTCGGCACCGCTGCCTACGCCAGCTCCAAAGCCGGTGTTAACGGTCTAACCAAGGCAGTCGCCAAGGAAGGCGGCAAGTTTGGCGTCCGCTGCAACGCCGTGTGCCCGTCGCTCACCCTTACCGATATGACCTCGATTCTCTCTGACGAGAACTCTCAGCGCATCATCAACGGTATTCCTCTGGGCCGCGCCGCCCAGGCCAGCGAGCCTGCGCAGATGGTGCTCTTCTTCGCTTCCGACCTCGCTAGCTTCGTGAACGGCGAGATCGGTGACTGCGACGGTGGCATCGTTCTGGACGGGTAATACCCCGCGACGTTAATTCGGCGACGGCTCCTGCGACTCGGGACCGTCGCCTTCTTTCTGACAAAGGCGCGTGCGGCTACGATTCGCATGCATCCAAAGGAGATATATATGAGTGAATCGACTGCGGTGGAGGCGCCGGCGGCAAAGGAGCCGTTCTTTAAGATGTCCTCCATCCCGGGTGCCAATATTTTGGTGCCGCTTTTGTTGGGCTGCCTGCTCAACACGCTGTTCCCCGATCTGTTCAAAACGCTCGGCAGCTTTACGCTCGGCATGACCCAGCAGGGCGCAGGCCCGCTTGTTGGCGCTTTTTTGCTCATCGTCGGTACGACGATTTCGTTTAAGAGCGCTCCTGCCGCCGCTGCCCGCGGCGCCATCATCATCGCCGTCAAGCAGATCGTGGTCGTTGCCGTGTCGCTGCTCATCCTTTATGTATTCAACGACAACCTGTTTGGCATCTCTGCCATGGTGATGCTGGCCGCTTGCACCGGCGCCAACAACGCTATGTACGCTGGTCTGATGGGCACCATGGGCAATGAGGCCGAGCGTGGCGCCGTCGCCATCACCACGCTGGTTGTCGGCCCTCCGGTCACGATGATCGTGCTCGGCGCTGCCGGTCAGGCTCCGATCGGTTGGTCGCTCGTGGGCGCCATCCTGCCGATCGTCGTCGGCATTATTCTGGGTAACCTCTTCCCGAGCTTTAAGAAGATGATGGCACCGGCACTTTCCGCCATCATCGTGCTCGTCTTCTTTGCCATGGGCTCGACCATGACCTTTGGCCAGCTTATCAACGGTGGTCTTCCCGGCATCCTGCTCGGCGTGATCTGCTCGGTAGTCTTTGCAATTCCCGTCATCGCGGTCGATAAGCTCACGGGCGGTACGGGTGTCGCAGGTGCGGCCATTTCGAGCTGCGCCGGAGCCAATGTGGCCACGCCTGCTGCCATGGCAAGCGTCAACGAGGCCATGTACGGCGGCGCGGTGCTCGCGACGGCTACGGCGCAGGTTGCAGCATGTGCTATCGTGACGGCCATTTTGACCCCGCTGGTCACCAGCTGGTGCTACAAGCATTTTGAGGGCCAGGGCCACAGCAAAGCAACGACCGACAAGGCCGCCGCAGCCGCCTAATGCCAAACGGCAATCAAAGCTAAATAACTAGCCATGCCACA
>UQPI01000046.1 GCA_900542945.1 uncultured Collinsella sp.
AAAGTGTTAAAGCGTTTCAACATAATAACGGAGCCCTAGCCTTCCCTCCCGACAGCAGCGAAGGCTAGATTATAGGAGCAATCGCCCAAAGAATACGACCCGCTCAGTCTATAAATTGTTTTTGTTTTAGCAATATATGTTTGACAATACGTTTATAAAAGGATACTTTATAGTAAATAACATGCATGCAGCAAATAGCGTTATTCATTTTGTTAGAAATTGACCATGCGGTTATTGCAGCTGCATGTACTGCAACGTTCAGCGTAATTCTCCGCACGAAGCAGAAGACGGCTCCAATTCGATCGAGGCGATGACGCGTGATAGCTACTGGTCCTAAATCGAGCAAGACAGCTACAAACGAATATCGAATCTCAATTGAAGGCAACCCTTATCCGCATGCTCTAGCTCTCATCAACCCAGCGGGAGACAACCTCAACATCAAAAGACATGGGTTCACGGGTCCACTAGGACAGCTATTGAGTCTTAAATATACCGTTTATGACGATGCAAATGAAAAACTCTTTACTGTCGTCGACGGTGGTTTTAGTAACATGCCCAGGGTTGCGCTCATCATCGAACACAAGGAAGTTGCGGTGTTCGATTACGGACTAAACAGACTTGAGATGAAGTGCGTAACGAACATACCGAATTACACAATAAAAGGTAACTTCCTATTTGGAGATTACGATATATTCAGCCAGCGGGAAGTGAAGCTATCTTCAGTTATCGTCCTTCAATGTGGTAAACAATCGTGCTTTAGCATACAGGTTTTGGATAAAGCCGAATTAGCCGCCGCAATTGGAATACCTACAGCCATTGCCCTTCTTAGGGCTCGGATTGAAGAGCATCTCGAATAAATCGCAAAAAGTAGTTCGTAACAACATTCAGGAGCTAGATAGTTTTTCTGGCTCCTGAATGTTGTTACGAACATGCACCTTAGCGCTTAAGGCTCGCGGTCTGCCAGTCAGCTATGATGCGGGCCCATTTCCTGTGCAAGTCGCGCTCGCGGTCGATGAACATGATGGCAAACGCGATAAACAGCAGCACGCTCGCCACGACGATGGCGTGCAGCCCCATGCGCTCAATACACCAGTTGCCCAGCACGGCGCCAAACACAAAGGTGAAGATCACGCCAAAGTACAGCGCGCCGTTTTCCAAAAAGCCGCGCTTGTGGGTGATGATGTAGTCGTCCACGTTTTGCAGCGCGTTGCGCAAGTTGCCGATGCACATGGTCGTAGCGATGCCGTGACCGTGGATCTTGCGGAAGCTCTCGACTTGCATACCGCAGGCAAACGAAGTGAGGCAGTTGGCGAGCAGGTTGTAACCGCCGCCGGGGATAAAGCTCACGCCTAGCAAGATGACGGCTTCAAAGAACACCGTCACTTGGCGCCAGTGAATCACACTGCCAAATCGCTCGTGAACCAGGTCGGCAAGCATAATGCCCACGGCAAACGACACCACGGGAAAGAAATAGCGTCCCGCCAGCGCCCAGTTGCCTTCCGAGATGCTCACGCCCACGAGCAGGATGTTGCCCGTCTGCGCGTTTGCGAAAACATGGTCGCGCCCAATGTACGAATACACATCCATAAAGCCACCGGCGAGCGCCAAGATGATGCCCAGCTCAATAGATTCCGATATCTGTTTGGCACGCTGCATCGTCGTGCATCCTCCTTGTTGACGACTCTCTCGTGCGTTGGCGGACATATAGCCGCCGTTCATACTGTAACCCATTGACAACATGGCATGCGCGCGAGACGGGTTCTCCAACGCGCAGATACACAGTCTGGAAACAAACGGCGGATACAGCACCTGCATCGACACGCCGATCCGCCAGCTCATGTACTCCCCCAGTCTTTTTAGCCCCGTCCCAAAAAGACTGGTTACAATTACGTGCAGCATACAAACACCGGGAGGGATCGTGGCAAAAAAGCCTCAGCACGCTCAGAATAACCAGCGCAGTCAGCAGGGCAAACAGGGCCAGCAGCAAAAGCGCAGCGGCAAGGCCCAGGGCGGCCACGCCGCTCATACCCCGGCAGCGCCCGCCCGTCCCTGGCGCCCGGGCCGCGATAAGTTCCTCCCCGTCAGCCGCGCCGATATGGACGCGCGCGGTTGGGACCAGTGTGACTTCGTCTACATTTGCGGCGACGCCTACGTGGACCACCCTAGCTTTGGTATGGCCATCGTCAGCCGCGTGCTCGACGCGCACGGCTACAAAGTGGGCATTATCTGCCAACCCGACTGGACCGACCCCGCCAGCATCACCGTGCTCGGCGAGCCGCGCTTGGGCTTTCTCGTCAGCGCCGGCAACATGGACTCCATGGTCAACCACTACTCGGTGACCAAGCACCGCCGCCACACCGACGCCTATACTCCCGGTGGCGAAGAGGGGCGCCGCCCCAATCGTGCCGTCACGGTCTACGGCAACCTCATCCGTCAGACGTTCAAGGACGCCCCCATCATCATCGGCGGCATCGAGGCAAGCCTGCGTCGCCTGGCCCACTACGACTACTGGCAGGACAAACTCAAGCGCTCGGTGCTGCTCGACTCGGGTGCCGACATCCTCATCTACGGCATGGGCGAGCACGCGATCGTCGAGATCGCCGATGCGCTCGACGCGGGCCTGCCCATCGATCAGATCACCTATATCAACGGCACCGTCTACCGCACGGGTTCGCTCGACGAGGTCTACGACTACGACCTGCTGCCCAGCTGGGACGACCTTGCCGCCGACAAGCTCAACTACGCGCGCAGCTTTAACGTGCAGCAGCAGAATATGGACCCCATCACCGGACATCGCCTGGTAGAGCCCTACCCCAACAGCGTCTATGTGGTACAGAACCCGCCGTCGGCGACGCTCACCACCGACGAGATGGACGAGGTGGCCGAGCTCCCCTACGCACGCGATTGGCATCCCGACTACGACGCGGCGGGCGGCGTGCCGGCCTTTGCCGAGATCAAGTTTTCCATTAGCTCCAACCGCGGCTGTTTTGGCGAGTGCTCGTTTTGCGCCCTCACCTTCCACCAGGGCCGCGTGCTGCAGATGCGCAGCCACGATTCGATCGTGCGCGAGGCCGAGCTGCTCACACGCGATCCCGAGTTTAAGGGCTATATCAACGACGTGGGTGGACCGACGGCCAACTTCAGCCGCCCGGCCTGCGACAAGCAGCTCAAGCACGGCGTATGCAAGAACAAGCGCTGCCTGTGGCCGAGCGTGTGCAAGAACATGGTGGTCGACGAGAGCGGCTACACGCAGCTGCTGCGCGACCTGCGCCAGCTGCCGGGCGTCAAGAAGGTCTTCGTGCGCAGCGGCATCCGCTTCGACTACACCATGGCCGATGCCTCGGACGAGTTTTTACGCGAGCTGCTGGAGCACCATGTCTCGGGCCAGCTACGCGTGGCACCCGAGCACGTGAGCGATGCCGTGCTGTCCGTGATGGGCAAGCCGAGCCGCGCTGTCTACGACGCGTTCTGCCGTAAATTTGAACGTTTGAATCGCGAATACGGACTCAAGCAGTACGTGGTGCCGTACCTGATCTCGAGCCACCCCGGTTCAACGATGAAGGAAGCCGTGGACCTTGCCGAGGCCGTGCGCGACATGGGCTACATGCCCGAGCAGGTGCAGGACTTCTACCCCACCCCGTCCACCATGTCGACCTGCATGTACTACACCGGCGTGGACCCGCGCACCATGGAGCCGATCTATGTAGCGCGCGACCCGCACGAGAAGGCCATGCAGCGCGCGCTCATCCAGTATCGCAAGCCCGAGAACTACAAGCTCGTGCGCGAGGCGCTGGAGAAGGCCGGCCGCCGCGATCTGATTGGCTACACCAAGCATTGCCTGATCCGTCCCGTACCGCCACGCCCGGGCGAAACATCTGCCGGCGGTGGGCATGGCACCGGCAAGAAGGGCGGCAAGGCCCACGGTGGTGTTGGCGGTGCTGGCAAGGGGCCTAAGGGCAGCAAGGGGCACGGTGGCATGTCGCGCGCACAGAACACTGCCGGTCGCAACCGTGCGGCCCAGGGACGACAGGGCGCCAACGGCGGCGGCAGGCGCAACTAGCGCGGCGAGGGCCAGCCGGCGTCTCATGGCCAGCCGTCGTCCCCTCATCGGCCAAGCGTGTTTTCCCTAGGGGGAACACGCTTGGACTGTCTCTAGTCGTGATTTCCCTAGGGGGAACACGCTCAGACGCACCTAGCCGTGTTTTCCTTAGGGGAATCACATTTACCGACGGGAGCGAGCCAGCTGGCACGTCAGCTTGAGCGACCTCATCGCCTCTACCAGTACGAAGCCGGCGATCGCGACCGTAATTATCACGTCGAGCGGCGTGTTCGCAAACCACAGCAGGCCCATGAGGTACGACCCGGCGTTAAAGGCAAAGTGCAGCAGAATCGTGTAGCGGAGCTTTCCGGTGGTCACGAGCACCCAGCCAAAGACCAGACCGGCGGCGCCGGCGTAGCAGCCCTGCACCCAGTTCATATGCATAAAGCCAAAGACCGCCGCCTGCAGCACAATCGCCGCGGCGATGCCACGCTTGTCCGGCGCCGCCCAGGGCACCATGGCGCCGTCTTGCGCGTTCGCGCGACGCCGGCGTTTCCAGAGCGGACGGCACTGCGGGTTAAACGCTCGGAGCGAAAACTCAAAAATGATACCGCGCACCAGCAGCTCCTCGCAAAACGGAGCGCCGAGCACCGTAGTCAGGACGGCGAGATAGCTCGTGTCGCCCATGCCCGTTTCCTCGACGAGCTCGCTATAGTCTGCCGCGACCTCGGGCAGCAGCGACAGCACGCCATCGCATAGGTAGCTAATGACCACCTGCATGGATAGACCGATCACGATAACGCAGACAATGCGCTTCCATGCCGCACTTACTCCCCCACCGAGCGGGCGCTCACCTTGCCGGCGCGTCAGGAAGGAGCGCGGCCACAAATAACGCCACCACACCAGCGCCATCAAAAACGATGCCGTCTGAGCGGCGGCCTGGAACCATTGAATATCGAGGTTGTCGATCGGGAAACCCGTCAGCAGCGACACGGCATCGAGAACTGAAAACAGAACCACGCTCAGGGCTATATCGGCAGCGACAACGCCAAAACAGGCAAGCGTCCAAACCAGCGCATTGAGCATGCCAACCTCCTCCCGACAGGTAGTCATTAAAGAACGTCCCCAACGACTAGTCATTGGGGACGTTCTTCTACGACTAGTTGTTGGGGACAGTCTTTGCCAAAGGCCCCGTTGGGTGAGATGTCGAACGGGAAGGTGCCGCAGCGATTGAACGCGGCGATAAACATGCGGATGGCGTTGGACGGCGTGGTGCCCACGAGCTGGGTTGCCGCCGCGAAGGCTGCCTTCTCCTCGGGCAAGACCTTCGCGACTACGGGGGTCATGTGTTCTGCCATGGCGCTTCCTTTTTGAAACGACGGTAGTGCGGATAGATGCGGGCCACGCGGCTGGGCGACGGGCTGTGAAGGCAACCCGATTGGCCCGCATCCGGAGTTTGTTTCTGCGGCGTTGGTATTACTTGGTATCACTAAGTATTACCCCGCAGATAGAATACCACACCTGACCCCATGGGGACGGAGGAAAACGGATCATTTTGTTGCTGAGTTAGTATTTAGAGCGTGATGATATCCGAGATATCGAGGGCCTGAGCATCGGCGGTGTCGTGCGTGGCAAGCAGGAGCATGCGGCCGTCGAGCAAGTCGAGCACAGCGTCGACCGTCACATCGCGCGCGGCGGCATCCAGGCCGGTAAAGGGCTCGTCAAGAATCACCGCGCCGCCCGGGCACAGCAGGGCTCGAGCGATCTCGACGCGACGGCGCTGCCCGCCCGAAAGCTCGGCCACGCGAGCATGCACATCGACCCCCGGCACCAGCAAGCGCAACAGGGCCGCAGCACTCGAGGCGTCCACGCGTGCATCGGCGCACACCAGCACGTTATCCAGCGCCGAGGCGGACTCGACCAAGCGTGCATCCTGAAACACCATCGAGCACGGTGCGCACTCCCCTGCCGCAAGGGCAAGGAGCGTCGACTTACCCGCACCCGAGGCGCCCATCACACAGATACGCCCACCCGCGGGCACGTTGAGCACCAGTCCGTCGAGCGCCGGCGCCCAGGGCGCGCGATAGCCCACGGCAAGCGCAAGCTCCGCCGCAGCGCCATCGTCCGCAGCCCTCGCACGCCCGCGCAGCCCATGCCCATGCGCCCGCACGGCCGCACCCCACGCCACGGGCCCCGAAACCCGCAGCAGCCACACCAGCACGCGCTCACACGCCCACGAGGCGGCAACGACCAGCACGGTCCAAGCCAGCAGGTCGGCCGTCTCAATCAAAAGCTTCGCCTGATAGATGCGCTCACCCACGGTGCCCACCACCATGCCGATCAGCTCGGCTGCCACACCGGCCTTCCAGCTCATGCCGATCACGGCACGCGCACACGAAAGCACAAACGGCAGGACTTCGCACCAGGTGTGGGCGCAAAACAGTCGCCAGCCCCGCACGCCATGCAGACGAAACATCTGCTCCAGTGGCTTATCCACCTGCGACAAGCCTTCGACCAGTGAGAAATATACGCCCGGCAGCGCCATCAAAAAGACCGCCGCGATGCTCACACGTGCCGACCCCAGCCAAATGAGCAGCAGGACCACCACGCAGGCAACCGGCGTCGCCTTCACAAACGAAAGTGCCGGCGCCGCCAAGCGGGCAAACGCCCGCGACCGTACAGAAATCCCGGCCAACAAACCGCCGCATACCGCGGCAAGAGCCAGCCCGCCCAGAATCCGTACGCCCGAGCCCGCCAAAATCGCCCAGGTACCGACAGCGCATACCAGCCGCAACAACGCCGCCACGACAGCACCCGGCCCCGGCAAGATCAGCGGCTGCGCCACCAGCGCCGCCACCAGCATCCACGCGGCAAGCCAAAAGGCGGCGACGGCACCTGCTGCCGCCACCGCCTTCATACGCTCTGTCATTTGTCGAGCAAACGCGCGCACGGGCTACTCCATGTAGTAGAAATCGTCAGCCGGAAGTTTACCACCCACGGCACTCGCGTCCGCGTCGGACAGCACCTGCAGATACCCGCTAAGTGCCGCCTTCATATCCTTGCCCGTCTGGCAGACAAGCATGCACCCGGGAATCGCCTTCTCGGCGATCTTGGCGTTGTCCACGATGCCGGCATCGACCACGGCCTGCGCCCAATCTGTCGGCGCCGCATTGACAGCCTTAACGCTCGCCGCATGGCAGCTCAAGAACTCCACAACGGCCTCGGGATGTTCCTCGGCAAACGCGCGGCGCACCACGGTCACGCCCGTCAGCAGGCGCGAACCCGTGTCGCCCGCCAGCTCATCCCACACATCGGTCAGACTCACCGGCGCCGACAGCTTGCCTTCGCTCTTTGCAATGGCAGCGGTCTTGAACGGCTCGGGCAGCACGCCCACGGCAGACGGATCGGCAAGCAGCGCCGACAGCACTTCGGTGGGCTCGCTCTTAAACTCGAGCGCCACCTGGCCGGTCAGGCCCGCGCGCTCCAGCAGGTAGTTCATGACGTACTCCGGCGTGGTGCCCTTGCCCGTCATGTAGACGGTGCGACCCGCCAGATCGCCAAACGAGGCCACACTCGCATCGCCTGTCACCACATTCAGCACGCCCAGCGTGTTGATGTCGATGACCTGCACCGCGCCCTCGGTCTTGTTGTAGAGCACGCTCGCCACGTTGGCCGGCACCAGGGCAATGTCGATATCGCCCTGAATGACCTTGGGCACGATCTCGTCGGCGGCAGTGTTAATCGCAAAGTCGAACTCATTGTCCGTCTCGCCATCGGCAGCCTGGTCCATAAACTGCACCAGGCCAATCGAGGTCGGCCCCTTGAGCGAGGCGACGTGCACCTCAACCGGCTCCGCGGCGGCACCGTCAGCGGCAGACCCGGCAGCCGAACCCGCGGCGGACCCGGCACCGGTAGCCCCGCCGCCACAGCCCGCGAGCGCAAGCGACAGAGCGCCCGCGGCGAGCGCCGAGGCAAACCCCCGGCGCGACATCTCAAAATCAAACGTACGCATCGCTAGCACGTCCCCTCGTTAGGCATCGACCAGGCGTGATGGTCGGTATGCAGCAGCTCTTCGGCCAGTGGCGAGAGCGGCTCGCCCAAGAACTCGCGATAGCACGCCTGGACATCGGGATTCTCGTGCGAGAAGCGAATGTCCGCAGCGGCATCCAGGCCCCACAGCACCTGACCGCGCTCGGCTGCCAGCTCGCAGCCGTCGTGGATGGGCTGACCGCCGCCACCGACGCAGCCGCCCGGGCACGCCATGACCTCAACGAAGTCATAGCTCACGCGGCTGTCGCGAATCGCGTCAAGCAGGCGGGCGGCGTTGCCCAGCCCGTGCGCCACGGCGACGCGCACCTTGGTGCCATCGATATCGGCCACGGCTTCCTTCCAGCCGTCCAGGCCGCGCACGTCGGTAAAGAAATCGGCATCGGGGTTCTTGCCCGTCACCAGGTAGTAGGCCGAGCGCACGGCGGCCTCCATCACGCCGCCCGTGGCGCCAAAGATCACGCCCGCGCCCGTGCCAAAGCCCAGCGGCGTATCGAGCGGCTCCTCGACCAGTGTGTCGACGCTCACGTGGCTCGCGCGGATCATGCGTACCATCTCGCGCACCGTCAGCGCAACGTCCACGTCGGGCGCACCGTCCTCGCCCACCATGCTCGGCAGCGCGCACTCGGCCTTCTTGGCCGTGCACGGCATCACGGACACCACGAACAGGCGCTCGGGCTCCACGCCCAGCACCTTGGCGTAATAGGTCTTGGCGATGGCGCCGAACATCTGCTGCGGCGACTTGGACGTGGACAGGCTGTCGACAAACTCCGGGTAGCGCGCCTTCACAAAGCGCACCCAGCCCGGGCAGCAGCTCGTAAACATGGGCCAGCCGCGACTGTTACCCTCGCCCTTGGTGGCGGCGCCCAGGCGCTCGATCAGCTCGGAGCCCTCCTCCATAATGGTGAGATCGGCCGAGAAATCGGTGTCGAACACATACTCAAAGCCCACGCGGCGCAGCGCGCAGGCCAGGCGCTCAACGGTGGCATCCTCGCGCGGAATGCCGAGCTCCTCACCCCAGGCGGTGCGCACGGCCGGCGCTATCTGCACCAGCACGATCTTATCGGGATCGGCGAGAGCATCGAACACGGTCTCGGTGTCGTCGCGCTCGCGCAGCGCGCCCGTCGGACAATGCGTAATGCACTGGCCGCATGCGACACAATCAGTCTTGCCGATCGGTGCACGCCCGCGGGTACCCACGGCGGTATGTGTGGCGCGGTTGGTCAGGTCCCAAATCCCTAGGCCCTGCACGCTCTCGCACACCTTGATGCAGCGCATGCATTTAATGCACTTGTCGTTATCGCGGATGATGGGGAAATCGAAGTCCCAGCCCTCGCCCGCCAAATGCCTTTGATACGGCAGATAGAAAATGCCCAGGTCGTTGGCGATGGTCTGCAGGTTGCAGTTACCGCTGCGCACGCAGCTCGTACAGCGCGAGTCGTGCTGGGACAGCAGCAGCTGCACGTTGGTGCGACGCGCCTCGCGGGCCTTGGGGCTGTTGGTGTGGACCACCATGCCGTCGAGCACGTAGTTGTTGCAGGCGGCAACCAGCTGGTCGCAGCCCTCAACCTCGACCACGCACACACGGCAGCCGCCGATCTCGTTTAGATCGCGCAGATAGCACAGGGTGGGAATCTGGATGCCGACGGACTTGGCCGCATCCAGGATCGTGGTGTGCTCGGGCACCACGACCTCGCAGTTATCGATCGTGAGCTTGACCATGTTGAGTGCTCCGCTTTCGGTGTTGTCGCTGACGGTGGTTTTGTTGGGCTCTACCATTCCAGGTTCCTCCCTCCGCGGAACGCGCCAAAGCCAAAGTGGTCGCAACGCAGGCAGCGGCTTGCCTCCTGGCGTGCCTCTTCCTCGGTAAGGCCCTGCTCGACCAGATTCCAATCGCGGATGCGCTCGCCGGCCTCGCGCTCGCCCAGCTCGCAGCGGCCGCACTCGTGCTTGCCCTTAAACTGCACGGTCGGCAGCTCAACGTCGAGCTTGATCTTGTGGTCGAAGCCCAGGTAGCGGTCGATATTTGCCGAAGCAACGCGGCCGGCGTTGATGGCCCGGATGACGGTGGCGGGACCGGTCTGGCAGTCGCCGCCGCTAAAGAGGCCGTCGAAGTCGGGCACGGCGCCATCCGAATCGGTGACCACGCAGCCCCACTTGCAGGCAATGCCTATCTCCTCAAACGGCTTGGAATCGATGTCCTGACCAATGGCCACAAAAACGCGCTCGCAGGGAATGACGCGCTCGGGCGTGGCGGCGGCACGTGGGGCCGGGCGACCGCGACGGGGCTCGCCGATAATCTGCGGCTGTACGCGCAGGCCGCTCACGCGACCGTCCTCGCCCGTCTCGATGGCGAGCGGGGCCGTCAGCTCCAGCACCTCGCAGCCCTCGGCCTGGGCACCGGCGATTTCGGCGTCCTGGGCCGTCATATCGCAGATGCGACGGCGGTAGACGATGCTCACCTTTTCGGCACCACAGCGCACGGCGGAGCGCGCCACGTCCATGGCAACGTTACCGCCGCCGATGACGCACACGCGCTGGCCGCTCAGGTCGGGCAGCTCGTCATCACCGATGGCACGCAGCATCTTGACGGCCGACTCCACGCCGGGCGCCTCTTCGCCCGGAAGGCCGAGCTTCTTGTCGCTGTGGGCACCGATGGCAAGGTAGACGGCATCGAACTCGTCGCGCAGGCGGGCAAGCTCCTCGCCGTTGACGGAGTGATCGAGCTCAACGTCGATGCCCGCGCTCAAGATCCAGTCGATTTCGGCCTGAAGGCGCTCACGCGGCAGACGATAGCTGGGAATGCCGTAGCGCAGCATGCCGCCCAGGTGGTGACGCTGCTCAAAAATGGTCACCTTGTGACCCATCACGGCCAGATAATAGGCGCAGGAAAGGCCAGCCGGGCCGCCGCCGATCACGGCGACGCGCTTGCCGGTGTTGTCCACGACATGCGGCTTGTGGTCGTTGAGGTCACTATGCTCGACGGCGAAACGTTTGAGGGCGAGAATGTTCATAGGGTCATCGACCATGCCGCGGCGGCAGTGCATCTCGCAGGGATGCTCGCACACCAGGCCGCAGACGAGCGGCAGCGGGTTGTTCTTGCGGATGACCTTGACGGCGTCGGCATAGCGGCCGGCCTCGACCAGCGAAATGTACCCGGGAATATCGACGTGCGCCGGGCAGCCCGATACGCACGGAACGCGCGCCTCACGGTCAAAGCCGCAGGAGTGCTCGCGAATGTGGTGCTCAAAGTCGTCGCGGAAGCCGCGAATGGCGGTGAGCGCCATGGCGCCCGCCTCGTAGCCGATGGCGCAGTCACTCGAAAGATAGATGGTGCGGGCCGTACGCTCGATGAGGTTGAGCGCGGACTCGCCGGCACGTCCTTCGAGCACATCGGCGAGCAGGTCGCTCAGCGCGCTCAGACCAACACGGCAGGGCGTGCACTTGCCGCAGCTCTGGGTGGAGCACAGGTTGACGAGCGCTGCCGTAAACTCAACGGGACACGGGGCGAGCGAACTCACCGCCAAGCGGCGTCCGAGCGCATCGTGCAGGTCGTCCATGACGGCCTGAGCGTGGCTGCGTTCCATAACATGCAGTCGAGCCATAAGATCCCCTCTCACATGGCAGCCCGGAGGCGAGACCGGGCGAAAATGCTACACGCAATACAGTGACCTAATAAGTTGTTTGGCAGCAACGCGGTTCGGCAGGCGGTATGAAATGTCACCCTCGGCGGTGAAATAGAACATTACCGCAGATAAATGCCATATTTGATAAAACGCGTTACCAAATGACAATGCCCCGCCCACGCAATCACGTGGACGGGGCATTGCTCATGGCATGCGGCCAGCGACCCTGTTGCTTTTACTTAAGCTCGGGCCAGTAACCCTTGTTGGCCTCGATCATGTCGTCGAGAACTTCCTTGGCAACCTTCATCGAAGGCACGGTCTTGTTGAGCGTAAAGGCCTTGAGTGCCTTCTCGTACGAACCCTCGATCGTAGCCTCGACCACGAGCTTCTCGGAGTTCAGCTGCTGCATCATGAGGCCCTGCTGGAACAGAGGAATGTTGTCGCGGCTGATGACCTCGGGGCCGTTCTTGCCAATGTAGGCAGGCAGCTCGACCATAGCGTCGTAGGGCATGTTGGGGATAGCGCCCTTGTTCTCGCAAATGACCAGGAAGCGCTGCTTGGTGTCGTTCTTCAGAGCGATAGCCAGGTCGGCAATCCAGTCGCCGTGGCTGCCCGCATAGAACGTGCTCTCGTCGATCTCGCCCGTCTTCTCGTAGTGATCGATACCATCAAAGAGGTTCTTCTCGCGCGTCTCCTCGACCTCGTTAGCACGGGTGCGCTCGGGGTTGGAATGCTCGACGAACTCCTTCTGCTGCAGGTAGTAGTTCAGATACGTGTTGGGCAGGTACTCCGGGAAGCACTCCATGATCTCGTACTCGCCCTTCCAGACGTAGTACCAGCTGCCCTTGGTGTGGCGGTTCTGCTCGGGGTGCTCGTCGACGGTCTCCTCGGGCTTCTTTGCCATGAGCGAACCCATGCCCTTGAGGTAGGAGTCGGGCAGCAGAATCTCATGCTCCTTGATGTACTCGCGCAGCTGCGGGAGCACCTCCTCGCCCTTGTGGCGGATCGAGGTGAACCAGCCAAAGTGGTTGAGGCCAAAGTAATCGTACTCGACATCCTTCTTGTCGATATCGAGCGCGGCGCAAACCACGTCGATGATCGCGATCGGCATGTCACAGATGTTGATGATGCGAGCGTTGGGGCGCAGGACGCGGCAGCCCTCGGAGACGATGGCGGCAGGGTTGGAGTAGTTGAGAATCCAGTAGTCCTTCTTGGCGTACTTCTCAACGTCATCGATCAGCTCGACCATGGGGAAGATGGTGCGCATGCCATAGGCAAGACCGCCGCAACCGCAAGTCTCCTGACCCACGCAGCCGTGGCGCAGCGGAATCTTCTCGTCCTGCTCGCGCATGGCATAGCCGCCCACGCGCATCTGGGCAAACACGAAGCTCGCGTCGGTAAAAGCCGTCTTCTTGTCGGTGGTCACCGTGAGCTTGATGTCCAGGCCGAGGCCCTCGTGCAAAATCCAGTCCACGAGCACGCCGATCTTGCGCTGGCGCTCCTCGTTGATGTCGTACAGACGAATCTCGTCAACGTCGAGCTCGTCCTTGCGCAGAGCGATGGACTTGACGATGCCGGGGGGTAAAGGTGGATCCGCCACCACACAGAGTAATGATCATTGTTTACTGCTCCTTCTCAATTGCGTTTTCGACCTTGTCGCGCATCTCGGCGACTTTCATGCCAAAGATGATCTGAATGTTGTTGCCGTTGCGGTTGATGCCGCTGTTGGGCACGTGGTTGATAAGGTTCTCATCGATGAGGTCCGGGTTCTTAACGTTCACGCGGAGACGCGTAAAGCAGTTCTCGAGCTCCTCGATGTTGTCCTTACCGCCAAGACCTGCGACCAGGTCGGCGATGCCCGCATCGACGCCCTCTGCAGGAGCTGCGGCAACAGCGCCCTGCTTCACCGCGACAGACGCGGCGGCCTCGCCCTCGGCAACGGACTCGGCGAGCTCGGACTCCTCCTCGCGGCCAGGCGTGTGGAGGTTGAGCTTCTTGATGAGGAAGGTGAAGAGGAAGAAGTACAGAGCGGCGTTGACAACTCCAAGCACCAGCATAACCGGCCAGTTGGTCTTATCGACACCGAGGACCAGGTTGGAAACCACGATGTTGATGATGCCGCCTGCAGTCGAAGCGGGCACGGAGAGGACCTTGAGCAGGACCAGGAAGATGCCGGAAAGAACCGAGTGGACGACAAAGAGCACGGGAGCGGCAAAGACAAAGAGGAAGTCCATGGGCTCGGTCACGCAGGAAAGCACGGCGGTGATGATCAGCGGGATGATGACAGCCTTGGTCTTGTCCTTGTTCTGCTTGTAGGCGGTGAAGATAAAGGCGAGACCGATACCGATGTAGGGCCACAGGTTGTTGAAGGTATAGCTGTTGAAGTAGGTGCTATCGGAGAAGGGCTGGCCCGTCATTGCCATCTCGGCGACACGGATGGGATAGGCGCCGGCGATAACCTGATCGCCCAGCGTAAGGGTGCCGCCCACATCGGAGAACTGGAACGGGGTGTAGATGAGGTGGTGCAGACCGGTGGGAACGAGCAGCTTGTTGAGCATGCCGTAGATAAACAGACCGATGTTGCCCGACTCCTTAATGATGCCGGCAACGGAGGAGATGGCGCCCTGAACCGGAGGCCAAACGATGCAGAAGCCAGCACCCATGATCCAGGAAATGATGATCATGATCAGGAACGGAAAGCGAACGCCCGAGAACATCGAAAGGGCAATGGGGAACTGCTTGTTCGAGTACTTGTTGAACACGGCACCGGTGATGCAACCAAGAATGATGCCGCCAAACACGCCGGTATCGAGGACCTGAATGCCCATAACGGTGGCCTGGCCGGTTCCGGTAAGGCCGAGCATGCCGCTCGCTTCGGCAAGAGAGCCGGTGGCGTTGAGCACGATGTTGTTAGCCTGCAGGAACAGGAAGAACGACATCAGGGCAATCAGCGAAGCATGGCCCTTGTTCTTCTTTGCCATGGCGCCGGCGATGCCCACGCAGAACAGAATCGAGAGGTTGTTGATGATAAACATCAGCGACTGATAGACAACGGCGCCCACAAGCTGGAACGGGCCGGAGCCCAGCACGGGGACCACGGCGCAGATGGTCTTGTTGGTCAGAATGATGCCCACGATGAGCAGGATGCCGGCAACCGAGAGATACATCATCGGCTGAACGATCGACTTCGCGAGCGTGGCCATCGCGCTTTGAAATTGAACTTCTTTTTTGCGGTCATAGCGGTACTCCCCTTCCTTTTCCGCAAATTAAGACAGATGTGCCCTGGACAAGGCCATAAGCCCTGCCTCATATCAATCGATGTGTGGGCACGTTATGCCTAGAGACCAGGTTCTCCAAGCAGGTTAACAATGTGGTACGCGAGATAACTCTTCTCGGCATTGGTAACGACAACGTTATAGGTAGACGACAAGTGGGCGGCTATGGCGTCCGCGCACGAGAACGCGCACGGATACTTAGTTTCATCGATTCGGAACAGTGCATCGTCATTGATCTGCCCGGCCGCGGGGTCAAGCGCCCGCTGTGCGAAAAACTGCAGGTGGCGGACGAAACGCTCATAGGGCAGCGAGGTGTCATCGAGGGTCGTAGCATAGCGCTCGGAAACAATCGCGAGCACGTCGCGAACAAGCTGGACCGAGATGATGAGACGGTCGGAGCGTTGCGGCATGGTGGCGTTGACGATATGCAGCGTAATAAAACCCTGCTCTTCTTCGCTCATCTGGATGCCCATATACTCCTTGACAATCTGCAGCGCACGGCCCGCAAGCGCGTACTCCTTGCGATAGAACTGCTGGATCTCGAGCAGCAACGGGTTCTCGCAGGGAACGCCCTTGCGCTCACGCTCCAAAGCAAGGCTGATATGGTCTGCGAGAGCGATGAGGATCTTGTCGTTGATATCGACATTGAGCTCTCGACGAAGCATCTGAACGATGTCCTCGGAAATCACGAGGTTGACGGTGGGGATGGACTCCAAAAGATGTGCCAAGCGGTCAATCGTACGCGAATCCTGAGAAGTGCCCTCCTGCAGCGCATAGGTCTTTTCGACCGATGCTTCATCGATAGCGTCGCCGGCATGACGGCCAAAGCAGAGGCCTCGACCGATGACAATGAGCTCGGAGCCATCGTCCGAAGTGACCATTGCGACGTTATTGTTGAAAACTCGCTTGATAACCACGGTACCCACCAAAAGAATTTACTCGGAAAGCCAGACGACAGGCTCTTTAACAGCAACAGGGCCGGAAGCGTGCTCACGAAGAGTCGAGTTCTCCGAACGCTCGCACACGATAACGAAGACCGTGGGATCGAAGCCGGCGGCGCGGACCGCGTCAAAATCGACCTCAACGAGGGGCTGGCCCGCGTCGACATGGTCACCCTGGGCAACAAGCGCATGGAAGCCCTTGCCCTCAAGTTTAACAGTGTCGATTCCGATATGCAGCATCACCTGAGCAGAGCTGTCGTCGGACATGATGCCCAGTGCATGCTCGGTCGGGAACAGCGCCGCGACGGTACCGGAAACAGGAGCGCACACCGTTCCCTCTTGGGGAACCACGGCAACGCCATCGCCCACGGCACGGCTGCTAAAAGCGGGGTCATTGGTATTTTCTAGATGAACAAGCTCGCCGGAAACAGGAGCGAGGATTTCGAACTCGGAAGTTGCAGTCTTCTGCTCATCCGAACCGCCCATCAGGCGAGAAAAGAAACCCATGGTGGCATGTCCCTTCATAAATATAGCCCAACCAAAATCAAGCGAATGCGTCCATAGAGACACATCCGTTCAAAGACTTTGGTTAGGCCCACGTCCGAGGGACTCGGTAACCTTCCGCATTTCTTTTTACGGGAACTATTGTAGACAAGCCCAAAGCCAGAATAGTCATTATGACCGGTGAGCGGTATTTTTTCTTCGATAAACGGTATTTAGGCAGCACTTGGGGACGTTCCTTTTCTGCCGGCACTCGGGGACACTCCTCACTCTGGTGCATTGGGGACAGGTTTGTTTGCACCAGGTTGGTGCAGATTAACCTGGCCCCATTGCACCAATTTCGTATGCGCTAGACAAAGAGCTCGCATTCCTTCCGCACGACGCA
Organism: uncultured Collinsella sp.; assembly: GCA_900542945.1. Taxonomy (GTDB): domain Bacteria; phylum Actinomycetota; class Coriobacteriia; order Coriobacteriales; family Coriobacteriaceae; genus Collinsella. The sequence goes on from UQPI01000046.1 coordinate 16,815, forward strand.
AACCTTGCTCAGCATCTGGGAAACAGCGGATAGCTTGTTGGGATCAAGCTTACGAGCGCCTCGCGGGCATACGGCAATGCAGCGCATGCAGGAGATGCACGCCTCGCCAGCTGCTCGTTTGGGGTCACCCTTGTCGATAGCACAAACGGGGCACGCCGCGGCGCATGCACCGCAGGAGACGCAATCCTCTGTTGCCTCAGGTGCCATGCGGTGACCTCTGGCTTGTTTGTAAGGACGATTGCCGGGAATAGAGGGCTCGGATGTATCCTCAGCCAACAGCTTTTGCTGAATTTGCTGCGCAAACTCTGCGAGCTGCGCCGCATCCTGCGCATCCGGTCGCCCAGCAGCAAACTGTCGCGCAATGGAATGTTCTGCAATGGCTGCAACTGCCGCGATTACCCGGAATCCCGCATGCTTCGCAACGTCCTCCAGCTCTACGAGCGTGTCCTCAAACGCGCGGTTTCCGTAGACGCACACCAGAACGGCCCGCGCTCCGTTGCCGTGAACCATGTTCAGTCGGTCGACCACCACGGCAGGGACTCTGCCGGCATACGCTGGCACGGAGATAACAGCCACGTCGTCCTTCGTCATCGAGACCTCGTGGAAATCCAACCCGCTATCGGTCAGATCGACGGTAACGGTATTCTTGTCCAGCGCTCCAGCCACAAGGCAAGACACCTTCTCCGTTCCACCCGTCGGACTAAACACAATTTCAAATACGCTCATCTAGACACCCTCCCCCTACGCTCAGCAACGCGTCAAGCCGTTTTCACATCCAGCCAGAGTATACGGCACGTGGGGTCCCCATTTTGGCGCACCAAGCACCCCAATGCACCAACCCTACGCTGCCTGCCTCTTCGTTTTGTATAAATTACGGTACAGATTGTATATATTTACGGGATGCTGCCGTGTTCTCCCAAGGTACCCCATCCTGGCCCGTGCAAAAAACGGAGTATTCTGCAACGTGACCGGGTGGCGCGCGCAGACGTGGTGTAAGAGCGTCCCGAGGTCCGTCGCTGCAAGTC
>UQPI01000047.1 GCA_900542945.1 uncultured Collinsella sp.
ATGGAATGATATAGGTAAGCCCCGGGCGGGAGGGATACGAGCGCCCTAGGCGATGCCGCTGGAGCCGAAGCCTCCGTTGCCTCGGTCGGTTTTGTCTAGTTCTTCTACTTCTATGAGGTTGACCGTGGGGACTTCTTGGATGACGAGTTGGGCTATGCGGTCGCCTTTATTGATTTGAATGTTAATGGAGGGATCCAGGTTGATGAGGATAACCTTGAGTTCTCCTCGGTAGTGGGCGTCGATGAGGCCCGGCGTATTGACTATAGACAGGCCCTGCTTGATGGCCAAGCCGCTGCGGGGCTGGACGAAGCCGGCGTAGCCATCGGGCAGGGCGATGGCCAGCCCCGTAGAGACCAGACGGCGTTCGAAGGGCTTCAGGACGCAGTCCTCGTTGGAGCGCAAATCCAAGCCGGCATCAGTGGGATGGGCGTATTTGGGAAGCTCAACGGTGGGATCGAGACGCTTTATGTTGACGGTAATGTTGGACATGGAATCACCTTAGCTTGTCGAGCTCTTGCAGAAACTCATCGACGTCTTTGAAATCGCGGTAGACCGAGGCAAAGCGGATGTACGCCACCTTGTCAATCTTGGCCAAGCGCTTGAGCACCATGTCACCCAACTCATGGGACGTGACGGCCGTCAGTGTGCGAGAGCGCAGCTCGACCTCGATGTCGTCGATAATCTCATTGAGCTTCTTAGTGTCGATATCGCGCTTGATGGTGGCGCGCATCAAGCCGACGAGCAGCTTATTGCGATCGAACCGCTGCTTGGTTCCGTCTGACTTAATGACCTCGATTGGGTCTTCGCATCGCTCGAACGTTGTAAAGCGATAGTTACACGAGCAACATTCGCGACGGCGCTTAATGGTGTTATTTGACTCCTGCATACGAGAATCAACGACGCGGGTATGTGCCTTGCCGCATTTGGGACAGCGCATGGTACCTCCTCTTAAACGATAACAAGGGTACCATGCGCAGCGCGATAATGATTACGAACGAGCAGGAACCTTAAGATGCGCACCGGCGGCGAGCGAACCATGCTCCAGATGATTGACGTTACGGATCATGTCGGAAGTCTCTTGCGTGGAAAGGCCTTCGATTGGATATTCCTCGGCAAGCGACCAAAGAGAATCGCCAGTCTGAACGCGAATGGTCTCGTAAGTAATGTTGGAAACGGACTCGGCATACGCGGCGTGACGAGAGCTAAAGACCGAAGTAGCGAGGACAAAGAAGAGCGTAAGCGCAACGGCGACGGCGACAATCGTCGGAACCTTCAGGGCAACGCGGGCCGGCGCGACTACAGCCTGCTGATTGCGAGCAGGCTTTACGGTCAAAGGTTGAATGCCGGAGCGGCCACCCTGAACAACCGTAAAAGTGGGTTCTGCAGGCGTCTCGAGCTTAAGGGCGAGGTTTCCCTGGACCATATTCGTTGCGTTCATCATGTTCTCCTCTCGCGTGTTTTGCTGAGAACAGTTTTATCAAGCCGCGCGGACAAAAATGTCTAGCGCGAGAACGAATGTTCGGTTATTATTATCTTCGAACAGTTGTTCCTGTCAAGCAAAATTCGAACATTTGTTTGACATGGGTAGAGAGGATGCCCTGATGGCTCGCAAAATTACCAAGCGTCAGCAGCAAATTTACGACTTCATCAAGGAATATCAGCAGGAGAAGGGTTATCCGCCCAGCGTGCGCGAGATGGCTTCTGCCGTGGGCCTTTCCTCCCCAAGCACCGTGCACGCCCATCTCTCTGCCCTGGAGGCGCGCGGGCTGCTCAAGCGCGATGCCACCAAGCCGCGTGCCCTGGAACTCTTTAACGAGGATGGTTCCTCTGTCTCAATTTCTAAATCTGACGAGCCCACCGCACCTCGCGGAACGGTCTCGCTACCGCTCGTTGGTCGCGTCGCGGCTGGGATTCCCATTCTGGCCGAGCAGAATATCGAAGACACATTTACTATCCCGACCGAAATCGCCACTGATCAGGGTTCCTTTATCCTTGAGGTGCATGGGAGCTCAATGATCAATGTCGGCATCTTCAATGGCGATTACATCATCGTCCGTGAACAAAAGAGTGCCATGAACGGCGAAATTGTCGTGGCCATGATTGATGGTTCGGCGACCGTCAAGACGTTCTACAAGGAGCAGGGGCGTGTGCGCTTGCAGCCCGAGAACGACACCATGGAACCTATCTATGCAACGAATCCCGTTATCCTGGGCAAAGTCGTCGGCTTGATGCGCCGGTTCTCGTAATGCAAAAACGCATAACCATATTTGATACCGTCCGCGGGTTTACGATGATTTCTATGGCAGGTTTTCACGCTTGCTATGATCTTGCCTACCTGTACAGCTGGGATATGCCTTGGTTTACCCAGACTGTCTTTCAAGACGTCTGGCGCGCCAGCATCAGCTGGGTATTTTTGTTTATCGCGGGTTGGATGTGCACTCTTTCGCGCAACAATATCAAACGTGCCGCCAAATACGCCTTAGCAGCACTCGTTGTCTGGTTGGCAACAACACTTGTCTCAGTCGACGATTCGGTTAATTTTGGCATCATCTACTGCATGGCCGCATGCACCGGCATCGTGGCGTTGACCGATCCCGTCCTTAAGAAGATAACGGCGAGATGGGGCATGCCCCTATGCCTTGTGTTGTTCGCCCTCACCTGGAGCATCCCCAAAACGATCTACCCTGTCCCCTACCTGGCGTGGCTGGGATTTCCGAGCCCTGAGTTTGTCTCAGGTGATTACTACCCCATCATCCCGTTTATCTTTATGTATCTTGCAGGATACTTCGCCGCACACATAGCGCGGGGAATCGATAAGACCGTCCCTAGCTGGGCCTACGCCAACCCCCTGCCGGCGCTCGCCAGCCTTGGACGTCACGCACTCCCCTTTTATCTGCTGCATCAGCCCATCATTCTGGGCATTTTGGAGCTCGTCTACTCGGTGCGATAACGCTCGAGCCGCGGTGCAATACGAGCCGGCAACTTCGCCACAATGCGAACACCGTCCTCGAGATATTCCTCATGCAGAAGGGTGCCCTGCTCATGCACCAGCGTGATGAGAGCGCCCTCGCGATACGGAATATCAGCGGAGAGCAACACATCGGTGGCAGCTGCCTCACGAGCAATGCGGTCGACGAGATCGTCGAGTCCCTCACCCGTCTGGGCCGAGAACAGCACGGCTTCGGGATAACGACGACGAAAACTCAATCGATCAACGCTATCGAGAAGATCGATTTTATTGAATACGGTCAGCGTTAAACGCTCTCCGGCGCCGATCTCATCAAGCACGCGGTCGACAGCCTCCAGCTGCCGCTCATAGTCCTCGTCAGACGCATCTACGACTTTGAGAATTAGATCGGCACCCAAAACCTCGGACAGCGTCGATTTAAAGGCATCGACCAGACCATGCGGCAGCTTTTGAATAAAGCCGACGGTATCGGTAATCGTCATGCCGCGACCGCCGGGCGGACGATACGAACGCGTCGTCGGGTCGAGCGTAGCAAACAGCTTGTCCTGCGAAAGTACCGTAGAGCCGGTCAGACGATTGAGCAACGTCGATTTACCGGCATTGGTATAACCGGCTAACGCGACGCGAAACGCCGGGGACTCAATGCGACTCTTGGATTGAACATCGCGACGCTGTTCAACCTGCTTGAGCTCACGACGAAGCGCAGCGATCTTATTACGAATGAGGCGACGGTCAACCTCGAGCTGACTTTCGCCCTGACCAAAACGTGAGCCGATGCCGCCGCGCGTCTGCTCCTTAGCGAGATGGCTCCACATGCCACGCAGGCGAGGCAACAAATATTGAAGCTGTGCCAGCTGTACCTGCAGACGTCCCTCACGCGTCTGAGCATGCAGGCCAAAGATATCCAGGATCAGTGCAGTACGATCGATAATCTTTACCGGCTCGCCCACGGCTTTCTCCAAATAGGATTGCTGCGAGGGGGTCAGGTCGTCGTCAAAAATAATGACATCGGCATCCATGCGATGCACCAGGCCGCACAGCTCCTCTACCTTACCGGAACCGATAAACGATTTAGGATACGGCTTTACCAAACGCTGCGACAAGCGTGCCACGCACTGGGCACCAGCTGTGTGGGCAAGACGCTCCAGCTCATCAAGCGAGCGATCGAGCGGCCATGCATTGTCGCGCCACTCAACACCAACTAAAATGGCACGCTCGGGCTCGGGTGCCGTGGGAACAAGGGGGAAACGGGGCATTAGGCAGCCTCAATACGATGCAGGATATCCTCAACGACCTCATCGATCGTACATTCATCCATATCAAACCACACGATACGGTCATCGCGCTTAAACCACGAAAGCTGACGCTTGGCATAACGACGCGAACGCATCTTAATGAGTTCGCGAGCCTCATCCATGCTCATCACGCCATTGAAAGCATCAATGATCTCTTTATAGCCAATTGCCTGCATCGACGTCAGGGTATCTCCCAGCCCCTGGCCCATAAGACCGCGGACCTCATCGACAAGACCCTGCTCAAACATCAGATCGACGCGCTGGTTAATGCGCTCGTAGAGCACCTCGCGATTACGCGTCAGACCAAACCATAGGGCATGATAATGCTCGTGCGGAACACTAAACTGCGACTTTTGCTGCGCATAGGAGACGCCATCATCATGCATCTCGAGCGCACGAATCACACGGCGCACGTTATGGGGATGAATAACAGCAGCCGATTCTGGATCGCGCTCGGCAAGCAAGGCATGCAGTTCTTCCTCGCCAATACGCTCGGCAAGCTCCTGATAGCCCGCACGACGATCGTCCTCAAGTTCACCCGAGGGAAAGTCCATCTCATCGAGGGCTGCCTTGAGATATAGCCCCGTACCTCCGCAAAAAACCGGCAGGCAACCCGAACCAAGGAGACGTTCAACATGCGCGCGAGCGTCAGCCTGATAAAGCGCAGCAGAATATGCCACACCCGGCTCTACAATGTCGACGAGACGCAGCGGCGCCGTGCACTCATCGGGCGCCATCTTTGCGGTACCGATGTCCATGCCGCGATAGATTTGCATCGCATCGCACGACAGCACTTCGGACGAAAGACGAGCTGCCAAACGGTCGGCAACATCGCTCTTACCAACCGCCGTCGGACCGACGATTGCAACGGCGGAAAGACCTGCCCCGGGAGCAACCATTAGCGAGGCTCGCCCACAACGGAGCCGGACAAATACCAGGTCTTGGCAATGTCAACGTCAACATCAACGATCTTGCCAACAAGCTGATCGATACTGTACCCCTCGGGGATAGGCGCATGCACAGTCTGATTCTTGGGACTCTTGCCCAGCAGGACCGCGTCGTTCTTTTTACTCGTTCCCTCAATGAGCGCGGGAACCACAGTATGAAGCTCACCCTGGTTATACTCGTGTGCCGTGGTCTCAATAACCTTAACCAGGCGATTGAAACGCTCGAGAATAACCTCATGCGGCGTAGGATCGTCAATCTCGGCGGCCGGGGTACCGGCGCGCTTGGAATAGATGAAGGTATAGGCCTGAGCATAGCGGACCGTCTCGGCAAGTGAGAGCGTCTGCTCAAAGTCTTCTTCAGTCTCGCCCGGGAAGCCAACGATAATGTCGGTCGAGAGCGCGATATCGGGCATGCGGTTGCGAATGCGACCGACAAGGCCCAGATAGTCCTCGCGTGTATAACGGCGATTCATCTCTTTGAGGATCCGCGTCGAACCGGACTGGACGGCCAAGTGCAGCTGCGGCATAACGGCAGGCGTCTCGGCCATGGCGTCGATGGTCTCGGGCAACAGGTCCTTGGGATGCGAAGACGTAAAGAAGATGCGCTCCACGCCCGTATCGCCCACGGCACGCAGCAGATCGGCAAAACGCGGCTTGCCAAACAGATCGCGACCATATGAGTTAACGTTTTGGCCCAGCAGCGTAATCTCACGCACGCCCTGGCGCACCAAACCGGTCACCTCGTCGACAATCTCCTCGAAGGGGCGGCTCTTTTCGCGACCGCGCACGTACGGCACGATGCAATAGGTGCAGAAATTATTGCAGCCCGTCATGATGGGCACCCAGGCGTGATACTGAGTCTCGCGATGCCACGGCATGCTCATGGCATCCGTATCCTCATGCTCATTGGTGCGGATATGACGCTTACCATCAAGGAACGCCTCGGCAATGAGCTCGGCCACATGTGCAATGGAATGCGTGCCAAAGATGACATTGACGTTATCGACGTTGGTGAGCAGGCCCTCGCCATCGCGCTGCGCGATGCAACCGCCAACGGCAACCACGCGCTTGCCCGAAGGCGAAGGCGGCAGGCTTTTGCAGGAATTGCACTGACCGTACAGGCGAGTATCGGCGGCCTCGCGCACGCAGCAAGTCATGAAGACAACGATATCGGCATGCGCGGGATCGAGCGCCATGAGGCAGCCATACGAATCAAGCAAACCGCTCACACGCTCGGAGTCGTGCTGATTCATCTGGCAGCCAAAGGTGCGGATAAAGTAGGTTTTACCGGCAAGAATATCGCGTACGGAACGCTGGTCCATGTGCATAAGTCCTAACGATGGGGAGCGAAACAAGGCAAGCAGAAGCTATGCCACAGGCTTAACATCATCCATGACGACGTTATCCATAGCAGCTCGATTGATCTGGTGAACGTAGATAGAAAGGCGGATGGCCGTGCGCGACTCCCCGTTAATGAGGATGTCGGAGAACACGGGCGCGCAGGAAATATCAAAACCGGTTGGAATCAAAAAACCGCGCGCGATAGCAACGGCCTTAATGGCCTGGTTGACGGCACCGGCGCCGACACACTGGATGTTGACGGGTACACCATCCTTGACCATGCCGGCGATGGCGCCGGCAACGGACGCTGGCGATGATTTGCTTGATACCTTCAGGCAATCCATGAAGAAACTCCTGCATTTAAAAGTACGTTTTAACTGCAATAACTGTATCGTACCGAGTGGACTCGGTAAAGGCACTATTCCTCTTTGGCAAGATCAAAGGTCACGGTGATTCGATCACGCGAAACACGGATCTTTGGGTCGCCGCAAAGGTTGAGATAGTACCGGGCGGCAAGGTCATTAAAGTCGCGCTCCACAGCACGCGAAAACTGTGCCATGTCATCCTTGGCAATACGTAGCCCGCGACGATCCTTCGCGAGATCGACAGGAGCCGGCGCATGCGAGGACGAATCACGCTCGCGCAGCAGACGCGCGGTCACACCGCGAACGGGCTTAATCTGCCCTGCCAAAATGCGATGGGCCGTGCGCTCGGACATCTCAAGACCCAAACCCGAACAAATACGGATAAAGTCCTCGGCATCAGAAGCAAGGCCTAAACGATCGACAACCGGAAGCTCGCTCTCGTCATCAATGAACAGGAGACGAGACGTATCGAGCCGACTTGACGCTTGAGCATAAAGGGTCGCGGCAATCTCAGACGGAGAACCGAGATAGACATCGCAACCACGCAACTCCTCGAGCGCAAACTCACAAGCAGCGCGAATAATATTATGTGGACCGCGAGCGCAGACATAACGTCCGTCCTCATCCTTGACGGCCTGGGGCCAGCTGGACTGATCGGCACGCTCACTGAGGCGGTCGGCCGCAACGCTTACCTTGAAGGCTGAACCAAGATCGACACCGGACGTGACCACACGGGCCTCGTCGGTGTTCTGCTTAATCGAAAACAATGCCATGCCACGACCGTGAACGCCCCAACGGTCCATCTTCATGCTCTCGAGCTTGGAGGTAACGCGGGCATCAAAGATTCGCTCTTGCATATCCTGCGGAACGCCAGAACCGTTATCCAGAAAGACAAGCGTGCGGACGCCATCTTCCTTGGTCGTGGCGAGATAGACCTTGTCGGCGCCGGCATCGCGAGCATTACGGAGCATTTCGATGACGATGTCCTCGACATGCTGAATGTCGTGCTTAGCCTGGCGCCGCTCGGCCTCCGAAACGCGGAGGCGGACATACCCCTCGCCAAGGTTCTCCTCGACGCGAAGGTTGCCCTCCCCCGACATCGACGCGATAAATGAGATGAGCTCGTTCGCGTCGCTCATGTTATTTAGCGATATCGACAGCGCGGCTCTCGCGAATCACGACGACGCGCACCTGACCGGGATACTCCATCTCTTCCTCGATCTGATGGGCGATATCGTGAGCCAGGACCGTGGACTGGGCATCGGAGATCTTGTCCGGCTGAACCATGACGTGGACCTCGCGACCAGCCTGCATGGCATAGGTGCGCTCGACGCCGTCATGGGAGTTGGCGATCTCCTCGAGCTTCTCAAGACGCTTGATGTAGTTCTCGGCAGACTCGCGACGGGCACCGGGGCGAGAGGCAGAGACAGCATCGGCGGCCTGCACCAGGACATCGAGCACCGTGTTGGGGTCGACATCGGCATGGTGAGCCTCGATAGCGTGGACGATAACGGGCTTCTCGCCATAACGGCGGGCCAGCTCGGCGCCGATGACGGCATGCGGGCCCTCGACGTCATGGTCGATTGCCTTGCCCAGGTCGTGCAGCAGGCCGGCGCGCTTGGCAGTCACAACGTCCAGTCCAAGCTCGGAAGCCATCACGCCGCACAGATCAGAGACCTCGAGGGAATGCTGAAGCACGTTCTGACCAAACGAGGTACGGTAGCGCAGGGCACCAAGGGTCTTGACGATCTCGGGGTGCAGATCGTGGATGCCGGTATCGAAGGCAGCCTGCTCGCCAGCCTCGCGCACGCGCTGCTGAACCAGGTCGGCGGCCTTGTGATACATCTCCTCGATACGGGCAGGGTGAATGCGGCCGTCGGCGATGAGGTTCTCGAGGGCGACACGGGCGGTCTCACGACGGACCGGGTCGAAGCTCGAAAGAACGACGGTCTCGGGCGTGTCGTCGATCACGAGGTTGACGCCGGAAACCTGCTCGAAGGTCCGGATGTTGCGACCCTCGCGACCGATGATACGGCCCTTGAGGTCATCAGAGGGAATGTGCACGGAGGTAACGGTGACCTCGGCAGTGTGGTCGGCAGCGCAGCGCTGAATCGCCAGAGACAGAATTTCCTGGGCGGTCTTGTGGCACTCGGCGCGAACCTGCTGCTCGGACTCGCGAATGATCGTGGCGGCCTCGTGGGTGACCTCGCCGCGAACCTTATTGAGGAGCTCCTTGTGGGCGTCCTCGCGGGTAAGGTCGGCGATACGCTCGAGCTCGGAGGTCTGCTTTGCGCAGAGCTCCTCGAGCTCACGGGAGCGCTTCTCGACCTGACCGGCCTGGCTGGACAGCTGATGCTCGCGCTTGTCGAGAGCGTCGTTGCGGCGATCGAGGGATTCCTCGCGCTGCATCACGCGGTTCTCGAGCGTACGAATCTCGTTCTTACGCTGCTTGTCCTCGGCCTCGGCGGCCTGCTTGTTCTTGATGATCTCCTCTTTAGCCTCGAGCAGAGCCTCTTTTTTGAGGGTCTCGGCCTGACGCTTAGCATCACCGATCAGGGACTCAGCCTGTGCGTGTGCCGACTGGATTTTTTCGTCGGCCTCGTGAAGACTACCCTGCTTGGCGGTGCGCATGTAGGCAATGGCGGCGATGGCACCCAAAACGATGCCAACGAGCGCTGCGATGATAGGCATGCTCACTCCTTTTTATGGATTCGTTACACAACAAAGCGAACCGTCCTTACGAACGGCTCGCGACATTTGAGTAATATGGGCGCAGCTTATGCGGGTCGGATACAGATAAACATATAAACAAACTCATCACAGATGAGCACATATCACAAAGCAAATGACAGTGTTTATCGTACGTTGAACCACAACAACTGTCAAATAAATGGCTCCAGCACGGCGGCTAAAACGCGGTGAACGGCAGGGCCACAAAACGCATACGCCTAAACCGCACATTCCTCACGTTCGGCATCGAGACGTGCCTTAACGGCATCGGCGGCGATGTGATACGAGAAGCCCTTGCCCATCAAAAACCGAACCAGTTTTTCGAATCCGCGCGTCTCTGGAACACGCCGCTTGGCGAGCAGGGCTGACGCACGCGCCAAATCGTCTTCGACGGCAAAATAATCCTCCGGATAACCGGGAATGTCATCGAGCACGACATGACGGCGCTTGAGCTCGGTCTCGATTTTACGCTGTCCCCAACCGCGCCGCTTGCGTTCCTCGATAAAGTACGAGCAAAAGCGGTTCTCGTCTAAAAAGCGATACTCGGTGGCGCGCTCGACGGCGAAATCGATCGCGGGCTGGCGAAAGCCGTAGCGTGCCAACTTGTCACAGACCTCACCCGTCGCATGGTCGCGTCGCGATAGCATTTCGGTCACCATGGTAAGTGCACATTTACGCTCGATGAGCTGCACCGCTTCACGAAAGTTATCCCAATCACAGGGAAGATCGGGGCGATTTTTGACATACAGGCGCGCGACCCGCACGGGAATCCAAATGGACCGCTCAAAACCGCCCTCAAGCTCACAATCGATATGTGCGCAAGGCTTTTTGGACGCATACCCGCTCGAGAAAGAGGAGGCCGCCTTCTTATCGGGAAAGACGACCGTGGCCTCGGTCACCGTATACGACATGAGCGTAACCGCTACTCGTCGTCATCATCGAGCATGGCGGAACCATCGATGGCGTAAAGCTCGTCAAACTCCTCAGGCGCAGGCTGATCGGTCAGCTCGACCTCGGACGGAGCATCGTCATCAAACTCAAGCCCGCAGGCAAGGCGGACCTTATGCTCAATCTCGTCGGCGCAATCGGGGTGTTCGCGCAGGAACGCCTTGGCGGCCTCGCGACCGTTGCCGAGCTTGTCCTCGCCATAGGCAAACCAGGAGCCCATCTTCTTGCAAATGCCGCACTCGACAGCCATGTCCAGAATCGAGCCCTCCTTAGAGATGCCCGTACCGTACATGATGTCGAACTCAGCAGAACGGAACGGAGCTGCCACCTTGTTCTTAACGACCTTGGCACGCACGCGGTTACCGATAACCTCATCCTTAAGCTTAATGCTGTCGATGCGGCGAATGTCGATACGCACCGAAGAGAAGAACTTAAGGGCGCGGCCGCCCGTCGTGGTCTCGGGGTTGCCGAACATGACGCCGATCTTCTCTCGCAGCTGGTTAATGAAGATGCATGTCGTGTTGGACTTGGACAGCGAGCCGGCGAGCTTGCGGAGCGCCTGACTCATCAGACGAGCTTGCAAACCGACCGTGGTATCGCCGATCTCTCCCTCGATCTCGGCACGCGGGGTCAGCGCGGCGACGGAGTCGACGACGATGGCATCGATGGCGCCGGAACGCACGAGCATGTCAACAATCTCGAGCGCCTGCTCACCCGTATCAGGCTGGGAAATCAGTACCTCGTCGATATCCACGCCAATGCGCGCGGCATACGTGGGATCGAGCGCGTGCTCGGCATCGATAAATGCCACCACGCCACCCATTGCCTGGGCTTCGGCCAGGATCTCGAGCGAAAGCGTCGTCTTACCGGAGGACTCAGGACCGTAAATCTCGACGATACGGCCGCGCGGCACACCGCCGATACCCAGAGCGGCATCGAGTGCCAGAGCGCCCGTGGGGATGGCCTCAACCTCAAGCTCGGGGCCGCCGTCACCATACCTCATGATGGAGCCTTGACCGAACTTCTTCTCGATCTCGGCCTTGGTGGTGGCGATCATCTCTTCGCGCTCTTTACCCGTCGTGGGTGCATGAACGGTACGTACGGGACCTGAATTCTTGGCCATGAATAGCCCTCCTCTTAACAACCTGCATTGATAGTAAACGAACGGCTGTTCGTGGTCAACCGTTCAGGCCAATCATATGCAGGCAGTCTTTCCAAAACCCAACCAAACGCCGACCAAACACTGACCAAATGCTTGACCACAAAGGGCCGAATAAGAACAAGGAAGGCAAGAATACACCTATAACCAGCGCAAACGCTAAATTCGTCAGGGGCCCCTATCTCCACAATTAAGGGGCCCTAAGGCCCCTGAAAACACGTCTATTCCATAGAGTTGAGCACAAGAGCAATGCGTCCCAATGCCTCCGCGACCGCATGGGCACGAACACACGAACGGTCGCCCTCATAGTGGCAGCGCACAGAGTCCACGACCGGCACTTCCCCATCAGCCGCGCGATACGCCCAGCCAATATAGAAAGTGCCAGCCGGATCGTCCTCAGTGCCGCCGCCGGGGCCGGCATAACCCGTTGCGCTCACGGCAATATCGCTCTGGTACAGCTCCAGCGAACCCGCCGCCATCTCGCGCGCGGTCTGATGTGACACCGCGGTATAGCGGTCGAGCGTCTCCTGCTCAACACCCAGAACATGATGCTTGATCTCATCGCAGTAGGTCACCGCACCGCCACGCAGCACCGCCGAGGCACCCGGGATATCGGCAATCGTCGAGGCGATCATACCAGCCGTCAGCGACTCAGCCGTCGAAACCGTCACGCCCCGAGCGCTCGCGCGCTCGACAATATCACGCGCCAGCTCCTCATTATGTGCGGAAATCTGCTCAAAAGAGTCCGTCATACCCACCAGGACCTATACCGAAAAGACGATCTTGCGGCAGTTCCAGAAGTACTGGGCGCCCGAGATAACGGTCAGGACAACGGCAACGGCGTACAGGAAGCGCGACACCGAGTAGATGCCGAGCGTCAGCGCCACCGGGCCAAGGTGCAAGCCGGCCATCGCAAAAACGCACAGGTAACCGCAGATAGAGACCATCGTGGTTGCCGTCTTGTACTTGCCGAGCTTATCGGCCGCAACGACCACACCGGCCGCACTCGCGACCATGCGTAGGGCGCTCACCAGCAGTTCACGGAACAGGATAATGAACACGGACCACACGGTCACCGCGCCAAAATCCAAGAACAGCAGCAGAGCCGAGAACACCAGCAGCTTATCGGCGATGGGGTCCAAGAACTTACCGAAATCGGTAATCTCATTGCGCGAACGCGCCAGATAGCCGTCAACTTTATCGGTGCACGACAGGATAACATACAGAATGAAGGCTGCGGCGGCGAGCGGGCCGTCGAAGGTGCTCCAATCTGTACCGGCAACACTCGTGTGAGAAAGCGCCGACACGATCATGAACACCGGGATAAAGACGATGCGAACGCACGTCACGATGTTGGCGGGCGTCCAAACACTCGTCAGTTCCTTATTGCTCTCGTTTGCCACGATGCTCTCCTACTCCACAACATGGCCGATAAGCTCATAGCAGAAGCTATCGGTAAACTCGACCGTCAGAATATCGCCCACGGACGCCTCGCTGGCGTCCAAGTGCACCGCGCCATCGGAATCGGGCGCCTGGAACCAAGCATGGCCGATCAGCTCGGCGCCGTCCTCGGTCTCCTCGATGCCGTCGACGATCACCTGGGCGCGCTCGCCCACATGTGCGGCGGTGGCGGCAAAACCGAGCGACTCGGCCAGGTCCATGGCCTCCTGGGCGCGCTCGAGCTTGACCTCCTCATCGACCTGACCCTCCATCTTGGCGGCCAGGCTGCCCTCCTCCTGCGAGTAGGCAAAGACGCTCGTGTAGTCAAAGCCGACGGTGTCCATAAAGTCGATAAGGTCGCGGAACTCGTCGTCGGTCTCGGTCGGGAAGCCGACCATGGCCGTGGAACGGATCACGATGCCGGGGATACGCTCACGCAGATCGCGGAACAGGTCCTCGAGCTCCTGGCGCGAACCAGAACGGCGCATAGCCTTGAGGATGCGCGCGTCGCAGTGCTGCACGGGGATATCGATATAAGGCAGCACCTCGGGCGTATCGCGAATCGTATCGATAAGCTCGTCGGTCATGCCCTCGGGCTGCAGATAGAGCACGCGGACCCAGACGTTGTGCGGGCGCACGGCCTCGGCGACGGCATGCAGCAGCTGCGCCAGATTGCGCGGCGAGCCATCGGTGACGTCTTCGTCGGCAAAGTCGGTGCCCCAAATACCCGTGTCCTGGCCGATCAGCACGATCTCGCGCACACCGCCGGCAACCAGGTCGCGTACCTCGGAGATAATGCTCTCGGCATTGCGCGAGTGATAACGACCGCGGATATACGGAATCATGCAGAAGCTGCAGAAGCGGTTGCAGCCATCGGAAATCTTGACGTAGGCGACAGCGCCCTCGACAGTGCGCTTGACTTGCGGAATATAGGCGGCAATCTCGCGCTCGACACCCAGCACGCCATCGATGACCGTCACGATGCCATCCTCCTCGTCGGCCTTCACAAAGGCAGCGACCTCGGGCAGCTCATCGGGCAGGTCGTCGCCATAGCGCGACGGCACACAGCCGCACATGACGATGGGACAAGAACGAACGCCGTCCTGAACCTCGTTGGCGAGCTCGAGCGTGGTCTCGATGCTCTCGGACGTTGCGGAGGCGAGGAACGAGCATGTATTGACGATGGCGATATCGGCATCCTGTGGGTCGAATGCCTCCTCGTAGCCCGCGGCGGTCAAAAGAGAACGCATGCGGTCGGTGTCAACCTCGTTCTTAGCGCACCCGAGGGTGATGTAGAGCACGGAGCCCAACGGTGTATCCATGTTGGAGAGCAGTCCTTTCGAATGATATTAGCGGTAGTTGGTGAACTGCAGCGGCTGGCCGTAGTCCTGGTCGCGCAGGAACTGGATCACGGTCTGCAACGCGTCCTTCGAAGCAGAGGAAACACGCAGCTTGTCGGCCTCGATAGTCACCTTGACCTTGAGCTTTTGGTCCTTGATGTCCTTGTTGATCTTCTTGGCGGTCGCCTGGTCGATACCCTCGACGATATGGCCGAGCACGCGCACGGTGCCGCCCGATGCCGCCTGCGGAGCATCCCACGAGACAGCCTTGAGGTCGATGCCGCGCTTGATGAGCTTGGAGCTCAGCACGTCGATAATCTGCTTGGAGACAAAGTCGGCCGGGGCGTTGATCGTAAAGAGCTTGTCGCCCTTCGAAAGCTCGATCGTGGCGCCGGAATCCTTCAGGTCATAGCGCTGGGAAATCTCGCGCGTGGTTTGCTGGAAGGCGTTGTCGACCTCTTGCATGTTGACCTCGGACACGACGTCGAAGCTGGAATCTTTAGCCATGATGTTTCCTTTCGCGTACGAGCGGCTTAGTAGCTATCGTACGAATAGTCGGTAGAATCGGTGGGCGTCTGGTCATCAGTTGCGGTATCGGCGCCATCCGTGGACTGGGCATCGGTGCCGTCGGTGGTGTCGGTACCATCGGTGGTGTCGGTACCATCAGAACTTTCACCATTCTCGGAACCAGTCGTCTCCTTCTTGGGAACGGTGATCGTCACACGCGCCACGCCCGAGGTCTTGGTATCGTAACGGACCTTTTCGCCGTTCTTGGTAACGGTGACATCGGAAGGCTTGGACGTGGTGATCTCGATCGAGGACTCAGGCGTGTACTCCTGCTCAAAGGGGCCAGTCGCCTGGGCGCCATAGACCGACTTGCCATCGACCTTGACCTCAATCCAGGCGGTCTTTCCCTTGGCAACGGAGACCTTGACCTTCGTTACCTCGTTTTCTTCCTTTTTAGCCGTCGTCTTGGTGGAGTCCGAATCGGTCGACTCATCCGTCGCCTCATCGGTGTCCTCATCCTCGTCGACCGTTTCGGTCTTCTTAGAAGACTTCTTGGGCGTCGTCTTGGTAGCAGTGGGCGTCTCGGGCGTGGTCTCGGGCATCGAAGATGCGCAGCCGCGCAGAAGTACCACGATGAGCACGATCAGCAGCAACGCCACGGCACCGATGCCGGCGTAGACGATACGCGGATCGAGACCGTTGTTTTGAGGAGTACGGGAACCGCCGCGTCCACGACTGGAACTGCTGCGGCCACCTCCCTGAGGCATACGACCACGATTGCTGTCGGAACGGCCGCGATAGCCACCCTGGCCCTGAAGGCTGCGCTGACCCGAGCGGGGCGCAAGTTCACCGCGGCCTTGATAGCCACGCTGGCCCGCACGCGGAGCCGAAGAGCGCTGGCCATACGGCTGTGATTGAGAGCGAAGACGCGGCGTCACCTGCGTGGCATCGGCGTCCGCATAGCCACCGAGAGCACGACCGGCAGAGACACCACGGTAGCCACGATCGGAATAGCCGCCATCTCCGTAGCCGACACGGGGATCGCGCACCACACCGCGGGCAGCGGGAAGCGCACGATCGTCGGGCATAGGCGTGCTGCGGAAACGATCGCGCTGAGAACGGATTTCCTCACTGGACCCCGTCTCGGTAATATAGCCAGCCTGCTGCGGACGCTGACCATAACGCGTTGAGCGACCACCCTGAACCATCAGGAAGCGCCCGTTATCGACAGAGGAACGCGAATTGACGTAGCCGGCGGCGTCCTGAAAACGACCGCCCTGCTGCGACGTCTCGCGTTCGTATGCCATCAGGTCGTCAAAGTAGGCATTGACGACCTCGCGCGGATTGAGGCCCAAAAAACGAGCATAGCTCGAAATCATGCCCTGCGCATAGCCGCGCGGCGGCATCGAAGCAAAGTTACCGGTCTCGAAAAACTCGATGATCTGCGGCCTGATTTTGATGGTGTTGGCGACCTGCTGAATGGAAAGGCCCATTCGGCGACGCTGCTCGAGCAGCATGTCACCAAAGCGTGCAGCCATCAGAATCCTCCAAACTCACGATCTTCACGTGCCATCTCGGCGTCGACAGATTCCAGCGCGGCAAGCCCCTCCTCGTCCAACAGGACCTCGCGCGGCTTGGAACCGTCGGGCGGGCCGACGACACCCTTTTCTTCCAGCATGTCCATAATACGCCCGGCACGCGCATAGCCAACCTTCAGACGACGTTGCAGGCCAGATGTGGAGCCAAGCTGCGATTCCACCACAATATGGGCGGCTTCCCAAATGAGTGGATCATCGTCTTGCGGCTCGGCTACTCCGGTGCGGACAATGCCTCCGCCACCCGCCATGGACATGGAAGCGGGCGCCACGGCAGACAGGATCTCCTCGTGGTAGTCTGGCTCACTCTGCGACTTGACGAACTCGACAATCTCGTTGATCTCATCATCCGAGACAAAGCAGCCCTGGATACGGCGGGG
>UQPI01000048.1 GCA_900542945.1 uncultured Collinsella sp.
CAGCGAGCGGGCACCAGAGCGAACAAATTGGCATGAAAAGAGGACGGCATAGACCTTCTGGTCATGCCGTCCTCTTTGAATGACAAGTTGTCGCTCTGGTGCCCGCGCAGCGTCGGCTGGTCCGCCGTTCGTTAGAACGGCGGAACGAAGGGCAGCGTCGAGTAGTTACGCGGTTCGTAGAACCGCGTAACCCCCCTAGTTACATCAGCTCGCAGACAGCCGCCGCGAAGGCAACGGGGTCCTCGGGGAGGATACCCTCGACCAGCAGGGCCTGATCGTAGAGCAGGCCGGAGTACTGCTTGATCTTGTCGGCGTCACCTGCCTTCTGGGCAGCGACAAGCTTGTCAAAGACCGGGTGCTTGGCGTTGAGCTCGAGCACGCGCTGGCTCTTGGGCATGCCGTCGGGCGCGCCCTCGGGTCCCTTCTGGAGCACCTTCTCCATCTCGAGCGAAAGCGGACCCTCGGTGGTGATGCAAGCGGGGGCATCGGTCAGGCGCGCGGAGACGGCAACTTTCTCGACCTTGTCACCGAGCGCCTCCTTCATAGCGCTAAAGAGGTCCTCGTTTTCCTTGGTGGCGTCCTCGGCCTCCTTCTTCTCGTCCTCGGTCGCCAGATCAAGATCGCCAGTCGCGACGTTCTTGAGCTCCAGGTGACGATCCTCGACCTCGGGCTCGGCACCGTCGGCAACGGCCTTCTCGGCAGCCTCGCGGGCGGCGTCGTCCTCGTAGATCTTAGGCATATCGGCGGCAACGTACTCACGCATAGCCTGGAACGTGAACTCATCCACATCCTGCGTCAGCAACAGCACGTCATAGCCGCGGTCGAGCACACCCTTTACCACGGGCATCTTGGCCAAGCGCTCACGCGAGTCGCCGGCGGCGTAGTAGATGGCCTTCTGATCCCCGGGCATGCCCTTGGCATACTCGGCCAGGGTAATCATCTTCTGCTCCTTGGCAGACCAGAACAGTAGCAGGTCGGCGAGCTCATCGGCCTTCATGCCATAGCTCGAGTAGATGCCGTACTTAAGACCGCGGCCAAAGTTCTCAAAGAACTTCTCGTAGGCCTCGCGGTCGTTGTCGCGCATATCCTCAAGATCGGCGGTAATCTTCTTCTCCACGCGCTTGGCGATGGCCTTGAGCTGACGGTTCTGCTGCAGCGTCTCACGCGAGATGTTGAGCGACACGTCGGCAGAATCCACGACGCCGCGGACAAAGTTGTAGTAGTCGGGCAGCAGGTCGTCGCACTTCTCCATAATCAGCACGTTGGAGCTGTAGAGCGCCAGGCCCTTCTCGTAGTCCTTGCTGTACAGATCGAACGGGGCGCGGCCCGGCACAAACAGCAGCGCATCGTACTCAAGCGTACCCTCGGCATGGAAGCTGATAGTGCGCGCGGGATCGTCAAAGTCGTGGAACGTGGACTTGTAGAACTCGTTGTAATCCTTCTGCTCAACGTCGGAGCTGCGCTTTTTCCAAATCGGCGTCATGGAGTTGATGGTCTCGAGCTCCTGATAGTCCTCGTACTCGGGCTTGTAGTCGTCACCAGCGTCCTCGGGCTTGGGCTTCTGGCGGCTCTTGCTCACCATCATCTGAATCGGGTAGCGCACATAGTTGCTGTACTGCTGAATCAGGCTCTTGAGGCCCCACTCGGTCAGGAAGCGATCGTAGGTCTCGGCCTCGCCGTCGGCGTCGAGTTTCTCGTTCTCGCGCAGCGTCAGAATGACATCGGTACCGTGCTCAGCACGCTCGCCGTCCTCGATGGTGTAGCCCTCAAGACCGTCGGACTCCCAAACGTGGGCGGTATCCTCGCCATAAGCGCGGCTGACGACCTTCACATGGCTGGCGACCATAAAAGCCGAGTAGAAGCCCACGCCAAACTGACCGATGATGTCGACATCGGAGCCCTGCTGCTCGGCGTTCTCGGTCTTAAACTCCTCGGAGCCGGAGTGGGCGATGGTGCCCAGGTTGCGCTCGAGCTCCTCGGCGGTCATGCCGATGCCGTTATCCGAAATCGTGATGGTGCGGGCATCCTTATCGAAGGAGACGCGAATGGCCAGGTCGCCCTGGTTGATCTTAACGCTCGGGTCCTGCAGGCTCTTAAAGTTGAGCTTGTCGACGGCATCGCTCGCGTTGGAGATAAGCTCGCGCAGGAAGATTTCCTTGTTGGTGTAGATGGAGTTGATCATGAGGTCGAGCAATTTTTTGCTCTCGGTCTTAAATTGACGCATGTGCAGTCCTTTCGCGCTACCCCTGTCCGCAAAAAACGGCCCGGTCGCCCGAGCCGCATCGCAGACCTGCTATGTTCAGACTTAGATTTTATAACCCATTAGCGCGCATATATACATACGGAATCGAAAAACTGTATGTCCGAGCGCTCCAAAGCGCCAATTGCCAAGGAGTGTCCCAAACTGCCGGCAGGAAAGGAACGTCCCTATCTGCCATCTACGCGCTTGGCCATCCAGGCATGAGGCTGGCCTTCATCCTCATAGTCCACCGGGGCAATCTGCGTGTAGCCCGCCTTGACATAGAGCGGCAGCACGTATTCCTGCGCATGCAGCTTAATGAGCTTGGCACCGGCATCACGCGCGGCGGCATCACTGGCCTCGACAATCTTGCTCGCCAGACCGCGACGGCGCATGCTCGGCAGCACGGCCACGCGCCCCATAATGTAGGTCTCCCCCGCCGCGACACCTTCGTCCAAGTCGCACGCCGGCGACACCGGAGCCTCTGCGTCAGCCGCGCGCTCAAGCTCTTCGGGAAACACGCGCGAGCAACCGGCAAGCTCGCCGTCTACATAGAGCGTCACATGAAGGCAGTTCGGATCCTCGTCGATAGCGTCGAACTCATTCTCGTAGCCCTGCTCGTCCATAAAAACGACGCGGCGCACCAACGCCGCGTCATCAAAGCATCCCGTCTTAAGTTGGATATCCATGGCTGCCCTTTCATTCAATGCGAACGTTAGGGACAGATTTTAGCGAAAATGAGCTCCGCGTACGCTAAACTTCGCGCGAGCCTTCGCCAGGCAGTCGTAATGACCCACGTTATGGGCATCGCTCGCGATGAAGCTGTACAGGTTCTGATCGAACAGGCGCTGTGCCGGCTTTTTCTCGCGACCAAAGCGACCGCCGGCAATAAAGTCCGCCGAAGCCTGCAGCTTGCAGCCCATATCGACCAGGCGCTCCGCCACGCTTACATCCTTTTGAACCGCACGATAGCGCTCAGGATGAGCGATGATCACCTGGTAGCCACGGCACTGCAAATCGTAAATCGTGCTCTCGTACTCTCTAAACGCATACGCATCGGCATGCGTCGAAAGCTCGAGCAGGAACTCATTGGTTCCATCGAAATGCAGGTGCTCCGCGGCATCGATACCAAGCTCAACGAGCTTTCGATGGTTGACCTCGAAGCCCATCTGAAGCGGAAAACCGTCAGCGTTATCGCGCAGTAGCTCAAAGGCATCCCACATCTTGTCGTAATCAAAATAGGGATCGCGGCAGTGAGGAGTGCAAACAATTCTGGTTACACCAGCCCGCTTGGCAGCCTCGAGCATCGCCAAGCTCTCATCGAGATCGGCGGCGCCGTCGTCTACACCCGGCAAGATATGGCAATGAATGTCACGCATAGGTCAGCCTTAATCAACTAAACGTTTGCTCGGTTGGTGAAGATGCCCTTTTTGGAAGTCCCCTGATCGTCGGAGCCCTTCTTCACCTTCTTACCGTCCTTGGTGTAGTAGGAGTAGTAGTACTCGCTGGTCTCGGTCTCGCAATAGTTCATAACGGTACCGATGAGCTTGACCTTCTCGGACTTCTTAAGCTGACCGATGGCGTTGAGCGCCTCCTCGCGCTTGGTGAAATCCTCACGCACGACAAAAAGCGCACCGTCGGTCAGACTTGCGATCTCGGCAGCATCGATGAAGGTGCCGACCGGGGGAGCATCGAAGATGACATACTGGAACTTGGCGGACAGCGCCTTTACCAGCTTGGCAAAGCGGTGAGAGACGATGATGTCGGCAGGATTGGGAATGTGCGGCTCGGCATCGAGGAAGTAGAAATTCTTCTGACCTGTCTCGACAATCGCCTGGTCGATAGAAACCTGCTCGGACAGGACAGCATAGAGTCCGCCGCGGGAGCGAACGCCGAGCATATCGGCAAGGGACCTGCGACGCATATCAGCCTCGACCAGCAGGACACTCTTGCCGCTGGTGGCGATAGCTTGGGCAAGGTTAATGGAAACCGTAGACTTGCCCTCGTTGGGAATCGAGGAGGTAACGGTGATGGTGCGAATGGGGTCGTCCACGCTCGCAAAGCGGATGTTGGCCAGAAGGGTCTTGGCGGCATTCTGTACAACGAGCTTGTCGGTGTTCTTTGCCTTAGCCATGCCTATTTACCACCTTTCATAGCCGGAATTCGGCCAACAACGGGAATGCCCAGGAGCTCTTCTGCCTCTTCGGCACCGCGGATGCGGGTATTGAGCATGTCTGCCAAAACGACATAGGCAACTGCGATAAAGATGCCCGCGAGGAACGCGACAGCAACGTACAGCATACGCTTGGGACCGCTGGGGGCTTCGGGGGTCTTAGCCTCGTCGATAACGTTGATGCTCTGGGCAGCGCCGACGTTCTGAGCGACCGTACTCACCGAGCTAGCTATGGCCTTTGCGACCTTAGCCGTCTCCTTGGCATCGGTGCCGGTAACCGAAAGCGTAATGACACGCGTGGTGGTCTCGGAGGAAACAGACACCTTGTAGTCATCCAGATCGGTGAGTCCCAGTTCCTTGGCGGCGCCGCTCTTAACGCTATCGCTATCAAGCAGCGTGGCGATATCGTTGGAAAGCATCTGGCTCGCCGAGAGATCGTTGTAGCTCATCTGACCGCTATCGTCGGTCTTGGCGAGAATGTACATGCTCGTCGTCGCGGTATAGGTGTTGTCCATCGCAACGAAGGACACGATGCCCATGGCGATCGCGCAGACCACCGGAAGGGTGATGACCAGCTTGAGGTGCTTTTTGAGCAGCTGGAACAGTTCGAGAAGGGTCATGCAGCTTGCCTTTCATTTCCCCAGTTCGGATTGACAAAACTGTCCGTATGTTATCGCATCTTTTTACCGAGACCAAACTCTATACATAAGAAACAGGCTCTCCTGTAAAAATGACGGAAGCAATCGTAAAATTGCACAACAACGCCGCACCCGAAAGTCCGATGCGGCGTCTACATCAATATCTATGTTGTATCGCTATGCGAATGGCTCGTCCTGCTGTATGGGAAACGTCACCGTAATGGTGGTTCCCACGCCCAACTCGCTCGACAGATCGAGCGTGGCGTGATGATACAGGGCCGCATGTTTGACAATGGCAAGCCCCAGGCCGGTTCCGCCGCGTGCCTTAGACCTGCTCTTGTCCACGCGATAGAACCGCTCAAATACCTTGCCCTGTTCTTCAGGCGCGATACCGATTCCCGTGTCGGCGACCGCGAGGAACGGATGACCTTCGTCGTTGGTGCCGCACTGCAGCGCAACCATACCGCCGGGTCGATTGTAGCGGATGGCGTTGCTTGCCAGATTGTAGATGAGCTCGTCAATCAAGCGCGACACGCCTTCGATGACCACAGGCTTGGTCTCATGACTTATCGTCACATTCGCTTGACGGGCGACCTGTTCAAGACGCTGCTCAACCGTGTAGATGGCACGCGAGAGCTCAATAGGCTCCGTGGACCCAATGGGCACCGCCTCGCCCTCAGTCGCACGCTCGGCCTCGTCCAAGTTAGACAGCGTAAGGATATCGTTGACAAGCGCTGCCAAGCGGCCCGCCTCACGATAGATACGACCGCCAAAGTTGCGCAGGTCATCCTCGCCCTCAACCATGCCGTTTGCGATGAGCTCGGCATAGCCCGAAATCGCCGTAAGCGGCGTCTTGAGCTCATGAGTGATATTCGCCGTGAACTCGCGGCGCATACGGTCGTTGTCCGCTAGCACCGCCATTTGGCGCTTGAGTTCCTGGCGCTGCGACTCGATACGCTCAAGCATGGGGACCATCTCGGCATAGGCGTGCTCATAGCTACGGCGCGGGTGGTCCAAATCCACCTCTTGCAACGGCGCGATGATGGCACGGGACTCGCGGCGCGCCATGAAAAACGAGAGTACCGCACCCGCTGCTGCGATAAGCAGCATCGGCGCCACCATCGACAGCAAAATCGCCGCAACGCCAGGCTGGGCCTGCGCCAAGCGGACAACCTGGCCGTTATCAAGGGCGACGGCGCGATACAGCATAATCTCGTCGAGCGTAGAGCTTGCGCGCTCCGCGGAACCCGAACCACTCTCAAAGGCCTCGATGACCTCGGGGCGATCGCCATGGTTGGGCAGTGTGGAAGGCGACGCCTCGTTGTCGTAGGCAACCGATCCATCCTTGTTAATCAGCGTGATGCGTAAGTCCTCGCGATCGAGGCTACGCAAGAACGGGACGGGCTCCTGCTGCTCGTCGAGGGCGGCAGCAATGAGCTCGGTTTCCTGCGCCAGATTGGCACTCGTGGCATCCGCCAAGGTGTTTTGCACAAAGAACGCACCCAGCACCGTAAACGCCACGATAACCGCCATGGCGCAAACAAAGATCGTCACAAAAACGCGGTGCGATAGCGTTTGTTTTCCCTGGGGGGCGAAGACCACGGGTTACTCCTCCGATGCGGTGGACGCGGTGTCGTCACCTTCGGCACCATCACCGGCAGAAGGCTCAGCCAAGCGGTAGCCCACGCCGCGCACGGTCTCGATGGCGCTGGCATGCTCGCCCAGTTTTTGGCGAAGCGTCTGCACGTGCACGTCAACGGTGCGCGAACCGCCGTCGAAGTCCCAGCCCCACACGCTCTGCAGCAACGACTCGCGGGTAAAGACCACACCGGGCTTGCGCATGAGGTACTCGAGCAGGTCGAACTCGCGCAGGGTGAGCTTAAGCGGCTCGCCGGCAACGGTCACCTCGCGATGGCTGGGCGAAAGCACGATGTCGCCCACGCTGAGCACATCGCTCGCCTGCTTGACCATGCCGCCGCGACGCAGCAGTGCGCGGCAGCGGCTCGCAAGCTCCATGAGCGAAAACGGCTTAGTCAGGTAATCGTCGGCACCGCCATCGAGCGCCATCACCTTGTCGAGTTCGGTGTCCTTGGCGGTAAGCATCATGATGGGCACCGTCGCCGTCAGGCGATCGGCACGCAGGCGACGCATAATCGCCAAGCCATCGGTGTCGGGCAGCATGATATCGAGCAGCACAGCATCGGGCACCCGTCGCGCCACGGCAGCTTTAAACTCGCCATCACACGAAAAGCCCTCGGCCTCGATTCCCTGCTTGCGCAGCGCGTAGACTGTCAAATCCCTGATGTTGTCATCGTCCTCGACGTAATAGATCATGTTGAACCCCTTTGCGGCCGATATGACCGCATCTTAACCCTAAAGGCACCTGCACTAGATGGTATCAGCCAAAACGGCCCGTCAAATAATCCGCCGTGCGCGGATCGGTCGGGTTTTTGAAGAGCTGAGCGGCGGGCGCATGCTCCACCAGCTCGCCCAGCAAAAAGAACGCGACCGAGTCGGAGATGCGCGCAGCCTGCTGCATATTGTGCGTAACGACCACCAGCGTGCAGGTCTCCTTGAGCTCGCAGGCCAGCTGCTCCACCACCAGCGTCGATACGGGGTCGAGCGCCGAGGTCGGCTCGTCCATCAGCAGAATGTCGGGCTGCACGGCCAGTGCACGGGCGATGCACAAACGCTGCTGCTGGCCGCCCGAAAGACCCAGGCCCGACTCCTTCAGTTTGTCCTTGACCTCGTCCCACAGGGCAGCGCGGCGCAGGGAGTCCTCGACCAACTCGTCGAGCACGACGCGGTCGCGCACTCCCATGCCGCGAGGACCGTAGGCGACGTTGTCGTAGATGCTCATGGGAAACGGATTGGGGCGTTGGAACACCATACCCACGCGCTGGCGCAAGCGGCAGATATCGTAATCGCCCAGGATATCCTGACCGTCGAGTGCAATCTTGCCTTCAATGCGGCAATCCTTGATATCGTCGTTCATACGGTTAAAGCAGCGCAGCAGCGTCGACTTTCCGCAGCCCGAAGGCCCGATAAACGAGGTGATCTGCTTGTCGCGAATTTTGATGTTCACGTCCTTGAGCGCATGATGGTCGCCGTAAAACAGGTCAAGACCCTCAACATCGATGCGCGTCGGCGAGACGGCAAGGTCATGCGCCGTGGGGCGAGTCGCATCCCCAACTTCGCGCTCGTGCGCGGCCTCGGCCTGCGCCTCCATGAGTTCCTCAAGCTCCATAGGCTCCATCGCCGCAGCAGCCGTCATACCGCATACCTCCATATCGATATCAATTCAGCAGTATCGATAGTAGAAATCGCGGCTCATACGCACGTGAGCGCATTGTCAAGTGTTTGTAAGGGCACGCTGGTTATGCAGCGGGCAGCGCAATGGTAAACACCGTGTGCTCGGGTGTCGATTCGCACGCAATGGTGCCGCTGTGCGCCGCAACGATCTCCTTGGCGATGGCAAGGCCAAGCCCGGCGCCGCCGCGATTGGTCGCGCGCGCCGCATCCAGGCGATAGAACTTCTCAAAGATCACCTTGAGCTTAGCCGCCGGAATCGGATCACCCTGATTGATAAAGCGAATTCGCACTCCACCGTCATCTTGGTGCCCAGCCTCAATCGTGATGGTCGATCCTTCGTAGCTATAGGCGATGGCGTTTTTCATGATGTTGTTGAACACGCGAGCCATCTTATCGCCATCTACGAGCACCGTCAGGTCCTCGCGCACATCAACTTGGACATCTTTGTGCTGCTCGTTGAGAATGGGATAAAACTCATCGGCCACCTGTGCCAGCAGCAATCCCAGGTCGACGTAGCCGCGCGTGAGCACAATATCGTGGAAGTTAAAGCGCGTGATATCAAAGAACTCCTCGATAAGCGCGTCGAGTCGGTGCGCCTTGTCGAGCGCCACGCCCGTAAAGTGTGCGCGCTGCTCAACCGGCAGGTCGGGCGCCTCCTGCAACAGCGAGAGGTAGCCCACCACGCTGGCAAGCGGCGTGCGCAAGTCATGCGCCAAGTATGTGACCAAGTCGTCCTTGCGATGCGACTCGTCGCGTAGGGCTTGCTGCACCTTACGCTCGCGATCGCGCGCGCGGTTGAGCGCACCCTCGACCTCCAGGAAGTCTCCGTCGATGTTGTCCCAGGCGTCAGGATGATCGATCAGGCGGTCCTGGATACGGGCCGCAAGCACGCGATCGGCATGCTGTTCTCCTTGCTCGTAGCCTTGGTAATACAGCGCTCGGCCGCAAAAGAACAAGACGCACACGGCAAGCGCCAGGACAAAGCCAAGCATGTTGAATACAAAGCCGGCATCGAACAGCACCGGTCCCTTAATGCCACCGAGTGTCACGGTGCCAATCGCCAGCGTCATGACCCACGCGGCACCGCCGATTACCACGCAACGACGCACGATTTCAAAGCGACCGATCAGCAAGAAGCCGATGAGTAGCACCGCCAAGATACCGGCGATGTTATCAATGCCGATTAGCAGCAGACTCAGCAAAAAGAGCAGCACCGTCGCAAGCGCGCGATTATCGACGACCGCCCTCACGTATTCAAAGAGCCGATCGGGCACCTCGAACGCCTGTCTATCGTCTTTTGTCATATCAAGATCCTCACAAGCGAACAGCGTTATTCGATGATGTAGCCGACGCCCCAGACGTTTTTGATAAAACGCGGCTTCTGAGCGTCGTCACCAATCTTTTCGCGCAGGTGACGAATGTGCACCATCACCGTATTGTTGGAGCCGGGCATAAAGTCCTCGTTCCACACCGCGTGGAACAGGTCCTCCACGGGCACTACGCTGCCGCGATGCTCGGCCAGATACAGCAAGATGGAATACTCGATGGGCGTGAGGCGCACCGGCGCACCGTCCACCGTCACGGAGCGAGCGTCACGGTTGATCTCGAGGCCGTCGAGCTGGAGGGTCGGCAACTCGGTCGCCTGCGCGCGGCTACCGTAGCTGGTGTAGCGACGCAACTGAGCATGAACGCGCGCGATGAGCTCCAGCGGGCGGAACGGCTTGACCACGTAATCGTCCGCGCCAAGCGAAAGGCCTTCGATCTTATCCTGCTGGGCATCGCGTGCCGTCAACATAATTACGGGATAGGTATGGCTGGCACGGATGGTACGCAGCAGCTCAAAGCCATCGATATCGGGCAGCATGACATCGAGCAGTGCCAGGTCAAACTCTTGTTCCAGAATTGCCTTGGCCGCATCGGCCCCGCTGTAGGCGATCTGGACGTCAAAGCCCTCTTTTGTAAGGTAGATACCAACCAGGTCGGCGATGGCCTTCTCGTCATCAACTACCAGTATGCGCTCGTTCATGCGTGCTCCTCTCGCGCTCCATTATGCCCGAGGCGGCGCCCGCCACACACAACAAGCGTGGGCGATTAAGTCGACCTTAAGCACCCTTGCGCCCATTCGAGCACGAATGCGGGCCATGCGCGCACGCAACGATCGTCGTCGCCGGCAAACGATATACTCTAGTGCCAGAAGAGACCATCCCGTCGAAAGCGAAATCTGTGAAGTCCCTCACCTCTTTTGCAAAACGCTCCGCCCAGCTTGCCGCCGGCTTTGCCTGCGCCATCGCCCTTGTTGCCGGCGCGCCCGCTGTTGCCGGCGCCCAAGTGCTCACGACCGACGACGTCTGCGGCAAGACCGCCGACGTCCGCGGCATCACGACAGAAAACCTGCCCGATATCGAGGCAACCAATGCCCTTGTTATGGGCAAGGACGGCACCGTCTACTATGGACGCGGCGCCGATGAGCAGGTCAAGATTGCCTCGATCACCAAGGTCATGACCGCAATCCTGACCGTCGAAAACTGCAAGATGGACGAGAAGGTCACGGTGAGCAACGCTGCCGCCACCGTAGGCAACTCGACTGCCGGCCTGCTCGAAGGCGACGAGCTCACCGTGGAGCAGGCACTACGCGGCCTGATGATCCCCTCGGGCAACGACGCCGCCATCGTGCTTGCCGAGTACGTGGGCAAAAAGATCGACCCCAAGACCAAAGACGCCGAGGCAACCTTTGTGAAGGCCATGAACGAGCGCGCCAAAAAGCTCGGCTGCACCGGCACGGTCTTTGAGAACCCACACGGTCTGGACTTTGATGAGTGGGCCGGCGACATGCACTCAACCGCACATGACGTGGCACTGATGATGCAGGAAGCCATGAAAGACGATACGATTCGTGAAGTCGTCGCGAGCGAGGATTCTTGGATTGAGGTCACGGGCGCCGATGGCTCAGACCATTCGCATTCCATGGACACGCACAACGTTTTGCTCGGTCAGGACGGAAACGTTGGTGGCAAGACCGGCACCACCGACGACGCGGGCTATTGCTTTACGAGCGCCTACAACCGCGACGGCGACGAGATCTACACTGTTATTTTGAACTCCACCACCACCGACCAGCGCTTTACCGATACCGCCACCCTTGCCAACTGGTACTACGGCCACAAGGTCACGGTCGCGATCGCCAACACGCAGGAGAAGACCGCCAACGGCAACCCGCTCATGGCGCGCATTAGCCAGACAGATTGGACGGACAAGACGATCGACGCCACGCTCGCCGACCCCGCCGCACAGGCAACGGTGTTCTCACTCGCCGGCGAAGTGACCGAAAAGGTTAGCTACGATGACCTTTCGGGCACGGTGCATGTTGGCGACAAGGTGGGCAGCGTTACGCTTAAGCAGGACGGCACCAAGATCGCCGTTATGGACCTGGTTGCCGACGAGGAAGGAACGGGGCCCAATCCCATCGAGTGGCTGCTCGTGAAGCTCGACCGCCTGGGCCGCCGCATCGACAACCGACCGCTCACAGCCGAGAGCGAGACCGTAGCCAAGACTCCTGAGGTGTAGGGCCAAAGCGATATCACATCGAACCAAATGAGGCGTCCAACGGGGCGCCTCATTTTTTGAGGGTTCGAATCCCCAGCCGCCTTTCTTGATAATAAAAAAGGGCCCCAAATGGGACCCTTCTTCAAGTTCGTACTGGCGGAGAGCTGGGGATGTCCGGGCATGCTGCGCATGCCCTCCGGCTTCAAAGCCTGGCGGCTTTTCGCCCACGGGCTACAAACGCTTTCGCGTTTGCTTAACGCCCGTGCCCTCTCGGGTTCGAATCCCCAGCCTCCTTTCTCCGCACAAAAAAAGGCCCCAAATGGGACCCTTCTTTCAAGTCATACTGGCGGAGAGCTGGGGATTCGAACCCCAGATGCCCTTTTGGGGCATACTCGCTTAGCAGGCGAGCACCTTCGGCCTCTCGGTCAGCTCTCCGTAACAGCCGTTCTATAGTAACCAAACAGCCGAAGTTGGGCAAGAGGGAATTTGGAGCGATTCCATTTTTACCTTTCCCGCACCGCCTCCAACAAATAGTCACGCATATACGGAATTGCAAACGAAACACAGCCATAGCCCGCAGGCTCAATCAACCCCGCATCGATGAGACGTTTACGATACGAGCCGACCTTGTTCGCCGGCAGCCCCATCTTTTTGGCGATATCACCGTTGGCAATCTCATCGCCCTCGCATTGAGCCATTGCCGCGAGATACTGAAACTGTCGTTCTGAAACCCTGCGCAGCGCCGGGGCAATCACCATAGCATTAAAGCTATCAAGAGCTGCTTGGATACCCGTACGCGCGGACCCTTCGTTCACGCTCTCCGCCCCGCTGCGCGCAGCAGCCTGCCAAGCGTAATATCCGACCAACTGGACCATAAAGGGATAGCCTGCTGACGCCTTTGTTAATAGCTCAGCGGCGTCTTCATCGAGCTCCTTGCCCGCTCGTCTCATTGTATCCTCAAACGATCCGCCGACTTCAAAATCGGAGAGACGAGTGAGTTCGATATGTTTTGCCCGCTGAAGGAACGTAAGGGTATCATCAACCACCACGCCATCCACCGATGTTGGCAAGCCAGCGAATGCAAAAGCGACATTCGCCCCTTGGCGAATCAAAAGCTGCATCTCATTGCCCAGCTCGCGCATTTCCTCAGTTGAGGCATCCTGAATCTCGTCGAGCGTAATGAGCAGACCTCCGCGCTTCGCGGCATCGTACATTGCCTCGCCCAGATGAGATGCCGACTTCGATACCTCAACGGAGCCAAGGCTGACTCCTAGAATTGATGGGGAGATCGACATTGACTCAAGACGAACATTTCGCTGTAGAGCCTCGAGGATTCTACTGCAAAAACCGGCATTCGAGGCGACGTCAACAACCTCGAATCCTTTTTTTCGTGCAAGATCACCCAATGCATTGAGAAGCACCGTTTTACCTGTGCCTCGGACGCCCGAGATGCGCATGAGTCGATCGGGGGCACCAGGACCATTCTCAAGGGCCTCGGCAAAATCATCCAAAACAGCGTCACGTCCGATAAGCTCAGGCGGATTCATGCCCGCCGTTGGCTTAAAGGGATTAATGGCTTTCGACATTCGATCCTCCTCTGCTAGTTTTAACAACTTTAACAAAGTTTAGCAACTTTAGCAGAGTTTAACAGGTTTAGCAGACCTAGCCGCTTTTGACCTTACCGGTCCTGCTGGAGCCACCCACCTGAGCCAATACAAATAGCTCCATTCAATTTGTCGGCAACCTGCTCGATACAGTAGTTCGTACTTTAATACGTTACGACTTAATTCGTTATACCTTATCTATACGCAAATGTTCCCGGTACCGCCGGTAGCAGTAGCCCCTTCGTTTTGTCGGCATGGTGAGCAAATGGGATGACAAGCGCAGTCCAGCCCTTCTATGCCGCTCCTACCCCAGCGAGCGGTTGAGGGAGCCGAGCTCGTCGTTGCCCATGGTGCGCCACATTTGGAAGATGCAACCGCGTGCCAGGAAAAAGAAGCCGTTGTCGACCAGTTGCACAGCGGCATCTGCAAGCTGATTCGTCACGGCGGACACTGGCGGCAACTCGAGTCCAGCCTTGCGGATGGTCTCGACCGCCTCCTCGAACGTCGGAGGCTCGCTGACGCCCATCTCGTTCATAAGGCCCTGCATTTCTTCCAGCGCGCTGCTGCCCGACTCCTCGCCGCGCGGCACCAGACGGTAACAAGCCAGCGCCAGGTCGAGCTGATCGCAATTCCAATAGGCAAACGCCAAGCGATAGAACAGGTAGCCAATTGCAGAACGATCGCTGGCAATACGTAGGCCGTGGCGCGCCACCTCGATAATCTCGTCAAAGCGCTCCAGACGCGCAAGCACGTTGATGAGCGCAAAGTGCGATTGCATGGACGAGCGCGCCAGATCGTAAAGATGGCGCACCTCGGGTAGCGCTCGTTCAAAGTCCTCTTGCTCGGCGTAAAAGCTGCAGATCTCGTGCTGGGCAAAGTACAGCGCATCGGGCGCACGAAGGATTCGCACAGAGCGGTCTTCTTCCAACACCGGCAGCACCATGCGCACCAGCTGGTTATCGCAAAACTGCGTTTGAACCGGACCTGTCGCCAAAAGCTCGGCGACGGCGCACTTAGCCTCCAACTCCTCAACAAGACGGGAAAAGCCTTCAAAAGCACCTGTACGGTCGACTTTTGCCTGCTCGCGCAATTCAACAACACGGGCCACGTATGGGTCGTCGTCCTCTTCCATGACCTCCAGCTCGTCAGCCGTATCGGCAAGCAGCAGATCGCGCAGCGCCGGCGGCAGCATGCGATGGTCATCACGCGGACGAGCATGAACCTCCGCAGGTTCAATCGTCTCCGGAGCGGTTGACTCATATGCCTCAAGCACACGCTTGCACGGCATATCGTCCATGTCCATGCTCTCAAGATCCTTGGCGACAGGCACGCAATCGGCCAGATAGGCCGCGCGCCCAAAGAAATACGTTGCGACAACGCACTCGCCCTGCTCACTGTCGGGAGCAGCAATCTGCACATAGCAGCGCGTGATGCAGGTGCCCGCGGCAAAACACGCTGCCGCAAGCGTGAGCGCCACGCGCGCATCGTGCTCCGCGGCCCAGATCGCGCGCGTGTCCTCGTCCAACTCGCGCCAGGCGTCATCTTGAGCGTCGTATTCACGTTGTGGCATAGCATCAACGACAGACTGCCCAAACCGAACGAGCATGATCCCCTCGGCAACGTTTGCCCGATAGGTATAGTCGAGCCGCGTGACCACGTTAAGTGCCTCGACAATACGCGCGAAGCGGGTACGCACATCCCACTCACCGCCCGGCTGGCAAGCCACCGTACCCGGTTTGCCCCACGGGTTATCGCTCGAGGCCGTATCGAGCAGTCGGGGAACATCGTTGGTCGTCTTGGCGATATGCCACGCATCAAAGAGCGCGCAGCCCTCAAGGCTCGGCGAGGATGCCGCAGGGACCAATCCGGCCCCGATGCGCTCAAGGATGCCGGAGAGACGGTTGAGACGGCACTCGATGGCAAGCAGCATGTCAATCTCGTCCTGGTCCAGCAGGCTACGATCAAAATTGAGATAGAAAAGCTTTGAACGATCAATGCGAGCCAGGCTCATCTCGGACTTGGCAGCGATGGTGCGCAGGCGGGGCAAGTCAATTTCACTCATAAGGGCAGCGGCATAGCGCTCGATACCGCTCGGATTCTCGGCATGGTCAACGCGGTAAAGCAGCGTCTCGATAGCATCAGGGAGCGGTGCCGTGTTAAAGCCCAAAAACACCTCGACCGGCTCGGGCAACTTTACGAGCTTGATCTTGTCGATAACATTTTGCATACCCTCGTCGAGTCCGCCGGCGTCCGCCGTGCTCGCAATGGCATTTTCGGAGTCAGCGAATATCACGTAGCGCAGGAACATCGATGCCATGAACTCGCCGTAAGGAAGGGAGCGGGTCGAATTCCATGTCTCGTGGTCGGACTGCTCGCGCATGGGGCCTTCGGGAGAGCCGACGGTTCGCGCGCACGCGCGCATTGTGCCGTTGGCTCCCCGAACCACAATCTCACCAATACCGGAGTCCGACTCGTCAAGGACCAGTTCCATGTCGGGATCGTTGGGCAGCGGAGTCTCGCTAACGGGGCGGTCCACCTTGTACACCTCGCCCGAAACGCTTACGTAGCCCAAAAGCGACACATGGCTTTTGCCAACGAATTCGACGACATAGCAAGATTCATGCTGATCCTCGCCAAAGAGTTTCCAGACCACGCCATATGAACGTCCCGCAGGCTGCTCGGGCATCGCCGGAAAGCGCTTTTTGGGATCGAGAAACCTGAGCTTGTATGTCGGACGCTCTGCCACGAAGTATCACCCTGATCGGTCGCTTGAAGAAGGAGTGGTCGCGAATTAGTCGCGACATCTACTCGGAATCTTACACGAGTCGACAGGAAATCGTCCGCTTTACGCCCGCGCCTCGACCGAGGTTCGAATCCATGCGGTGTTTACGTAAAAGAAAAGCCCCCGTTGCCGGGAGCTTTAATCTCAAATGGTGCGGCGTATAGGATTCCGCGCATCCGCTGCGCGGATCCGCACCGGCTGCGGCCGCCTGCCGGCGTGCTCGCCCGCGGGCTAAAAACGCTCCGCGTTTTCTTTACGCCCGCGCCTCGACCGAGGTTCGAATCCATGCGGTGTTTACGTAAAAGA
>UQPI01000049.1 GCA_900542945.1 uncultured Collinsella sp.
GCACGAAGTGCGCAGCGGAGGTTCTTTCATGTCCGAGGACGCGCCGGAAAGGAAGGTTGCCCTCGGGCCGAACAGCTATGGCAGCTTACGCCACGGTGTAAACCCAGTTGTGCTTATCCTCGACAGCACCGGACTGGATACCAGTCAGGGTCTCGCGGAGCTTCTTCATCACGGGGCCGATCTCGGTGTAGCCAGCCGGGAAGGTCACGGTCTCGTCGGCACCGTAAACCTTGTTGTCGATCTCGCCGACCGGGGAGATGACGGCAGCGGTGCCGCACAGGCCGCACTCGACAAAGGTACCGGCCTTGACCTCGGCCCACTCGACGGGACGCTGGTCAACGGCCATGCCCAGGTCCTGAGCAACCTGAACGAGCGAACGGCGGGTGATAGAGGGCAGGATGGAGTCGGTGTGCGACTGCGGAACGACGAGGGTGCCGTCCTCCTTCACGAACAGCACGTTGGCGCCGCCGGTCTCCTCGACATAGGTGCGGGACTCGGAGTCGAGATACAGGTTCTCGGCATAGCCCTCGCGGTGAGCCTCCATCGTGGGCTTGAGGGACATGGCGTAGTTCAGGCCAGCCTTGATGTTGCCGGTGCCGTGCGGTGCGGCGCGGTCGTACTCGGAAACGCGCAGCTTGACGGGCTTGAGGCCACCCTTAAAGTACGGACCGACCGGGGTCACGAGAATGCGGAACGTGTACTCAGGAGCGGGAGCCACGCCGATCACGTCACCAGAGCCGATCATAAACGGACGCACGTACAGGGTTGCACCGGAGCCGAAGGGCGGAACCCAGGCGGCGTTGGCAGAAACGACCTGCTTGACGGCCTCAACAAACTTGTCCTTGGGGAACGGGGGCATCTCGAGGCGCTGGGCAGAGTTATACATACGCTCGGCGTTCATGTCGGGACGGAAGCAGACGATGCTGCCGTCCTCGGCGGTATAGGCCTTCAGGCCCTCAAAGACCTCCTGGCAGTAATGGAAGATGCCACCGCACTCGGAGACATGCAGGGTGTGGTCGGTGGTCAGGCCGCCCTCGTCCCACTCGCCGTCCTTCCAATGGGCCTCGTAGCTGTAATCGGTCTTCATGTAGCCAAAGCCGAGGCTACCCCAATCGATATCCTTCTTCTCGACAGTCATATGTCGCTCCTTACATACACAGTTGCATACTCGCGAACCCGCACGCAAGGACCGAGGCCGCCCGCGTCGCAACGTCGCACGCCCGGAGCGTAGAGCCGGACGGGACACGCGAACAGCATCAAAGCCGATGGCACGTCGATTCGCATGCACGAGATTGTACTCCGCACGCGCGTCGGATAAAACGTTTTTTCTTTAACTAACTAAAGTATTTTCATTTGCCTTCTACACAAAAGGCCCGCCATCGAATCCGATGACGGGCCTTGGAATTAACGTCCGAAAACGAGCTCGGACTAGGCGTTCTTTTTACCGAGCTTAGCCTTAACCAGACCGACCACGGTCGGGATGATCGACACGGCGACAATGCCCACGATCAGCAGCTCAAAGTGCTCCTGCACAAACGGAATGCCACCAAAGAAGTAACCAAGCAGCGTAAAGACTGTCGACCAGGTAATGCCACCCAGCACGTTAAAGATGACAAAGTTGCGCCAGTGCATACCGCCCATGCCGGCGATAAAAGGCACAAAGGTGCGAATGAACGGGAAGAAGCGACCGAGGAAGATGGCCAGATGGCCCCACTTATCCAGGAAATCCTCGGACTTTTTGATGCGCTCGGGCGTCATGGCCTTTACCTTGCCCGAGGCGATGATCTTGCGGCCAAAGAAGTGACCGATCATAAAGTTGCACTGATCGCCCAGGATGGCTGCGGCCCATGCGGTGGCCAGAAGCGCCACGATGTTAAAGCCGCCGTTATGGGCAAAGAAGCCCGAGGCAAACAGCAGTGAGTCGCCGGGAAGGAACGGGAAGAACACCACGCCCGTCTCGATAAAGATGATCAGGAACACGCAGCCGTAGGCCATGAGCGGGCCGGCGGCGATCCAGCTGGCGATCGCAGTGCGCGGATCCTTAAGCAGCTCGGCGATAAAATTGATGAAACCCATGAAGTAAAACCTCTCAGTTGTGGGCGCGGACACGTCCAAGTTGACCAGTATACGGTTGCGGCGCGAGGACAGGCCAAACCCCTCAAAAGTCTTACTTCATTACCAGCAAGTTTGCATAACTGACACCTGTCGCCTAAAGCAAAGCAAGATTGCCCTTCCTAATCCCTAGCGAATCGCTATACTTTATTGAATCGCATTGTCGCGGCGCTAAGGGAGGGCGGCCGGTGAGCTTTATCAACACCATTCGCGAGGACATCAAGACCGTCCAGGCGCAGGACCCTGCCGCGCAAAATGGCCTGGTCATCTTCCTGTCCTACCCCGGCCTGCATGCCAAGTGGAATCATGTGCCCGAGCACTGGCTGTGGGAACACGGCCATCGATCGCTTGCCCGCGTGCTCTCGCAGTTAACCCGCCATATCACCGGCGTCGAGATTCATCCCGCCGCGCAGATCGGCAAGCACTTCTTTATCGACCACGCCATGGGCGTCGTTATTGGCGAGACTACCATCGTGGGCGACAACTGTGTGCTCTACCAGGGCGTCACGCTCGGCGGCACCGGCAACGAGACCGGCAAACGCCACCCCACCCTGGGCAACAATGTCACCGTGGGCACGGGCGCCAAGGTGCTTGGCAACATCCACATCGGCAACAACGTCAAGATCGGCGGCAACTCGGTCGTCGTCAAGGACGTGCCCGACAACTGCACCGTCGTGGGCGTGCCTGGGCGCATCATCAAGCGCAACGGCTGCCGCGTGTTCGAGGAGAGCTTCGACGCCAAGCAGCATCGCGAGTACATGCCCGACGATGCCGCCGAGCAGAGCGCCCTCAACCGTCAGGGCATCACCGAAAACGCCCGTCGCGTCAAGGAACTCGAGCAAGAGGTGGCCGAGCTCAAAGCCCTCGTCGCCAAGCTCGTGGACGAGCGCTAGGGCCGCGGGCAACCGCCACAGCATGAACGCCAACACAAAAGGCGCGCCAGGGAATCCGCTCCCGGCGCGCCTTCTTTTCGATGTGACATGCGGGACTGACCCTTTGTCACCTTATGCGAACTGGCTTAGGTAGAGGTCGGCATAAGCGCCCTCGGCAGCCAGCAGCTCCTTGTGCGTACCCTGCTCGATGATATTGCCGTGATCCATGACCAGGATGAGGTCGGCATCGACGATCGTCGACAGACGGTGCGCGATCACAAAGCTCGTGCGCCCGCGCATGAGCGCATCCATAGCACGGCCGATGGCGAGCTCGGTGCGTGTGTCCACGCTCGACGTCGCCTCGTCCAGGATGAGGATCGCCGGGTTGTTGAGCAGCACGCGCGCGATGGTCAGCAGCTGACGTTGGCCCTGGCTGATGCTCTCGGCATCGTTAGCCACACGCGTGTCGTAGCCCTGCGGCATAGTGCGCACAAAGAAGTCGACCCGTGCGGCACGTGCGGCCGCGACAATCTCCTCGCGCGTCGCCTCGGGACAGCCGTAGGCGATGTTCTCGGCAATGGTGCCATCAAATAGCCAAGCGTCCTGCAACACCATGCCAAACTGCTGGCGCAGCTCGCCGCGGTCCATGCGGCTCGTGTCCACGCCGTCGAGGGTAATGCGGCCGCCGTCGATCTCGTAAAAGCGCATGAGCAGGTTGATGAGCGTGGTCTTACCCGCGCCCGTGGTTCCCACCACGGCGATCTTCTGACCCGGCTCGGCGGTAAACGACACGTCTCGCATAAGCGGCTTGTCGGGCGAATAGCCAAAGCGCACATGCTCAAAAGCGACACGGCCTTCCACTTTGCCCGGCAGCTTGGCGGCGGCCACCGGCAACGGATCGGCCTCCATCTCGGGCTCGTCGAGCAGGTCGAACACACGCTCTGCGCTCGCCAGTGCGCTCTGCAGCGAGTTAAAGGTAAACGACAGCTCCGTCATGGGCTCGGACGCCTCGTAGATAAACTGGAGGAACGCCTGGAACACGCCGACGGTCATATGCCCGGCAACCAGCATGCTGCAGCCCACCAGCGCGATCACGATCTGCGCCAAACGGCCGATAAAGCGCACCGCGGGGCCGACGGCGTTAATCATAAAGTCGGCCTTGGTGCTCACGCGCGCCAGCTCCTTCGAAGCCTCGTGCACCTCGGCAGAGCTCTTGCGCTCGCGGTTAAACGCACGGATCACCAGACGGCCCGAGTAGCCCTCCTCGACCGCGCTCGTAATCTTGGACACCCACTCCTGGCGCTCGCCCGTCACATCATGCGTGCGGCGCGACACGACCTTCGTCACCAGCAGCGAAAGCGCCGTAAAGAACAAAAAGACGAGCGTGAGCGGCACGCTAAACACGAACATCACGCTCACGGCGCCCACCACGGTACCGATCGACACCAGAAGCTGCAGCAGGCCGCGTTGCATGCTCTCGGACATCTTGTCCAAGTCGTTGGTCGCACGGCTGACGACCTCGCCGGGACGATGCGCGTCAAAGTAGGCAAGCGGCAGACGGTTGAGCTTTTGTGCGATGCGGTTGCGCAGGCGCAGGTTGAGGCGCTCGGCAACGCTCGACATCAAAAAGCTCTGGAGTGCGTAGAACGAGGCGGCGGCGGTCCAGATCATAAAGTAGATAAAGATGGTCCTGCCGCAGTTCTCCCAGGTAATGCTGAAGGTGGTGTTGTTGGCAAACGCCAGCTTCATGTGCCCCCACAGTTCATCGATCACGCGGGCGCTGTAGGCCGGCGCAGCGGTGTTAAAGATGGCATAGAACACAATGCTCGCGAACACGATATAGAAGCGCCAATGGTCGCCGGCGGCCTCGCTCCACAGGCGGCGCACCGTCGCCCAGGTGTCGCGGGGCGTCTCGTCCTCGTCCTCGTCATCAACGTCGCGCATGCGCTCCGCCTCGGCGCGGGCACGCTCGTCCTCGGCGCGCTCGTTTTCCTCGAAGAGTGCCTGGCGGCGAGCCTCGCGCTCCGCCGCCTTGGCGGCTTCGTCCAGGCCGGGCGTGGCGCCCGCCTCCTCGACTGTCTCTGCAACCGCGGCGTCATCGGCGATGCCCTGCTTCTTGAGCTCCTCGGTCATGCTACTCACCTCCCTTCATCTGCGATTCCGCGATAGCGCGGTACACCTCGCAGGTTTCCATGAGCTCGTCGTGCGTGCCCAGGCCCACGATCTCGCCGTCCTTGAGCACCACGATCTGATCGGCATGCAAAATAGTCGAGATGCGCTGGGCGATGATGAGCACCGCGGCATCGCACGTCTCGTCCTGCAGCGCATGGCGCAGCGCCGCATCGGTCTTAAAGTCCAGGGCCGAAAAACTGTCGTCGAAGATATACAGGTCGGCGCGCTTCATGAGTGCGCGGGCGATTGCCAAACGCTGGCGCTGGCCGCCCGAAAAGTTCGTACCGCCCTGCGCCACCGGCGTATCGAGCCCCTGGGGCTGGTCGAGCACAAAGGTGCTCTGGGCAACCTCCAGCGCATGGAGCATGTCAGCCTCGGTCGCACCCTCGTTACCAAAGCGCAGGTTGCTCGCCACCGTACCCGAGAACAGCCATGCCTTCTGCGGAACATAGGCGATACGCCCGCGGATGTCGTCTTGCGAAAGGTCGCGCAGGTCGACGCCGTTCAGGCGAATGGCGCCCTTCGTGGCATCGTGGAAGCGAAGCAAGAGCTTGGCCACCGTTGACTTGCCCGAGCCCGTCGAGCCCACGATCGCGGTCGTCTGTCCGCGGCGGCAGGCAAAACTCAGGTTGTACAGGGTGTCCTCGTCGGCATCGTCAAAGCGAAACGACATGTGGTCGAACACGGCCACCGTGTCGGCCCCATCTGCGGACTCAGGTGTCCCGTCGCCCAGCGTAGCCTTACCGTCCACGATGCTCGGCTCGATTTCGAGCACCTGCTGTGCACGGCTGAGGCACGCCGCGGCGCGCGGAAGCGTCAGCACCACCATCTGCGCCATCATCACAAAGAACAGGATCAGGATCGCGTACTCCAGTACGGCCGAGATGCTGCCGATTTGCATGGCATGGACGCCCACGCGGTTGCCGCCCACCCACAGCACCGCCACCTCGGCGATATTCATCAAAAAGAAGCTGGAGCTGTCGAGACCCACAAACAGGTGGTTGACCTTGATGGCATTGGCTGCGTAATCGCTAAACACCTCGTCCAGGCGCTGCTCCTCGTGGCGCTCCTTGTTAAATGCGCGGATGACGCGCACGCCCACGATGTTCTCGCGCAGCACCACGTTCATGCGGTCGATAAAGCTCTGCAGGCGCATAAAGATCGGCGCGGCGTTGGCAACGGTAAAGACCGCCGCCACCAGCACGATCGCAACGACCACGCCCAGCAGCGTGCCCATGGCAGGATCGATAAACCAGGCAAAGATGATGCCCGCCACGGCCAAGAACGGTACCGGTAACACCAGCTGAATCGTCTGCAGGATCGCTTGCTGGATCACGTTGATGTCGTTGAGCGAGCGCGTGATCATCGAACCCGTACCAAAGCGCTCAAAGTCGCTGGCGGACAGCTCGAGCGACTTATCGTAGACGGCGTTGCGAATGTCGCAGGCCACATTGGCCGCCAGACGGGCCGAAAGATAACAGCCCAGCACCGCACCACCGCTGGCCATGCCGGTCGCGATGAGCATATACACGCCGTTGCGCAAGATGTAGTCGATATCACCCGTCGTGATACCAGTATTGACCATATTCGCCAGCATCGTAGGCACCAGCAGCGTGCCGACGTTATCTATCAGCAGTACAAACAGCGTCACCGCAATCAGCCCGCGATACGGCCTCATAAATCTCATTAAGAGTCGCATGTCTCCCCTTCGCCTTTGTCGTCAGCCTCGTTCTCGGCGGCCACTTGCCGTTTAAATGCCTCGCACTCTTCGTTAAGAACATGGGAGAACTTACCGACCAAGCGCATGATCTCGCGCTGTTCCCACGGCTCGAGCGCCTCGATTGCTCCGCTGGTATATAACAGGCTCTCCGTCAAGGTCGTCTTACCTGCGTCTACATGAGCAAGAATGCCAATATTGATGATTTTCATATGATTGTCCTCCATACAAGGCCCAGAAGGGCGCAAAAATCCCCAGCGACAAATACTTTTACCGCTGGGGATGATAGGTAGGACACACATGAAAACTGCGGCCAAGGCTGGCCGTTGTCTATCACGATATGAAATGAAAAGGCAAAAGTATTCTTAAATTGGGTACAAAAACCAAGCCCTCTCCTTGAGGACGTTTGTCTTTGTTCCCATTATCAAATTTTATTTAAGAATACCTTGCCGCATATTGATAAACTCCTTTGCTTGGATTTTTATAGTATAGCATATCAAATTCCCAAAAGCAACCCTGTTAAGATAAATTTTTTCTGTCACTGCACCGACTATCGTCAAGGGCGGCCGTGCAGGACGTGCGACCTATATAACATATCGACAAAAAAGACCGCCGGCGCGGGGCGGCGCCGACGGTTGCGAGAGAATATCGATTGTTGGCTGTTAAGCAGCGACGGCCTCGTAGACCGTGGCGCCCGAGAAGCTGTCGTGCAGGCTCTTGCCGCAGATCCAAGGCAGCTCGACGACCTCGCAGACCGTGTTGACCAGCTCGGAGCAGTCAGTAAAGTGCCCCTTATCGTTGAGGGCCTCGCAATCCTGAACACGCCAATAGCCATCGGTGTGCGTAATGTAGTACTCGTGATCGTTGATCGACACGAAAGCGCGCGTCTTGGAACGCAACAGCTTCAGAAATCCTTCGAAGTCGGTCTCGACGACATCTCCAGCCTGGAACATGATGTTACCTCCTGGCCCGGCGCCACCATGGCGCGTTGATAAACGTTGGTACTCCTTTAGTAAAACCTTTATCAGAGCTTATGCGCGCATCATTTAGGCAAATGGTAAAAACCGCAGGGTAGACGGGATAAAACGTTTAATCATCCCACCGGTCTGTCACATTCTGGCTGAAGTTTTATGCAAACCAGCTTTTCCACTCGGTCGCTTGCATTGTTTGGGGCCGACGGCGCGATTACGGTTTTGGTTCGGCGGGTAAGAACGAGGCATCGAGACCAACGTCAGGAGGACACATGGAGACCATCGAGGCACTCATCCACCGCCGCAGCTGCCGCAAATACAGCGATCGCCCTGTCGAGGCCGAGAAGCTCGCACGCATTATCGAAGCCGGCCAGTATGCGCCGAGCGGCATGGGACGCCAGCCGGTCACGTTCGTCGCCGTCACCGACCCCGCAACCGTCGAGCGCCTCTCGCAGCTCAACGCCCAGGCTATGGGTAGCGAGGGAGATCCCTTCTACGGCGCCAAGACCGTTGTGGTGGTACTCGTCGACCGCAGCGTGCCCACGCACCTGGAAGACGGCTCACTCGCCATGGGCAACCTGCTCAACGCAGCCTATGCGCTGGGCGTCGATTCGTGTTGGATCCACCGCGCGCACGAGGTCTTTGACTCACCCGAGGGATTGGAACTGCTGGCCAAGTGGGGTCTGCCCGCCGACGGAAGCCTGCGCGGTGTGGGCAACTGTATTCTGGGCTATGCCGAAGACGTGCTTCCCCAGGCCAAACCCCGCCGCGACAACGTCGTGTACGTCAGGTAATTAGTTCCGCCGTTCTAACGAACGGCGGCCCCGCTGACGCTGCGCGAGCCGCATTCACGCCAATCTGACGTTCAATTTCGAGGGCGCGACCAAAAGGTCAGCGCCCTCTCATTTCACGTCACCTTGGCACAAATGCGGCTCGCTCGCTGTTGGCGACTGACATCGAATGAACCGTTGTTGGCATTCGACACTTGGGCAGCTAAAAAGCCCGTCCCAAATTAGCCACCCCACTCGCAACTTATCTTGCCGATGGGGTTGTCGTCATTTCGTTCGTCTGGGTCGCTTCGGCTTCGCTGCCTTGTTCATCCTCGCCCTTTTGGGCATCGGCGATCGTTGCGGCAGCGGCAACAACGCCGCGCTGAGGCGCCACGCCCGTCTGGGCCTGAGCGCCCTCGACAAGCTCCGTGCCGGCATGCGCGAGCTCAGCAGACCCGAACATCGCACTCAGGTCGGCCCCGCCGCCGGCGTAACCAAGTGCCGCGAGCGCGATGGCGATTATCGCGGCAATGACCACGATCGGCACATAACGATGCCAGCCTGCGGGATTGAGGCCGCTACGGCGAGCAGCGCCACGGCTAATGAAGCCGAGCGTTCCATCGTGCTTGAGCTTTGACCCCACCACACGCTTACGGACCCACAGCGACGATTCGGCCTGCATGGCCAAGCGAG
Organism: uncultured Collinsella sp.; assembly: GCA_900542945.1. GTDB lineage: Bacteria > Actinomycetota > Coriobacteriia > Coriobacteriales > Coriobacteriaceae > Collinsella. The sequence continues at coordinate 9,308 of UQPI01000049.1, forward strand.
CGCTTGCCGAAGGATAGCCATATCTAGTGCGTTTGAACGAGCCGTCGAAGCCTGAGGCGCTTTTGCCCCACGTCCGCGAAGTCGTGCGACGGTTGACCGGCGCCGTGGGCTTTCGAGCCCGATTTGGTTTTGAAGTCTCCGTCATACGCCCCCGCACGCCGTAACGCAATCGAATCATTACCGCTTTGGACTGTAGCACACGCGCTGCATGCGGTCACGAGCGCCTCGCTCAGCGGTCGTCGTCCTTCAGCAAGCGCCACAGGGTCGTGCGGCTTATTCCCAGCACCTCGGCAGCGCGGGTCCGGTTGCCCTGAAGGTAGCCTACGACCAGCCGCGCGATGTCGCGTTCGGTATCGGTCAGTGGACGCAGGATATACAGGTCGCTGTCGAGCGTCGGAGTGCCAAAGGTTGCGGTTTTGATGACGTCTTCCTGGGCGAGCACCTCCTCCGCCACCGTGCGCTCCGCCACACCCGGCCCTACTAATATATAGAGTCGTTCCGAGACCTCGCGAAGCTGCAGATAGTTACGTGGCCAGCGATAGCCGTTGAGTGTCGAGGCAGCCTCCTCAGACATACTCGGAGCGGCAGTTCCAAAGACATCTGACAGATACGACAAATACTGCGCGACCTTTTTCGATGCGCCACCCTGCTCGGCAATCGCAGGCGCCACACTCACTGCGCACGCCAAGCGCTCGGTTACAAAAGCGGCCTGTTCGCTTTCGCCACCGCCCGGCATATCGTTTGCCGTCAGAACCACATGGCAACGCGCGGCCAGCGCCGTGTCGGTCATCGTAGAGACAAGCTCGCGCAGACGCTGCGGCGAAAGTGCATGCCAGCCGCCAATACAAAGGGTCAGCCCTGCCTGGAACAGCGGCGATTCCGAGCTTTTGAGCAGATGGCGCCAGCCGCGATCTGTGAGCTCGTCAAGTGCCACGGACACAAAGGGTTCGTCAGCATAAGGCCCATCCAGATAGAGGCGTTTTGCAATCTCTGCCTGGCCGGCACCCAGCTCGCCCTCCAACATGAGGGGCACGCCGCGGGCATAGCTTTCGCAGACGGGGCCAGAGACCGCAGCGGCACCCTCGACAATGCCGTACGCGCTTGCCTCGTAGCGCGCCTCGACCTCATCTGCGTTAAGCCACTCAATGCCCGCGTGTGCCGCCACACCGCGCACCTCGCGGATCACGACCACCCAAAGCGCGCCGTCTTCCTTGGCGACCGGACGCACCGTGAGGCTCAAGCGCCCTCCCGCATGCCCCATCACCAGGCGCGTGCCGTTGCCCACGCGCCCCAGGCGCTCGGCGACAAATGCCGCGACATCTTGCTCGAGCGCGACATCATCCATGGTCGAAATCGCCACGTGTCCATGCCCATCGATTGCCAACGCCGAGGCCCCGGCAGCAGCCAAGGCCTCGATCAAGATTTGTAGCTTGGCGTCACTGTTCATATTGCGTCCCGTCCTCGACGCCACGACGCCACCGACGGCCGCGCGGGCGAGTGTTTCAAAATTGAACGATATTGCTCACCAAACACTATAGGGCAGAGGCCGCCGTCCTGCGAGTATATGAGTTGCCCCGCATCGCCATCCTGGCGGGGCGATAAGAGCTCTTCGGGACCTATAAACCTGCGGACAAGCCATACCCGCAAGAGCTCCTATCGCTCCACCGCAGGCATGCGCTCACCAGCATGCAGCACGCAAATAAGCTACTTCTCTACCAGATTCCCAGCACGTGCTGCATTCCCAAACTCATGCACGCAATGCCAATCCAGCAGCAAAAGCCCAATGCGATGGGCTTGCCGCCCTTTTTGACCAGCTCGACGATATCGGTATTAAAGCCAATAGCCGCCATGGCCATCACGATAAAGAACTTCGAAAGCTCCTTGATGGGCGCCGTAATGGACGCGGGAAGCTGAAGCACCGTGGTGATTACGCTCGCCAGCACAAAGAACAGCACAAACATGGGAAACGCGCGTTTAAGCGAGAACGTGCTTTTGGCGTCGCCGCCGGCCTTGCGCGCCAGATGCATCTGCCAGCATGCGAGAACCAACGTGATGGGAATAATGGCCAGCGTCCTGGTGAGCTTGACCACTGTGGCGCTTTCGAGCACATTGGCGCCGGGATGCATACTGTCCCAGGCGCTCGCCGCAGCCGTTACCGACGAGGTGTCGTTGATGGCGGTGCCAGCAAACAGGCCAAAGCCCTCGTTGGTCAGCCCGAGCATGCCGCCGAGCGTCGGAAACACGAGCGCCGCGATAACGTTAAACAGGAAGATGACCGAAATAGCCTGGGCAATCTCACGATCGTCGGCATCGATGACGGGCGCGGTCGCGGCGATGGCAGAACCGCCGCAAATCGACGAACCCACACCCACGAGCGTCGCGATCTTGCCCGACACGTTCATAACGCGGCAGAGCACGAAGGCGATGACAAGCGAGGTCGAGATCGTCGCCACGATAATCGGCAGCGACTGGGCGCCCTTGGACAGAATCTGGGAGAGGTTCATGCCAAAGCCAAGCAGGATGACCGCGTACTGCAAGACTTTTTTGGACGTATAGGTAACGCCGGCGGCGAGCTGTTCGCGACGATTCTTGGGAAAGACGAGCGCCAGGACCATGCCAAAGAGGATGGCAAATACCGGACCGCCGACCACCTCAATCTGTTTGCCGAGCAACGTCGCGGGGATGGCGACGATCAGGCAGAACAAGACGCCCTTCCAGCGATCGCGTACGATATTTGCCAGTTGCATATGGGATTCCTTCTTTCTATTTCACGTTTGCGACGGCTTATGATACGGCAACATTGAGCACAGCCATGCGTAAACACAGACCAAGATGCCGCAATAGTTCTCGGGCAACAGTCGAATTACCCACCGCGGAGAGCTGATTCGCGGCATAATTAACAGCTGACATATCAGTGTGATAGAACGGTTGCGAGGCACTATGGAAGAATCGATGCACGTCGGCGAGCAGGAAACGAGCCTACAGGACCAGTCCTACCACACCATTCGACGCAAAATCGTCTACCTGGACTACAAGCCGGGCGAAAAGCTGGGCGTAAAGCAGCTTTGCGACGACCTGGATATGGGGCGCACCCCTGTGCGCGAGGCGCTGGTGCGTCTGGCGCAAGAGGGCCTGGTGCGTACCGTGCCCCAAAGCGGCACCTATGTCTCGCCCATCAACCTCACTCTTGCCGAGAGCGCCTGCTACATTCGCGAGCACCTGGAAAAGCAGGTGATTGTGGAGTGCTGCGCCCGTGCCACCTCGGCAGGCATCGAGCAGCTCGACCGAGCCATCGCGCTGCAGGAAAAGACCATGGCCGAGGAGGATCGCATCGGCTTCTTTTTAAGCGACAACCTTATGCACCGCATGATCTTTAGCATCGCGTGTCGCAGTACCGTGTGGTCGTGGCTCGAGGCGACCAATGCCGACCTGGAGCGCTTCCGCTGGCTGCGCGCCGCCACGCAGACGCTCGATAATCAGGAGACTGTTAACGAGCACAAGCAAATCCGCCGCGCCATCGCCGGCCGCGACCCCATCGAGGCGAGTTTTTTGGTCAGCAAGCACCTGCACATGATGTTCCGTAACCAAACCGAGGTTCTGGACCAGTTCCCCGAGTACTTCGAGACCAGCAAGCTCCGCTAACCCGCCAAATAGGGACAGGTTTATTTTGGCAGGTTTTATCTGGGCAAATGCAACAAGGCCCGGCTCCGCTGCAACGGAGCCGGGCCTCGGTCACTAGAACGGCGGAACAACAATTATTCGACCGTGACGCTTTTCGCCAGGTTGCGAGGTTGGTCAACGTCGCAACCGCGCAGGATGGCCACCTCGCGGGCGAGCAGCTGCAGCGGGACGCTCGCCGTGATGGGGCTGAACACGTCGCGGACTGCTGGCACGCGGATGATGCAGTCGGCGATCTTGTTGATCTCCTCGTCGCCCTCGGTGGCAACGACGATGACCTTGGCGCCGCGCGCCTTGCACTCCATAAGGTTCGACACGGTCTTGTCGTAGGTGGCGCTCTTGGTGGCCACGGCGATGACGGGGAAGCCCGGGTCGATCAGGGCAATGGGGCCGTGCTTCATCTCGCCGGCGGCGTAGGCCTCGGCGTGCAGGTAGCTGACCTCTTTGAGCTTGAGCGCGCCCTCGTAGGAAATAGCGGCACCCATGCCGCGACCCACGAACAGTGCGGACTGCGCGTCCTTGCACAGCAGGGCGGCCTCATGCACGGCCTCGGTCTGGGTATCCAAAATCCACTGGATCTGCTCGGCCGTATCGGAAAGCTCGCGGAACAGCATGCGCGCCTGCTTGGTGGTCAGGCGGTACTTGACCTGCGCTAGCAGCAGAGCCAAAAGCGTGAGGCTCACGACCTGGCCGATGAAGCTCTTGGTCGAGGCGACCGCGATCTCCTTGTTGGCCTTGGTGTAGATGACGCCGTCGCTCTCACGCGCCACGGGGCTACCCACCACGTTGGTGATGCCGAAGACCTTGGCACCCTTGATGCGCGCGTCGCGAATGGCGGCAAGGGTATCGGCCGTCTCGCCCGACTGGGACACGGCAACGACAAGCGTCGTCGGCGTAATGATGGGGTTGCGATAACGGAACTCGCTGGCCGCCTCCACCTCGGTGGGGATGCGAGCCCAGCCCTCAATGAGATTCTTGGCAATGAGGCCAGCGTGATAGCTGGTGCCGCAAGCGATTACGTAGACGCGGTCGATGTCGTTGAGCTCCTCGAGTGAAAGGCCCAGCTCGTCGATGTCGAGCTCGCCGGCCGGCGTCATACGACCGACCAGTGTGTCGCGCACGACGCGCGGCTGCTCGTGGATTTCCTTGAGCATAAAGTCGGGATAACCGCCCTTTTCGGCCATGTCCAGGTCCCAGTCGATGTGGGTGACCTTGGGCTCGATAACGTTGCCGGCCTCGTCGGTGTACTCGACGCCTGCGGGCGTGAGTTTGGCAAACTGACCGTCCTCGAGCACCACGACATCGCGGGTGGCGTCGATGAGCGCGATGACGTCGGAGGCGACATAGGCGCCGGTCTCGCCCGCGCCGACCACGATCGGGGAATCCTTGCGGGCCACGGCGATCACGCCGGGCTCGTCAGCGCACACGGCGGCCAGACCATAGGCACCGACCACGTGGGTGCACGCCTCGCGCACAGAGGCCATCAGGTCGTGCGTCTCGGCATAAGCCTCTTCGATCAGATGCGCGAAGACCTCGGTATCGGTCTCGCTCTTAAAGTGGTGGCCGCGGCCCTCCAGCTCTTCGCGCAGCTCGGCGAAGTTCTCGATGATGCCGTTGTGGACGATGGCGATACGACCGTCGCAGCTGGTGTGGGGATGGGCGTTAACGACGGAGGGCTTGCCGTGGGTGGCCCAACGGGTGTGGCCGATACCGCAGGTAGCGTCACTGTCGATGTTGGAAAGCTCGCTCTCCAGGCCCGCGACCTTGCCCACGCGGCGGATGACGTCGAGGTGCGCCGCGGCGCCCTCGCCCACCTCGAGCGCGACGCCCGAGGAGTCATAGCCGCGATACTCCATGCGCTTGAGGCCCGTGACCAGGATGTTCTTTGCAATATCAGAGCCGGTGTAGCCGACAATTCCGCACATAGGATAAATCCCTTCGTTCGCGTGACTGCAAGACGTCCACGCACAGGGGGCGCTGAGACGTATAACGTTCGAGTATTGTACTCACGCAAGCGCAAGCTGATATACCAGAAGTGGTATCTCAACTTAGATACCACCCGATGCACACATGCCCAAACCACCACGATGGGGACAGGCACCTTTGTGGTGGTTTTGGGCGTCGCGGCGGCCTATCCCGGCGAAAGATCTCGATCTGTAACATCTAGGCCGCAATAAGCCGGCTTAGTGTTACAGCTCGAGACATTACGGTTCGGCCCCTACACCATGTCTCGATCTGTAACAGGTAGAGCCGGTTTTGCCGCCCAGATGTTACAGATCGAGACAATTGAAGGCCCGGGCAGCTCAAACCACCACAAAGGCACCTGTCCCCTTCGTGGTAGTCGCGCTGGCAACGGCGTTTGCCCAGATAAAACCTGCCAAAATAAACCTGTCCCTAATTGGCAGGTTTTGACACCCTGGGGGCGGGCGATGCTACAATCTGGTATGTACTTGAAACGCATCAAAGGGGCCGCTATGGCAAAGGTTAAAATCAGCGACGTCGCGCGCGAGGCCGGGGTTTCGCTGGGCACGGTTTCCAACGCGCTCAACCATCCCGAGAAGTTGCGCCCCGAGACCCTCAGGCTCATCAACGAGACCATCAATCGCCTGGGCTACCTGCCCAACCAAAGCGCTCGTCAGCTCGCGGGCGGCGCCACCAAGTCCTTTGGCCTGGTGCTCCCCCGTCTCGACCACGGCTTTTCGCTCCAAATCGCCAGCGGCGCCCACAACGAGGCCCGCAAGCACGGCTACGACCTGCTCATCGCCAATGCCGATAACGACGATATTCTCGAGGATCATTACCTGCGCTATTTTATGGGCACGCAGATGTCCGGCGTCATGGTTCAGCCCATGGCGTCCCCCGACTGGCACCCGGCCATGACTAAAATGCCCGTGCCGATCGTCCATCTGGACGTCCATTGTTCAGAACCCGGTTACTACGTGGCCGCCGACAACGAAGCCCAAGGTCGCATCATCGCCGAGCTCGCCATCGCCCGCGGCGCACGCCATATCACCGTTGTGGGCAGAGCGGCATTTATGCAGCTCACTCTGCGCGTGCTTGGCATTCATAAGGCCCTTGCCCTGCACCCCGATATCAAGATCGAAGTCATCGACGCCGGCGAATGGAATACCGCTGCCGACGGCTACAGCATCGGTGCCCAGATTGCCGAGCGTCCTGCTGACGAACGCCCCGATTTTGTCATCGGCCTGACCGACGTGTTGGCCTCGGGCGTTATCTCGGCGCTGGTCGACAAAGGCATCTCCGTCCCCGAGCAGGTCCGTGTGGCCGGCTGCGACGGCAACCCACTCGCCTGGAGCGGGTCGGTCCCGCTCACCACGGTGGCACCCCCAGGCTACGAGATTGGCCGCAAGGGCGTTCAATTGCTCATGGAGCAAATCGAGAACAAGGCGCCGGCGAAGACCAAGCACGTCCGCATCGGCTCTGCCGCGCGCACCGTCACCGCGGTCACGGCCATCGAGGACATCAACCGCCAAGAACTCGTGCGGCCGTTCCTCCTCGAGCGTGCCAGCACCCAGGCAAGCAGCCACACCGAAGCCACCGCCATCAACCTCGGCGCCTACCTGTAGCAAAAAAGC
>UQPI01000050.1 GCA_900542945.1 uncultured Collinsella sp.
CCCTTGCCATGGGCGCCGACTTTATGATGCTGGGCCGCTACTTCGCCCGCTTTGACGAGAGCCCGACCGAGCGCGTCAACGTCAACGGCCAGTACATGAAGGAGTACTGGGGCGAGGGTTCTGCGCGTGCCCGCAACTGGCAGCGCTACGACCTGGGCGGCGCCGCGAAGCTCAGCTTCGTCGAGGGCGTCGACTCCTACGTTCCCTACGCCGGCTCCCTCAAGGACGGCGTGGGCGGCACACTCTACAAGGTCAAGTCCACGATGTGCAACTGCGGCGCCCTCTCGATCCCCGAGCTCCAGGAAAAGGCACGCCTGACCCTGGTCAGCTCCACCTCCATCGTCGAAGGCGGCGCCCACGACGTTGTCGTAAAGGACTCCCAGCAGTCCGTATCTTATCGATAAGCGGCTTTCCCAAGCACCGCACCTTGCCGTTCAAACCGTCGCTCGCGTACCAAAGTACGCGTCGCTCCTCTTTCACGGCAATCTGCGGCACTTGGAAAACCCGTTCGTTCTAGAACGGGTTGCACATAAAGGTTGAGTATCAACCACGTTATTTAGATAAAGCGAGATGCCTGCAAGTCGCAGACATCTCGCTTGTTGTATTTGCTATCATCATGCGAGTCAACCTTAGGGTCGGGCGGCTTAGCTTTGTTCGCTACAAGTTCCGCACGCAAAGAAGAGCACTTAATGTGCTCTTCGTCTTGCGCAGGACTGTCCGCAGTAGCGAATAAAGCTAAGCCGACCGACCCCATTAAAGATTAAAGGAGCTGATATGTGCGATTGCACAGATCATAAGGATGAGATCCCTGCCTACGACGCGCAGGCCATTGAGTCCCGGTGGATGAAGGCGTGGGACGACGAGAACCTCTTTGCCGTCGACACCGACGCCACCAAGCCCAAGAAGTATGTGCTCGAGATGTTCCCGTATCCGTCGGGCGACCTACACATGGGCCACGCGCGCAACTACACCATCGGCGATGCCATGGCCCGTCAGGCCCGCATGCGCGGCTTTGACGTGCTGCACCCCATCGGCTTTGACGCCTTTGGCCTGCCCGCCGAGAACGCCGCCATCAAGCACAACACGCAGGCTGCCGCCTGGACGTATAAGAACATGGACCAGGCGCTCGCCACGATGAGGCGCATGGGCTTCTCCTACGACCTGGATCGCACCGTTAAGACCTGCAGCCCCGACTACTATCGCTGGGGCCAGTGGATCTTTGAGAAGATGTGGGAAAAGGGCCTGGTCTATCGTAAGAAGAATCCGGTTAACTGGTGCCCCACCTGCAAGACCGTTTTGGCTAACGAGCAGGTGACCGAGGGCAAGTGCTGGCGTTGCGGCACCGAGCCCGAGAAGCGCGACCTTGAGCAGTGGTACTACAAGATCACCGACTACTCCCAGGAACTGCTCGACGACTTGGAGAAGCTTCCCGGCTGGCCCGAGCGCGTCAAGCAGATGCAGGCCAACTGGATCGGTCGCTCCGAGGGCGCCGAGGTCGACTTTACCCTGTGCGATGCCGATGGCGAGCCTATCGAGGGCGACGAGGGCAAGATCACCGTCTTCACCACGCGCGCCGACACGCTCTTTGGCGTTTCCTTCTTTGTCCTGTCTCCCGAGTACGCCCGGCTGCACGAGCTCGTCGAGGGCACTCAGTACGAGGAGGCCGTCACCAAGATTGTCGAGGACTCCAAGCATATCTCTGCCGTCGAGCGTGCCCAGGGCACTCTCGAGAAGCACGGCGCCTTTACGGGCCGCTACGTGGTGAACCCCGTCAACGGCGAGAAGATCCCCGTGTGGGTTGCCGACTACGTCGTGGCCGATTACGGCACCGGTGCTGTCATGGCCGTTCCCTGCGGCGACCAGCGCGACTTTGAGTTCGCCCGCAAATACGATCTGCCGATCGTGCCGATCATCCTGGACGATGACGACCGCGCTGCCGTCGAGGCCAACGGCGAGACCATCGATACCTTCCATGCCGAGACCGTCGACTGGGATTGCGCCCATGCTGCCGAGGGCACGCTCGTCCAGTCCGGCAAGTACACCGGTATGCGCGGCGGCAAGCACTCCGAGGGCGAGGCTGCAATCGTTGCTGACCTCGAGGCCATGGGCTGCGGTCGTCGTAAGGTCGAGTTCCGTCTGCGCGACTGGCTCATTTCCCGCCAGCGCTATTGGGGCAACCCCATCCCGGCCATCCACTGCGAGCACTGCGGCATCGTGCCCGTGCCCGAGGACCAGCTGCCGGTAACGCTGCCCGAGAACCTGGACCTGGGCGCCGGCGAGACCCTCGCCGAGTGCAAGGAGTTCTACGAGACCACCTGCCCGGTCTGCGGCCGCCCGGCCAAGCGCGAGACCGATACCATGGACACCTTCACTTGCTCCAGCTGGTATTACCTGCGCTATACCGACCCGCACAACACCGAGCTGCCTTTCTCCCGCGAGGCCGCCGACCGTTGGATGCCCGTCGATAACTACATCGGCGGCATCGAGCACGCCATTCTGCACCTGCTCTACAGCCGCTTCTTTACCAAGGCACTGCGCGACCTGGGCCTGCTGAGTGTGGACGAGCCCTTCACCAACCTGCTGTGCCAGGGAATGGTCAAGGACGAGAACGGCGACACCATGTCCAAGTCCAAGGGCAATGTCGTGCCCCCGAGCTCGGTCATTGAGCCCTACGGCGCCGACACCATGCGTCTGGCGATCCTGTTTATCGCCCCGCCCGAGAAGGACTTCGACTGGGATCCCAAGGCCGTCGAGGGCGCCAACCGCTTCATCAAGCGCGCCTGGCGTATCGTGTGGCAGCTCGTCCAGTCCGGCGACGCCAACGTGGCCTTCGACAAGTCCGCACTCGACGAGGTCGCGATGAAGCTCTATCGCGAGCGTCACCGCACCATCGCCAAGTGCACCGAGGACTTCGATCGTGGCCAGTTCAACACCGCCATCTCGGCCGTCATGGAGCTCGTCAACGCGGCGAGCGCCTACCTCAACGCCACCGAGGGTGCCGCCCGCGACAAGGCGCTGTGCTACGGCGTGGCTAAGGATATCGTGAGCGTCCTTGCCCCCATCTGCCCGTTCTGGGCCGACGAACTGTGGCACGAGGCCCTCGGCTGCGAGGGCAACGCCTACACCGCCGCCTGGCCCGAGTTCGACCTGGCCGAGTCCATCGAGGATACGGTGCAGATCGTCGTCCAGGTGCTCGGCAAGGTCCGTGGCCGCATCGACGTCGCCCGCGACGCCTCCAACGAGGAGATGCAAGCTGCCGCTGAGGAAGCCGTTGCCAAGTGGCTTGAGGGCAAGACGGTCGTCAAGGCCATCTGCGTGCCCGGCAAGCTGGTCAACCTGGTGGTCAAGTAAGCGCTGCGCGTAAAGCTGACATGCAATAAACGAGGGACGGTCCGGTTGGGTCGTCCCTCGTTTTGTGTTGTCTGCCCTGCTTAGTCAGTGCGTCGCACCGTCTTCTACGGGATGTGTACCAGGTCCCTAAAGTAAACGTTGCCCGTTGCCTCTTCGAACATCCAAATGTTGAGGTAGATGTCGTTGAGGTCGTTGTTCACATCAAAGTCCGGGTCGTCGAAGGTGCCTACAAAGGCGAGCATGGCGCGCGTTTCCTCGCCCGCTGCGACCTGCTGGCGCATGCGCACATCGCGGACCACGCCGTTGACGTAGGCATAGGAGTCCACATCGCCAAACATCATGTCGACATCGGTATTGTTGGTCACCGTAAAGACGAGCGCCGCGTCTCCGTAGCCGTCGGTGTCCTTGCCCACGCAGGTAACATGGACGTTTTCGTCTGCCTCAAGGTCGATGGGGAACTGTTCTTGGGGGTCGGGACCCAAGCCCTGGGGATCGACGGTGTCTTCGTTTATTTTGTCGAAGCTCTCCGATGACGTCGTTTTCTCGATGGCTTTTGTGCTGCCGAGATCCGGTTCGCATGGTCCGGTTTTGCCATCGATGTTGTTGCAGGCCGTCAGAGCGAACGAACAGGCAGCTACGACGAGCGCGGTCGCGCAGAGGGTGCCTAGGCGTTCCATGGATCCTCCTTGCCGTGGAGATACTGGAAGGTTGTGTGGTCAATGCGTGCGGCAGGCTTTCTCGCTACAGAATGCCTCTCAGCTTTAGTCTGGCCGATGTGCGCCCAGGGATGGAATGCCCATAGGGCCCGATTCGGTCGGCGCTCTGGGACGCATGGCCCGTTTTGGGGCTGTTGAGGGTGCGCCGCATGGGGCTCTTCGGTCAATTGTCCTATTCTTGTGGAGAAGCTGTGCGCACGCTGACCTGCAGATTCGTACGGTGCTTGCACGTTTCCGCAGCTATTGGTATAGTTTGCTTGCAAATGAAGTTGTAATTGAAAGAAGTGGGGTTTCGGCCCCGCTTCTTTTTTGTATGGATGGAGGTGCCGCAATGGTCAAGACTAAGACCGAGCAGGCGATCATCGACGCGCTCGAGGCCGTTGCTCCCCAGCACGATGTCGACATCGTTGACGTCGAGCTCGTGGGTGCCACCAAGGCCCCCTGCGTGCGCGTGCGTATCGAGGGTGCCGAGGGCCAGAGCCTGTCGCTCAATGACGTCACGGCCAACACCAAGTGGGTCGGCGACGTGATTGAGGAGCTCGATCCCATCTCTTCGAGCTATACGCTCGAGGTGTCGAGCCCGGGTATGGCGCGTCCGCTGCGCCGCCCGTGCGACTTTGCCCGCTTTGTGGGCGAGAACTGTGAGCTCACCTCCACCGCCACCGAGGGCCGTCGCAAGTACGCCGGCAAGATTGCCGCTGCAACCGAGACCGACGTGACCCTCGAGCTCGAGGGCGGCGAGTCCGTTACCCTCGATTTCTCTGATGTTAAAAAGTGCAAGTTGAAGCCCACCTACGACTTCAAGCCCGCGAAGGAAGGAAAGTAAGATGGCAGCATCCGACATGATGTCCGCCCTGATGGAGCTTTGCCAGGAGAAGCACATCGACCAGCTCTACCTGATCGACCGCCTGGAGCAGTCGCTCGCCAAGAGCTATGCCGAGATTCTGCATCTTGAGTGGGGCGCCAAGGTGACCATCGACCGCACCACCGGCAAGATCTACGTCTACCGCCTGGAGCCGATTGACGATTCCATGGACGAGGAGGGCAACTTCACCGAGTTCGAGGAGATCGACGTCACCCCCAAGAACACGAGCCGCATCGCCGCCCAGCACGCCAAGGCCGAGATCAACGCCATCGTGCGCAACTCCGCCCGCGAGCAGATCTACGAGGAGTTCTCCGGCCGCATCGGTGACCTCATCAGCGGCACCGTGCTGCAGTCCACGCCCGACTTCACGATCGTCAAGATCCGCGAGGGCGTCGAGGCCGAGCTGCCGCACTTCGATCAGCGCCGTTACGAGAACGAGCGCAACGAGCGTCCGATGGGCGAGCGCTACCTGCACAACCAGCATATAAAGGCCGTGATCATCGACGTTCGCGACCCCAACTCCAACCTGCAGCCGGTTCGTGGCGAGCACAGCCGTCCGCCGATTGTCATTTCTCGTACCCACCCCGAGCTCATGCGTCGTCTGTTTGAGCAGGAGGTGCCCGAGATCTATGAGGGCACCGTCCAGATCAAGTCGATCGCCCGCGAGCCTGGCCAGCGCTCCAAGGTCGCCGTCCACTCGCTCGACGACCGTCTGGATCCCGTGGGCGCCTGCGTCGGCCCCAAGGGCAGCCGTGTTCGCGCTGTCGTGGGCGAGCTCCGTGGCGAGCGCGTCGACGTCATCCTGTGGGATGCCGATCCTGCCGTCTACGTCGCCAACGCCCTGTCGCCCGCTAAGGTCACCCGCGTCCTCATCGACGAGGAGAAGGCCTACGCCGGCGTCATCGTGCCCGACGACCAGCTGTCCCTCGCTATCGGCAAGGAGGGCCAGAACGCCCGCCTCGCCGCGCGCCTGACCGGCTGGCACATCGACATCAAGTCCGAGACGCTTGCCGCCGACATCCTCAAGAATGTTCCCGTTCACGAGGAGCCCGCCGCCGACCTGATCGGTGACGAGGAGGACGAGGACGTCCGCCGCTGCGAGTATGTATCCGAGGACGGCATCCAGTGCCGCAACCAGGCTCGTCCCGGCTCCCGTTTCTGCGGTGTCCACGACACCGACGCCTTCGATGATGCGGAGGACCTGATCTAGCGCGCGGTCGCGCCGGGCGGGCCCCGGCGCGTCTCCCACGCTCGTTCAGTCTCTAGGCACCCAAGGTGCCAGAAAGGGTAGGTGAAGTCATATGGCAAAAGTCCGTGTGTCCACCCTGGCCAAAGAGTTCGGCATGACCTCCAAGGAACTGATGGGTCATCTCGCCGATATGAAGATTCCCGCTAAGTCCGCTTCCTCCACCTTGGAGGACGCCTATGTCGCCATGGTCCGCAAGCAGCTCGCCTCGGTGATCGAGGCCCGCGCTCAGGAAGTCGAGGCCGCCAAGCAGGCCGAGGAGCAGGCAGCTGCCGCCGAGGAAGCCGCACGCGCTGCCGAGGCCGAGCGCGAGCGCATCGCCGCCGAGAAGGCCCGCGAGGAGGAGCGCCGCCAGTTTGCCGCAGCCCAGGCTGCCGAGGAGGCTGCCCGCGCCGAGGCCGAGGCCAAGAAGAAGGCCGAGCAGGAGCGCCTTGCCCGCGAGAAGGAGGAGGCTGCCCGCGAGGCCCAGCGCCGCGCCGTTCCCGCTTCCGACTCCGGTTCGCGCTTCCGTTCGCTGCTCGACCAGATCGCCGCACAGGAGACCGTGCTCAAGGAGAAGAAGGACGCCGAGGACAAGGCCAAGGCCGAGCGCGCCGCCGAGCGCGGTAACCGTCGTGGCGGCAACAACGACCGCCGCGGTGGCCGTCGTAACGATCGCAACGCTTCCGACAACAACTCCGAGCGCAACGCCTCCGAGAGCCGTCCGCACAGCCATCGCACCAACGCCAGCAACAACGTCGCTGCCGGCATGGACTTCCCCAACCCCGATAAGCAGGGCAAGGGCAAGAAGCGCAAGGGCGGTCACAACAACGAAGAGGACCACTATAGCCGCATGGCTCGCGAGGCCGAGGAGTACAGCCGCGAGAAGGTGCTCGAGGAGGCTCGTGCTGCCGTCGAGGAGGCCTCTCGCGAGTCCACCGGTCGCCGCAAGAAGCGCAAGGAGAAGCGCGAGCGCGAGGCTGCCAAGGCTCAGGAGGAGCGCAAGATAGAGGAGGCGCTGGCCCAGGGCGTGAACCCCGAGGAACTCGACGCCATCAAGGTCTCCCAGGGCGTTACCGTCCAGGAGCTCGCCGAGGCCCTCGACGTTCCGGCCAACGACATCATCAAGCGCCTGTTCCTGCTGGGCACGCCGCTCACCATGACACAGTCCATGTCCGACGACCTCGTCGAGCTCGTTGCCGACGACCTGGGCCGTCAGATCAAGATCATCACCCCCGAGGAGGAGAACACCTTCTCGTTCTACGACGATCCCGCCGACCTTAAGCCGCGCGCCCCGGTCGTCACCGTCATGGGCCACGTCGACCACGGCAAGACGTCGCTGCTCGACGCTATCCGTCACACCGGCGTCGCTGCCGGCGAGGCGGGCGGCATCACGCAGGCCATCGGCGCTTCGCAGGTCATGATCAACGACCGCAAGATCACCTTCATCGATACCCCGGGTCATGCCACCTTTACGGCCATGCGTGCCCGTGGTGCCAAGGTGACCGATATCGTTATTCTGATCGTGGCCGCCGACGACGGCGTCATGCCCCAGACCGTCGAGTCGATCAACCACGCCAAGGCCGCCGGCGTACCCATCGTCGTCGCCGTCAACAAGATCGATAAGCCGGGTGCCAACCCCGACCGCGTGCGCCAGGAGCTCACCGAGTACGGTGTCATCCCCGAGGAGTGGGGCGGACAGAACATGTTCGTCAACATCTCGGCCAAGCAGAAGATCGGTATCGACGATCTGCTCGAGACCTTGCTGCTCCAGGCCGACGTGCTCGAGCTCAAGGCCAACCCGGACACCTTTGCCTCCGGCAACGTCCTCGAGGCCAAGCTCGACAAGGGCCGTGGCTCGGTCGCTACCGTGCTCGTGACCCGCGGTACCCTGCACGTGGGCGATACGCTGGTCGCCGGCCTCACCTACGGCCGCGTCCGCGCCATGCTCGACCCCAAGGGCCGCGCCGTCACCGAGGCCGGTCCCTCCGACGCCGTCGAGATCCTGGGCCTGCAGTCCGTGCCCAACGCCGGTGACGAGTTCCGCGTGTTCGAGGACGAGCGCGAGGCTCGCGCCCTTGCCGACGAGCGTTCGCTCAAGGCCCGTATCGAGGAGCAGAGCCGCGTCAAGCACGTCACGCTCGAGAACCTCTTCGAGACCATTGCAGACGCCGAGGTCAAGGAGCTCAACCTGATCATCAAGGCCGACGTCCAGGGTTCCATCGAGGCCCTTCAGGATTCGCTCGACAAGATGGATCAGTCCGAGGTTCGTATCAACACGATCCACTCCGCCGTTGGTGCCATCAACGAGACCGACGTCGTCCTGGCCGACGCCTCCAACGCCATCATCATCGGCTTTGGTGTCCGTCCCGACGGTAAGGCCCGCTCCGCTGCCGAGCGCGAGGGCGTCGAGATCCGTTGCTACGACGTCATCTACAAGTGCCTCGAGGAACTCGACGCTGCCCGTATCGGCATGCTTAAGCCCACCGAGGTCGAGGTCTCCACGGGTACCGCGACCGTCCTGGACACCTTCAAGGTGCCCAAAGTCGGTATCGCCGCCGGTGTCCGTGTCGAAGAGGGCGAGATCGCCGCGACCGATTCCGTGCGTCTGGTGCGCGACGGCATCGTGGTCTTCAACGGCAAGATCGCCTCGATGCGCCACTACAAGGACGAGGCCAAGAGCCTCAAGAGCGGTTCCGAGGGCGGCATTGGCCTGGAGAACTTCCAGGACATCAAGCCCGGCGACCAGATCGAGGGTTACCGCATCGACCAGGTTGCCCGTACCGAGTAGGGGGTGGCGCTATGAAGCAAACGCAGGCAACCCGCCGTCTGGGCGAGCAGCTTCGCGAGAAGCTCGGTTATATCCTGCTCTTTGAGGTTTCCGATCCGCGTCTTGACCTGGTTACTTTGACCGCGGTCGAGGTCGCGGTGGACCGTTCGTTCGCGCGTGTGTACGTGTCGTGCGATGCGAGCCGCTACGACGAGGTCATGGAGGCGCTCGCAAGCGCTAAGGGCCGTATTCGCAGCCTGTTGGCTCGCTCGCTCGATTGGCGTGTTACGCCCGAGCTCGATTTTCGCATCGATCGCTCGACCGATGAGGCCGAGCGCATCACGCGTGCGCTGGAAAACGTTCCCGCCACGCTTGCGATCGAAAAGGACGAGGACGGCTATCCGATAGCGGATGCCGCCCAGGAGGCAGCTTTAGATGACTAATTCCGCCGACCTCGCCTCGTGCGAGTCTGCAGATATTCAGCGACGCATCCTCGAGCTCATCGAGGGTGCGTCCTCCATTGCGATTTCGGGACACACTTCTCCCGATGGCGACGCCCTGGGCTCCGTGTTGGGTCTGGGCCTCTCGCTTATGAAGTTTTTCCCTAACAAGGACATTGCCCTGCTGCTGGCAGACGATGATCCGGTTCCGCGCATCTACCGCTTTATGGAAGGCTCCGATCGCCTGGTACCGGCATCTGCGTATACCGGCAATCCGAACCTGTTCATCTCGGTGGACGTGCCGGTCGTCGAGCGTCTCAATAATTCCGCCGAGGTGCTTCGTCGCTCCAAGCATGTGGTGTGCTTCGATCACCATCCGGCGCGCGAGGAGTTTGCCGAGCTCAGCCTGAGGCGCGTCGAAGCTGCAGCCTGCGCCATGATCATTGACCGTTTCTTGGACAATTGTGGCATTGTTGCACGTGATGGCGTTGCGACCTGCCTGTTGTGCGGCTTGGTTACCGATACTGGCCGTTTTCAGTACCAAAACGCCGATGCTGCTGCGTTCCATGCGGCCTCGCGTCTAGTTGCCCACGGTGCCGATCCGGCGCGTGTGGCACTCGAGGTATATCAGAGCATGCGCGTTGAGTTTTTGCACCTCAAGTCCATCGTTATGGGCCGCATCAAGACGGTGGCCCACGGGCGCGTCGCATATAGCTACGCGTACCAGAGTGACCTTGAGGCTTGCGGTGTCACCTCGGATGAGTGCGACGGCCTGGTCGATGTGGTGCGCTCGGTGATGGGCGTCGAGGTCTGTCTGTTCCTGAAGGGTATTGAGGGCGATACCAAGGTGCGCGGCAACCTACGCTCCAAGGGCGACCTCAACGTTTCCGAGATCGCTGCTGCCTTTGGCGGAGGCGGACATCCCGCTGCCGCCGGTTTCTCCAACAACGGAACGATTCTCGAGACGCTCACCGTGGCACTTCCCATGCTGGCCGAGCTGGTAGGGGAGGATCCCGCTTCGGTGACCGTCGAGCTTTAATTTTTGGATGGTACATGGCTCGTCGTACGCCTTCTCAATTGAATATGCTGCTCGCCGTCGATAAGCCGGTGGGCTGCACGTCCCACGATGTGGTTTCGCAATGCCGGCGCGCCCTTCATGAACGGCGCGTCGGCCATGCCGGCACGCTCGACCCCATGGCATCGGGTGTCATGGTGGTGGGCGTGGGCCAGGCCACCCGTCTGCTGGGTATGCTCACGCTCGATACCAAAAGCTACGTCGCCGACATTTCGTTTGGCGCCGAGACCAATACCGATGATGCGGAGGGCGAGGCGGTCCGCACGGTGGCTGTTGCCAACGAGCTCCGCGATCCTGCCTATGCGCGTGAGCACTTGGCCTCCATGCTGGGTCCGCAGATGCAGGTGCCGCCGGCGTTTTCGGCTATCTCGGTCAATGGCGTTCGCGCCTACAAGTCTGCTCGTGAGGGCAATGCGGTGGACCTACCTCCGCGCCCCGTCGAGGTCTATGCCGCTGACCTGATCGCCGTGGGCGGCGAGGGTGATACGTGTGTGTGGACTGTGGCGTTCTCGGTGAGCAAGGGCACCTATATCCGAGCGCTCGCTCGCGACCTGGGCCGCGCCTGCGAGAGCGCCGCGCACATTTCCGCGCTGCGCCGCACGGCCTCCGGTGTTGTTTCCATTGGCGCCTGTCATTCGGTGGAGGAGCTTTCTCCCGAGTCCGCCGCTGGCTTTGCCCTGGATCCCATTGTGGCCCTGGGCGCCACGCGTGTTGACTTGCCGGGCAATCTTGCCGACGACCTTCTCTGCGGCCGACGCATTCCCGTTGAGCGTGCGCTTGCCGATTTCGATGCCTCGAAGGCGCCGTTTGCGCTGGTGCTCGATGGGGGACTCAAGGCGCTCGCCTGCATTGAGGGTGGCCGCTTTGTCATGGAGCACGTTTTTCCGCAGGCAATCGGCGGTGTTCGATGATGTTGTCCGCTCGCGAGCTCGCGCGTATCTTTTTCGCGGGCGAGCCGGACGAGGCTCACATCGTTACTGCCGATGCGTTTGATAAGTGTGAGCACCTGGGTGCTGCCTCGATCGCCATTGGCGTGTTCGATGGCGTGCACCGTGGACACCAGGAGCTCATTGCGGCGCTTGTCCGTGACGCCCGTGCCCATGGCTGTAAGGCGGTCGTAGTTACCTTCGATCCCGACCCGGACGTCGTGGTGAGCCCTTCGCCCGCTCAAAAATTGATGACGACGGCCGACCGTCTGCATGCCCTGGCTCAAACCGGGGTCGATGCGGTGGTGGCCGTTCCCTTTACGCCCGAGGTTGCGGCGCTTGACCATGTTGATTTTCTCTCGCTCGTGTCGCGTCTGGTCGACATTCGCTCGATTCGCGTTGGCAGCGACTTTAGGCTGGGTCGTGGCGGTGCTTCTGGTGTTGCCGAGATGCGCGCCTGGGGTGCCGAGCGCGGCGTTGACGTATACGGGCACGACTTGCTTTGCGAGGGCGGTGAGGCCATTTGCGCCACCCGTATTCGTCATGAGCTGGGACAGGGCCATGTGGAGCTTGCTGCTGAGTTACTCGGCCGCCCGTATATGGTGCGCGGCGGTGTTATTCGCGGCCGTCACGAGGGTTCTGGCATGGGCTTTCCCACGGCAAACCTACATGTTCCCGACGGCATTCAGGTGCCTGCCGATGGCGTGTATGAGGGCCTGGTGCTGGTTAACGACATCGTGTGGCCCGCTGCCGTTAACGTCGGACTGCCGCCGACGTATGCCGACGATGCGGCATCTGCGCATCTTGAGGCTAATTTAATTGGTTATACTGGCGACCTGTACGGCGCTTCCGTTTCGCTGGCGTTTACGCGCTGGCTGCGTCCGTCGCGCGTGTTCGATTCGCTGGATGAGTTGATCGCGACCGTCGAGGGTAATATCGAAGATATTCGTCACAACTTGGGCGAGCAGGGGGTGAGTGTCCGTGATTAGTGATGAGGAAAAAGACCAGGTACGCGCTGCGTCCGACCTAGTTGCCATCGTGCAGGAAACGGTTGAGCTCAAGCCCCGCGGCCATGAGTTTTGGGGTTGCTGTCCCTTCCATGGCGAAAAGACTCCGTCTTTCCACATTATCCCCGCCACGCAGGTCTGGCACTGCTTTGGCTGCGGCGAGGGTGGCGACGTCTTCACCTATATCATGAAGCGTGAGAACCTGAGCTTTCCCGAGTCAATCCGTTATTTGGCCGATCGCGCGGGTATTGAGCTGCACGACACCGGAGACCGCCGCGAGCGCGGTACCAAGCGTGCCCGCATCTACGATCTGTGCGCCGAGACCGCCCAGTTCTATCACACCATGCTTATGCGCGGCAAGGACGGCCGTCCGCGCGAGTACTTTGCCAGCCGCGGCATGGGTGGCGACGTCTGCCGCCGCTACTGCCTGGGCTTTGCGCCTGGCCGCAACGCGCTGGTGTCGCACCTGTCCCAGGCGGGTTTTACCCCGCAGGAGATGATCGATGCCAACGTTGCCGTGAGCCGCGGGCGCGGGCAGCTTGCCGACCGCTTCTACGACCGCGTGATGTTCCCCATCTTTGATGAGCAGGGTCACAACATCGCCTTTGGCGGTCGCATCATGGGAGACGGCCAACCCAAGTACCTCAACACCGCCGAGACGAGCGTGTTTCATAAAAAGCGAAACCTCTACGGCTTTAATTGGGCCAAGGAGTTTATCGTCGCACAGGATACCGCCATCGTGGTAGAGGGCTATACCGACTGCATCGCCTGTTGGGAGGCGGGGATTAAAAACGTCGTCGCTACGCTGGGCACGGCGCTCACGGAGCATCACGTCAAGACGCTCACCCGCTTTGCCAAGCGCATCGTGTATATGTTTGACGGCGATGCCGCGGGCCAGAAGGCCGCCCGTCGCGCTATTCAGTTTATCGAGCAGGATTCGATGGACCTGCGCTGCGTGGTACTGCCCGACGGCAACGATCCCATGGAGTTCATCACGGCGCACGGCGGAGAGGAGCTGCAGAAACGCATTGACGCCGCCGAGCCGCTCATGGACTTCGTGTACCATTCGCTGCAGGAGTCGAGCGATATCACCACACCGGGCGGTCGCGCCAAGGCGCTTGAGGATGCGCTGACACTCATCTATCCGCTGCGTGATAGCTATATGATCGACACATACTTTATCCAGATTGCCGATCTGCTGGGTTTGGATCTGGAGACGGTTCGCGCGAGTTCGGGTCGCGTGTTTCGCGATGTCGCCAAGCGCGAGGATGCGGAACGACGTCGTGAGCAGAACTCTGAGCGCCAGCGGGCACAGGCTGAGCGCTCTGGTAGCGCGGGCGGTCGGACGTCTGGTTCGCAGGGGGCATCTCGCGGTGCTTGGGCATCGGGCGCGACGCCGCCGGTGTCCGCGCCGGTCGAAGAAGAGCCGTATGACTACGTCCCGCTCGATGCCTACGGCGCCGCGCCCGTGGAGGTCGTCGACGACCTGCCGCCGATCGACGCGCCTGATGGTATGGGTGCTGCACCTGTGACTGATGGTTCGGGCGCTCCGGCTGCGGCGGCGCCGATGGTTCTTACCGATCTTGAGCGCAAGTCCTTGGCAGGGGAGCGCGAGCTGTTGACGATGCTCACGAGCTACCCCGACCTGTTCCGCACGTATGCCGACCGCATCTGCTCTATCGAGTGGGTTGACCCACGTCACGAGTCCATCGCATGGGCCGTTCTGGCAACTCCGCCGGGAACCGATCCTGCAGCCTGCATGGATGCGGCGCGCTCGGTGTGTCCCGAGGCGGCAACGCTTGTGAGTGCCGGGCGCATCTCGGCGACGAGCAAGCACCCCACCGAGACGAACATCGTGTTTATGCTCGATACGCTCGAGCTCTACACCATCAAGCGCCGCATGCGTGCCGCACAGGCCAAGCTGCGCCAGGACCGTTCACTCGACGATGAGGCCCGTCGCGCGCTGACCGTGCAGGCCGCGCAGGATTCGCAGCGTCAACGCGAACTGCAAAAGTCGATCGGCGGCGTGGCGGACCCGTTCCGTTTGATCGGTCTGGAGGCCGCAGGCACCGAACAGGCCTAGATGTTGTGGTCAACCAGCGTATTCTTGCCTATATCCAGTCCTCTTTTTGGGTATAGACGTCAATGTGTGTGCTAAAGTATTGAGTCCTGTGGACTATGAAGGGAGAATCTGTGCCAAAAAAGACTGAGAGCACGGGTACTGGGCTGGAATCCTACGTTGCAAAGCTCATGGGCAACGGCTCAAACAGGACTTCGGTAACCGAGGACGAGATTCAGGTCGCCCTGAAGGATATCGATGTTTCTGACGAGCAGCTCACCGCGGTGTATTCCGCGCTGCGCAACAGCGGCATCCAGATTATCTCCGCGAGCGGTAACGACGACGCCCCCATGGACGTCGACGATGACGATAACGATACCGATACTGACGATTTCGATGACGACGACGAGCACGATTCCGGCTCGCTTGACGATCACGAGCTCAAGATGGCCCGTCAGGCCGATGCCGAGATGGGTTCTTCCAAGAGCAAGAAGAAGCGCACCGTGCGCACGTCCCGTTCACGCTCCCGCGTGCGTGGCATCGATGCCTCCACGGTGATGCTGACCGGCGACCCGGTTCGTATGTACCTCAAGGAGATCGGCAAGGTCGACCTGCTGACCGCCTCCGAAGAGGTCGATCTGGCCATGAAGATCGAGGCCGGTCTCGAGGCCACCGAGAAGCTCGAGGCTGCCGATGCCGGCGAGCTCGAGCTCACGCGTGCCGAGATGCGTCGTCTTACGCGCATTGAGAACGTGGGCCTCGAAGCCAAGCAGGCGCTCATCAGCGCAAACCTGCGTCTGGTTGTCTCCATCGCCAAGCGCTATGTCGGCCGCGGCATGCTGTTCCTGGACCTGATCCAAGAGGGCAACCTCGGTCTGATTCGCGCCGTCGAGAAGTTCGACTACCAGAAGGGCTTCAAGTTCTCCACGTACGCCACGTGGTGGATCCGTCAGGCCATTACGCGCGCTATCGCCGACCAGGCCCGTACCATCCGTATTCCCGTGCATATGGTCGAGACTATCAACAAGCTCGTCCGCGTGCAGCGCCAGCTCCTTCAGGACCTGGGTCGCGACCCGACCCCCGAGGAGATCGGTGCCGAGATGGACATGAGCGCCGACCGCGTCCGCGAGATCCAGAAGATCTCGCAGGAGCCCGTGTCGCTCGAGACCCCCATCGGCGAGGAAGAGGATTCCCAGCTGGGCGACTTCATCGAGGACTCCCAGGCCATCGTTCCGCCCGATGCCGCCAGCTTCTCCATGCTGCAGGAGCAGCTCACTCAGGTGCTCGACTCGCTTGCCGATCGTGAGCGCAAGGTTATCGAGCTGCGCTTTGGCCTTGTCGACGGGCATCCCCGCACGCTCGAGGAAGTCGGTCGCGAGTTTGGCGTCACGCGCGAGCGTATCCGCCAGATCGAGTCCAAGACCTTGGCCAAGCTCCGTCACCCGAGCCGTTCGAGCAAGCTCAAGGACTACATCGAGTCTTATTAGTTACGGCGTTTTACCAAACGCCGTAACCGGCCGACGCTGCGCGGGCACCAGAGCGACAACTTG
>UQPI01000051.1 GCA_900542945.1 uncultured Collinsella sp.
AAGCCGTGCCGCCAGCGCCCCGCGCGCCGGCCAGCAGCAGTTTGCTGCCCCGCAGCAGCAGCGCCCCGCCGCCATGCCCCAGCAGCAGCCGACGCCTCGCGCCGCCGCTCCCGACCCGCTTGCCATGGCAGACCCCTTCGCGCCTAGCGTCCCCGACCCCGCCGCCGCACCCATCCCGGTGCCGCAGACCGTCTCGCGCGACGCGCTTGCCGGCATGGGCGGAGCCGCCGCGACCGGCGCTGCCGTGGGCCTAGGCGCCGCAGCCGGCATCGCCTCCAACATGGCGAGCACTCGCGCCCCGCAGCGCCCGCTCGCCCAGCTCGTCGACGTCGTGAGCGGCGAGAACCATAGCATCACCTCCGCACAGGTGACCATCGGTCGCGAGCGCTCAGTTTCCGACATTGCCCTGCGCGACCCCAACGTGTCGCGCCGCCACGCCCAGCTCACCTTTACGGGCTCGGATTGGTCGATCGAGGATCTCAATTCCACCAACGGCACACTCGTCAACAACCGCCGCATTACGCGCTGCCCGCTGCGCAACGGCGATCTGCTGACGTTTGGCCTGAGCACCTTTGAATTTAGGGGATAGTCTCTTATGAACATCGATATCGTCCTTTTTGCAGGCCGCATCGTCCTGGTCGCCCTGCTCTATATCTTCCTGTTCGCCGTCATGAAGACCGGCGTGGGACTTGTGCGCGGGCAGCGTCGCGACTCGGCTATCTGGACGATCGATGTGGACAAGGGTCCGCGCGGTATCCGCGGCATCCACGTAGACATGCTCGGCCCCGTCATCGTCGGTCGCTCGCCATCTTCGGACATCTGCATCAACGAACCGTTCGTCTCGGCCTCGCATGCGCGCTTTTCGCTGCAGGGCCCGGCGCTCATCATCGAGGACCTCAACTCGCTTAACGGCACGCTCGTCAACGGCCGCCAGCTTGTGGAGCCCGCAACGCTGCGCGAGGGCGACGAAGTCCAGATTGGCGACGTGGTCATGAGGGTGAACCGTCGATGATCGACGAGGAGAACAAGTCCGCAACCATGACCGAGGCACCGGCTGCCGCCGTAGCTGCACCGGCCCACGCCGCTCCGGCGGACTCCACACCCGTGGAGCCCGAGGACACCGTGTTCTCCCTGCCTCTTTCGCATGTAACGCATGATATTTCGGATCTCGCCGATAACGAGGGCGAAGAGGATGCCGTAGCGGCGCCCATCGGCGCACATGCTGCGGAACAGCCCACAGCGCCCGAAGCAACCCCGGCGCCGGCTCACTTTGCAGAGCCCGTCGCCGTGGCAATCAACGAGAGTGCTGCGGTGTTTGCGGCACCCGAGCCCGCCGCGCCGGCGTTTCCCATAGCCCCGGCATCCGAGGTTGCGCCCGTGTCTACGCCGGCGCCCGAGCCTATAGACGTCAGCCCGCAAGACGACGAGTCGACCGCCTGCGCGTCCGAAGAGCCCGGCTCCCCGGACACCGGCGATTCCGAATCAAACGCCGAGACCGACACCGTCTCTCCCGGTGACACGGCCGAGATCGACGTTGCCGCCGTTGAGGCCAAGCTCAAAGACCCCGGCTCGACCATGAGCTTTGAGCCCCTGACCGAGGGGCGCATCGAGACCGACTCGACCTATGATGCCGGCACCACCACGCAACTCATGTGGGGCGCCCGCTCTGACGTTGGCTGCGTACGCCCGCACAATGAGGATTCCTACCTGGTGCAGTCGCCGCTCTTTTGCGTATGCGACGGCATGGGCGGTCACGCCGCCGGCGAGGTAGCCTCTTCCATCGCCGTCGAGACTATTGCCAAGACGGCCCCGCAGTCCGCCGACGCAGCACGCCTGGCCGCAGCCGTCGAGGCAGCCAACGCCGCCGTAATCGAGGCCGCCTTGAATGGCCTGGGCAAGCCCGGCATGGGCTGCACAGCCACTTGCGCCTATATCGAAAACGACACGCTCGCCATCGCCCACGTGGGCGACTCGCGCGCCTACCTGCTCCACGAGGGCACGCTCATCCGCGTGACCCGCGACCACTCCTACGTGGAGGAGCTCGTGGACGCCGGCGAGATCACGGCAGATGAGGCTCGCGTCCACCCCAACCGTTCGGTCATCACCCGCGCGCTGGGCTCGGACCCCGCTATGTATGCCGACCACTTCACTCTGCATATCGAGGAAGGCGACCGTCTGATCCTGTGCTCCGACGGCCTTTCGAGCATGATTCCCGATAGCGATATCGAGAACATCGCCACACAGTCCTCAACCGCGCAAATCTGCGTCGACAACCTAGTGGACGCGGCGCTTGCCGCCGGCGGCCACGACAACGTGACCGTAGTAGTCGTTGACCTGGTTGACGATGGCGTTATGCGCGAGGCGCAGCGCGTGCGTCGCCGCAACATTACTATCGCCGCCATCCTGGCCCTCGTCTTTGTGCTGGCAGCTGGCATCTGGGCCTACACGGGTGTCACCGGCTCGTACTACCTGGGTACCTACCAGGGCAATGTCGCCGTCTGGCGCGGCCTGCCCGGCAAGCCGCTCGGACTCAAGCTCCACTGGCTCGAAAGCGAAACCAGCATCAAGCTATCCGACCTGCCCGAAGACACGCAAAACCGCCTCAAGGCGGGTATTCCGCAAACAAGTGTCGACGATGCGCAGGACACGATATCCAAGTACCGCCACCAGATCGACGAGGAGCAGACCCGCCAGGTGATTGACGCGCAGACGATTCGCGACAACACCAATCAGGGATCGACCTCCGAATCAGATTCCGAGAAAACCGCCGAACAGTCCGCCGAGGCCGAAGCCTCCGATAAGAATTAGAAAGGGAGTGCCGCTTATGAGTCGCCGCAACACCGAACTGCTCTTGCTCATCGCCTCGGCGTTCCCCGTCATCCTGCTCTATGCGATGTACGTGCTCACCGCGGGTGCCACGATTTCCTTTGAGACGCTCGCCGTGCCGATCGGCCTGTTCGCCGCATTCGCCGCGGCGCATATCGCCGTGCGCATCCTGGCGCCCGGCGCCGACCCCGCCATCCTGCCCATCGTCTTTGTGCTCTCGGGCATCGGCATCACATTCGTGACGCGCCTGGCCCCCGACCTCGCCATCTCGCAGCTCATCATCCTGTTTGTCTCGGTGGCGCTCATGGTGGGAACCCTCGCACTGGTCAAGAACCTCGACGTGGTCATGCGCTACAAGTACACCTTTGGCATTATCGGCATCATCCTGCTGATGCTGCCGATCTTTATCGGCACCACGATCTCGGGCTCCAAGCTGTGGATTCGCATCGCGGGCTTCACCATCCAGCCCGGCGAGTTCGCCAAGGTCTTCATCGTCCTGTTCCTGGCAGGCTATCTGGCCGAGAACCGCGAGCTGCTCTCCATCTCCAACCGCAAGATCCTGGGCCTCAAGATTCCGCGCTTCCGCCTGCTGTTGCCGCTGTTTGCCGTGTGGGGCGTGTGTCTGCTCATCGTCGTCTTCGAACGCGACCTGGGCTCGGCCGTCCTGTTCTACACCATCTTTTTGCTGATGCTCTATGTTGCCACGGGACGCCTTTCGTACGTCATCATCGGCCTTGCACTGCTAGCCGTTGGAGCCGTGGGCGCCTACAAGTTCCTGTCGCACGTGCAGGTGCGTTTCCAAGTCTGGGCCGATCCGTTTAAGGACGCCCAGGGCCAGGGCTACCAGATCGTACAGTCACTTTACTCGCTGGCCGACGGCGGTCTGGCCGGCGTCGGCATTGGCAACGGCATGGCAAACAACATCCCCGTCGTCGAGTCCGACTTTATCTTCTCGGCCATCGGCGAGGAAATGGGCCTTTTGGGCGGCGGCGCCGTGCTCATCCTGTTTATGCTTTTTGCCGTGCGCGGCCTCACCACGGCCGCCCGCGCTAAGTCCGACCTTGCCGCCTTTAGCGCGACCGGCCTTACGGCAGCCATCAGCTTCCAGGCATTCTTAATCGTTGGCGGCGTAACCCGCCTGATCCCGCTGACCGGCGTCACCCTGCCCTTTATGAGCCAGGGCGGCTCCTCGCTGCTGGCGAGCTTTATTATCGTCGCGCTGCTGCTGCGCGCCGGCGACGAGGCAACCGGACGCGAAGCCGAGCTCACCGGCACCGGCACCATGGCCACCATCACCGATGACCAGGTCGCATCCGCCGCTGCCCCGACCGGTACGCGTTTTGCCAACGCACCTTCCTACAGCGTCGGTAACCGCTCCGCGGGTTCTCGCATGCGTCGTCGCCTGCTCGACACGCCCGAGTCCGGCGTGCTCGGCCGCGTGGCACTTGCCAACCGTCTGACTCGTGCCGTGCTTGCCTTCACGGCGCTGTTCGCCATCCTTATCGGCAACCTCACCTATGTCCAGGTCATCAAGGCGAAGGACTACCAGGATATGCCGACCAACAACCACACCATCGCCCGCTCCAAGTACATCCAGCGTGGCTCCATCATCACGTCCGACGGCGTGACGCTGGCCGAGTCGCTGCAGCAGCAGGACGGCACCTACGCCCGCTCCTACCCCAACGGCAATATGGCCGCGCACGTGGTTGGCTACGTGAGCCAGCAGTATGGCACCGCTGGCATCGAGAGCGTCATGAACGACACGCTCACCGGCTCCAAGGATTACTCCAGCTGGAACAACGCCATCGCGTCGCTCGCGGGGCAGACCCAGCCGGGCAATACCGCCAAGCTCACCATCGACTCACGCATCCAGACGGCTGCCGAGCAGGCGCTCAAGGGCTTTAAGGGCGCTGTGGTGGTCATGGATCCGCGCACCGGTGCGGTCCTTGCGTGCGCGAGCTCGCCCACCTACGACAACACCAACATCGATGCGCTGCTCCAGTCGGGCGGCGGCGAGGACGGCTCCATGTACAACCGTGCCATGGACGCGCTGTACACCCCGGGCTCGACCTTTAAGGTCGTCACGCTCTCCGCGGCACTCGAAACCGGCACCGCCAGCCTTACCAGCACGTACCAGGCGCCCGGCTCCATGGACATCGGCAACGCGCCGGTCACCAACTCTGCCAACGAAAGCTACGGCACCATCAGCCTGCAGCAGGCCTTCGCCGTGTCGTCCAACGTCGTCTTTGGCCAGGTGGCCAACGAGATTGGCGCCAGCTCACTCGTCCAGTTTGCCAACGCCTTTGGCTACGGCCAAAAGCTCGGCCAAGATCTGACCTCCGCCGCCTCCATCATGGCCGACCCGTCGCTTATGACCGAGTGGGAGACCGCTTGGGCAGGCGCCGGCCAGCCCGTCGGCATGGACCACACGCCTGGCCCGCAGACCACCGTTATGCAGAATTGCGTGATCGCCGCCGCTATCGCCAACAGCGGCGTGGTCATGGACCCGTTCTTTGTGTCCCAGATACTCGCCCCGGACGGAACCGTGGTTAAGACCACGCAGTCCCGCTCTCTGGGCCAGGCTGTCAGCTCTGCCACGGCCGACCAGGTCAAGCAGGCCATGCTCGCCGTCGTCCAGTCCGGTACCGGCACCGATGCCCAGATTCCGGGCGTCAAGGTTGCCGGCAAGACCGGTTCGGCCGAGGTCGGCGGCGCCAACGTCAACTCTATGTTTGTTGGCTTTGCACCTTACGATTCACCCACGGTTGCCATCTCGGTGGCCCTGGAGGATTACGACAAACACGACGTCGAGGCGGCTAAGATTGCCGGTATCGTCCTGACCGCGGCGCTCGCCGCACAGGGAGCGTGATGCCCGTGATCAAAGCGGATACTTGGGGCGCGCCGCGGCCGATGAGCTAGCGGCTACGCGCCACACGGCCCCAGCGGCCACACATTTGGTACCACACACATCGTTGAGCGAATAGTTATGTTAGGAGCAGGAATGGAACAGAGGGTCCTCGGGGGAAGATACCTCCTCAAGGATAAGGTGGGAACGGGCGGTATGGCGACCGTCTACCGCGCACAGGATCAGGTCCTCGACCGCACGGTTGCCGTCAAGATCATGCTGCCGCAGTATGCCGGTGACGCCACCTTCGCCGCTCGCTTTAAGCAGGAAGCCCAGGCAGCTGCCGGCCTGTCCTCCCCCTATATCGTGGGCGTCTACGACTGGGGCAAGGACGGCGACACCTATTACATCGTCATGGAGTACCTGCGCGGTACCGACCTTAAGAGCGGCATCAAGAGCCACGGCGCCCTCGATCCCAAGAAGGTCGCGCAGATCGGCTCGCAGATCAGCTCCGCGCTTTCGGTCGCACACAAGCACGAGATCATCCACCGCGACATTAAGCCGCAAAACATCATGGTGCTGCCCGACGGCAACATCAAGGTAATGGATTTTGGCATCGCACGCGCCAAGAACAGCCACCTCACGCAAGACAACAACGTGCTGGGAACTGCCCACTACGTCAGCCCCGAGCAGACCCGCGGTCAGGACCTCGGCCCCACCTCGGATATCTACTCGCTGGGCGTCGTGATGTACGAGTGCGCCACCGGCCGCGTTCCCTTTGACGGTGACGACGCTATCTCGGTCGCACTCAAGCAGGTCAACGAGCTGCCTATTCCGCCAAGCCAGATCAACTCCGGTGTCGACGCCGACCTTGAGCGCATCATCCTCAAGTGCATGGAGAAGGACCCGGCAAACCGCTTCCAGACCGCTGACGAGCTGCGTCAGGTGCTCAACAGCTACCTGTCGGGCCGTGCCGTTAACATCTCGGAGCCCACGCGCATCATCGGTGCCCCCGGTGAGCTGGGCGCCACCAAGACTCGCGAGCTTTCCGATCAGACGCGCGCCATGGTGCGTCCCGTCTCGGGCGTGAGCGGCCAGAATACCGCCCGTAGCTCGGTTTCGGGCTCCACCGGCTCCTACGAGGTCGAAAAGCCCAAATCCAACAAGAACAAGATCATCGCCGCTGTGGTGGCAGCTGTTGCCGTCATCGGCATCGTTGTGGCCTTTGCTACTGGGCTCTTTGGCGGCGAGCAGGTCCCCGTGCCCGACGTGCTGGGCAAGGACCAGCAGACTGCCGTCGAGCTGATCAAGGAAGCCGGCCTCGAGGTCGGCACCATCGACCAAAGCTACAACGACGATGTCGACGAAGGCAAGGTCGCCGAGCAAACGCCCAACGGCCACACCAAGAAGGCCAAGGGCACCAAGGTGAACCTGGTGATCTCCAAGGGCCCCAAGCCCTCCGAGAAGGTTGAGGTTCCCCAGCTTGTCGGCCTGACCAAGGACCAGGCAGAAGCCGCGCTGGCAAGCGTTGGCCTGAAGGGCAACGCCTCCGAGGAGGCCAACGAGGCCGATGAGGGCCAGGTCTTTGAGCAGGGCACCAAAGCCGGTAAGGAAGTCGAGAAGGGCACGACCATCTCGTATAAGGTCTCGAGCGGCCCGGATACCACGTCCGTCCCCGACCTGACCGACATGACCGAGGCCCAGGCGCGCAACGCCCTCGATATGGCAGGCTTTGGCGTCGACGTGAGCTACCAGGAGAACGACTCGGTTACCGAGGGCACCGTGATCAGCTGGAACCCCAGCGGCAAGCAGAAGCCCGGCGCCACGATTACCGTCGTCATTGCCAAGAAGTCCGGCAAGGCCTCCGTCCCGGGCAACCTATACGGCAAGAGCATTTCCGCCGCCGTTACCGCGCTCAACAACGCCGGTTTCTATAACATTGGCTTCTGTGACCAGAACGGCAATCCCGTGAGCGGTAACGAGGATGCCACCGTTACGGGCGTCTCCCCCACCGGCAAGCAGTCCACCGACAACACGATTACGCTGACGGTTTCGATTTCTGGCTCGGGTTCGGGCTCTGGCTCGGGCACGAGCACGGGCGACGATTCCGGTACGACCAACTAGTCGCCGCCCCACCGCCCATTACGGCTCCCGCCGCAAACATATTCGCTCACAGGCGCCCGCTTGCTCCCCCAGCAAGCGGGCGCCTCGTTTTTGACATGACATGAACCAGAAGAGCCCGGTACCGTGACGGTGTACCGGGCTCGATCAATCTCTGGTGCCCCCGGGCTGATTCGAAAACTCCCCATTACAGTCTGAAATAGGCCATCGATAAATTTCGATGGCGAGCATTCGGCGCATTGCCTACGATACGGGCAAGCCCCGAGGGGCCGCCGATCGGGCGCCTCCGGATGGCCGTCTGCCCCTGCCCCGTAGAGGGCCCGGGGGGTGTTGCCACCGGGGGCGCTCGCCGCTCCGGACGACTGATAGGAAACTGCCGGGCGCAAGCGCCACGGCCAGGTAATGTGGGTGTCGCGGGGAGGGGTTCCGATCGGCCTACCGATTGGAGGATACCACCGTGGCACCAATTAGAATGCCGGAAGCCGTCATCGGGCTCGATGTCGGGAAATCGTCCCACTGGGCATGCGTCGCGACTCGAGATGGCGAGGTGCTGTTGAGCACCCCCGTCGCGAACAGGGAGGACGACCTGGACTCGCTGTTCGGCCGCTTCCCCGATGCGCTCGTGGTCGTCGACCAGTCGCGCAACATAGGCGCCCTCGCGCTCGCCCGCGCCAGGGCGGCCGGGATGTCGGCGGCGTACCTGCCGGGACTCGCGGCGCACGGGGCCGCCAGGCTCTTCGCCGGCGACGCCAAGACCGACGAGCGAGACGCGATGGTCATCGCGAAGACGGCGCTTGGCATCCCCGACGCGCTCCTGCCGGTCGGAGACCCGGGTCCGACGATTGCGGCGGCGAGGGCGCTGGCCGCCCAGAGGAACTTCCTGACCTGCGAGAACACTAGGAATAAGAACCGGCTGCGCAGCATCCTGCTGGAATCGTGCCCCGCCTTCGAGGCACTGGTCGACCTGTCCGACGGGCCCCAGCTGAGGCTCATGGCATCCCTCGGCGGGGCCTGGTCGGTAGCCGACGCCGGGCCCCGCAGGGCGGCGGCGCTCACGCGTGGGGCGGCGCGCGGTAAGATCGAGGCCCTCGTCCGCTCGACAACCTCCTCGACAAGGCCGGATGCGTCGGTCGTCGCCGCCGAGGACCGGGCGGTGAAACTGCTCGCGCGCAGGATATCCGAGAACTCGGCGGAGATCGAGGCGATCACGGCGGAGATCTCCGCCCTGCTCGAGGGCGACGATACCTACCGATGCCTCCTGACGGTGCCGGGCATCGGGCCCAAAACCGCTTCCGAGCTTGCGATCTCCATCGACATCGAAGACTTCCCCAGTCACGACAGGCTCGCGTCGTACTGCGGCCTGGCGCCGCGCAACCGCCAGTCGGGAACCTCGATCTCCTCGGTGACGGCATCGCGCCAAGGCAACAAGAGGCTGAAGAACCTGCTCATATTCTCATGTAACTGCCTTACCCGGACAGAGGGGAGATGGGGCGACTACTACACCAGGTGCCGGGAGCGGGGCATGTCGCACGGCAAGGCGCTCAAGGCGCTGGCGCGAAAGAGACTGAAGGTCATCTACGCGGTCATGCGAGACAGGGTGCCTTACGCAGCCTAGCCGAAACGCACCGAGCAGACTGAAGCCCACCGGCCTAATGGCTTGGCGTCAGCATGCCGCGATTCGGTCGCACGGAGAGCATTTCCCAGTTGACAAAACTATAGGAACACCCCCCGCGGGGAAATTGGTGACGCGGGTGTCGACGGCTCGAACCCTGCCCTTAGACCAGAAGAGCCCGGCACCGTAGCGGTACCGGGCTCGGCAAATCTCTGGTGCCCCCGGGCGGATTCGAACCGTCGACACCCGCTTTAGGAGATATGATTTAATGCTACCCCCTACCATTCATCAAGCATCATTGAACATCATATAACCGCAGATAAACATAGCAGTTTGTGTCTTTTGCCTCCGGTAGCTGCGCCTATGCTTTTACAAACATATTACTAACGGCTTTAGCTAAACTGCACTCAATGAATTGTTGAAAACTATTCAAAGAAACGGAGTGCAAAGATGTCAGAACAGCCACTAATTAGCGGAAGAGGCACGTGTTGGAAAGACAAGAGATCACCTAACACCTATCGCTATTATTTTTCCCTTGGAGTCAAGGACCCGAAGACAGGGCGCTACAAACGATCCCCAACTTATACGGTTCGCTGCAAGACTAAAACAGAAGCTAAGGCTGCAATGCAGGCCAAGCTGGCTGAAATCAACTCCTCTGGCACGATCACTAAAACTAAAAAGCCCACTTTGCTTGCGTCCTACTGCTGGGCCTTTCATGAAAATAGGGACACCGAGCTTGCGCCAACGAGCTATGAAAGAGAAGCGTACGATTGCAGGCATATCGAAGACCTATTCGGTGCGTTTCAGACAATTGAGGGGCTAACTCCCGATCTAATCGAAGAAGCATATGCCGAAGCTCGTCGTACGGGAAAATACAAACCATCAGAGCTTGTACGAATCAATTCGAAACTGCGTCAGATTCTGTCGAATGCAGTCGCAAAGAGAATAATTGACCGAAACCCCTGCGCTACCGTTCATGTTCGCAGACCACGCAACAAAAGAGAATCACTGACAATCGACCAAGTAGCTACCCTATGCACACATCTTCAACACATTGAGCTCACCGCCGAAGCTGTTGGTACGCTAGTACTAGTGTATACGGGTATGCGGAAAGGCGAGATGCTGGGCCTCGAATGGCGCGATTGGGACCCTGCCAATAAAACCTTGAAAATTGACAGGCAGTACACCAACGACCATGAACTGAGGGCACCCAAGTCACAAGAAAGCCAACGCAAAATCCCCGTTGGAGAAACCTTGGCCGAACGTCTTCAATCATGGTCAGCCATACAAAAAGAGCTCCTGGCCTCTCTGGGGCTGTCCCAGACTGGCAGCACTCCCATCATTAGCGATATTGCTGTCAAGCAGGGGGTCCCTACTGTCTGTCACATGAAAAACTACATCTTCAACCATTGGTTTCGCGATTTCGCAGTTAGCTGCAATCTTGGAATCTATGAGCCGAACAATTCGACTGGCGGAAAACTATATAAGGGCATCTGCCCGCATCAGCTCAGGCATTGTGTAAGCACTTTTATGCTGGCGAACGGATCGGACGTTAGAAGCGTGCAAGGTATTCTTGGCCACGCGGACCCCAATATCACGCTCAAAACGTATACAAGCCTCGTTCAACAATCAGAAATAAAAGCAGTTAAAGGCTACGAAGACTTCATCAACGCCTATATACAGAAAAGCGAGAAATAGCATGTTATTCATTCATCGTTTCATCAATAATATTACGGTACTATACTACTATTTCCGCAGGTAGACGCTTTATTTGATTGACATCTAATGAGTTTTAATAGATTCTAAAACTGTCAGATGGCTACGCATGTAGTCATAAAAACCGGCCCCCCAAGTGCTTATGAACCTGGTAAGTCTTACAAGCACAGGGAGGGCCCTCATTGAAAGGATAGCTCATCATGGCTACTCCACAGATTAGCACTCAGACGTCCACACCGACTTTCCCCACTGGTGCCGCTCAGTGCGATCGGTTGCTCCGCGTTAACGATATCCGCGAACTCACCGGCTGGAGCGAAAACACCGCGCGCAAGTTTATGCGCGAGTCCGGCAAGCTCATCCAGATTCATCGCTCGAATTACATGTTAGAAAGCTCGTTCTACGAACTTTTCAAGCAGCTTGAAGGTCGTACCGCCCACCTTGACTAGGCGGTAAACATGAGCGAGCTACCGTCAATTTCCGACAAATTTTCCGATGATGTTACTGAGCAACGAGAGATTAGAAGGAAAATGGATAACGCGAATTTTATTTCGGTGCCCGACTGGGCATGTTGTGCCACCACTGTCGCTGCCGAGCGCCTCATCCTCGGCCTAGTATGGAAGCTTGGAAATCCTTCCAAAAACAAACGAGCCATGGGCTTTTACGCAAAAAGCAAATGGATTGAGGAGCGCTACCACCTAAGTAAGAACACGATCTCCCGGGCCTATACCTCTTTGAAAAATAAGGGGTTTATTCAAAAAGCGGGCAATGGCAGCTGGATGCTTAATTACGCCGCAGTCTACCCCGCCGCAATCGAAAACGGCTGGGAGCCCAAGAAATCTTAAGTCCATAGCCCGACTATCGAGGTCGTGAAGGTCGGTAATCGCCGAGCGTCTATAAGAGCATGCCGCGGATGTAAAATGAAACAGGGTCGAACCGAAACAGTTCCCGGACAATTGGCGTCCGGCCAGACACTTCGATTCGACCCTTTTTCATGCCCGCATCTAAAACAATCCCATAATCATTCTCGACATCTTTAACGCCATCACTCTCCCGCCACCAACACGTCGTAGGTACCATTTTCAACGAATCGATATGGCCGTCCATTCATGGTCTTTAAGGCGCGTGATACCATGAAAACGTGCGGTATTTCTCCAACCGAAAACCTGCGTGAATGCATGACTTGAGACGCCTTTTAGAACTCACCGATCGCAGGGCGAACACAAATCAACAGCGGCCGTGCATTGTTCCCAGCCATATGGCATGGCGGAGCCATGCCCGTTGTTGATTGGAGTGCCGCACCATGGCAGACGAGAAGAAAATCAGGGAGATCTACGGCGTGAAGTCCGTCCTCGATGAGGCCGCCGAGCGGATCGAGGCGACGTGGCGGGAGAAGCTGCTGCGCGAGACGGGCGACCTCAGAACCGAGAACGCGTTGCTCAGGGCCCAGCTCGACGAATTCAACCGCAAGCTCGTCGAGGCGAGAGACCGGAACGAAAGACTTGAGGCCGACTGCAATGAGCGGGTCGCCTTTATCGAGGAGAAGTTCGAGCTCGACACCGCGAGCATCGAGCTCGAGAACAATGAGCTCCATGCCGCGAGCGTCAGATACCTCGCCGATGCCAGGGAGCTCGGCAGGCAGGTCGTCCAGCTCCACGCCGAGGCTGAGACCATGTCCGATGAGATCGAGCGTCTGCGCGTCGAGCGTGACGCCGCGTTGAAAGCCCAAGCCGAGCTGAGCGATGCGCTCCTGGCCCAGCGCGACCTGATGGCCGAGGTCGCCGCCCTCAAGGACCGCCTCGCCGCCTCCGAGCAGCGTGCGGCCGTGGCCGAGGCCAAGGTCGAGGTCATGACCCAGATGAGGGGCGAGTAGCCACGCGCTTCTCCTGCCAGGCTGCTGATTTCTAGGAACCTTCTAGAGCGCTTCTAGAAGGTTCCTAGAACCGGGCGCAGCATTTTCGATCGGCACGATGTCTCGGTAGATCAGGCGATGCCTGTCGTCGCGCCATTCGTCGCCGTGATAGTGGCCGAAGAGCCAGACGCGATAGTCGAGCCGCCCGTCGAGCTCGCCTAGGAAGGTTTGCAGCTGATCCCCACGGTACTCACGTCCGCGCTCCCGGCACAGCTCTCTAGCCAGGGCAGCAGGAGCCTCATGCGTCACCACGTAATCGACCCTCCAGCCCACGCGGTCGATCGAGGCGCGGCAGTGCTCCATCTCTTCCTCGCTCGGCATCTCCTCGGGCCACCAGCTCCTCCCCTCCCTGCGATACTGCCTGTCGTTGCTCGCGGCACCGCCCATGGCAAGGACTGTGAGCCCGTCGATATCGAACACCTCTCCGCGCATCAGGTGCAGCACGTGCGGTCGCGCCTCATGGACGAGGCCGCCGTTCCACTCCCGCACCGGCAGTTCTGCCAGCATCCGGTGGTTCTCGTGGTTGCCGTCTACGAAACACGTGGTCCATGGCTTTGACTCAAACCAATCGAGCCAGTATTTCTCGGCGTTTGAGCCGTCCCAGACAAAGCCGAAGTCGCCGGCCACGATCACCGCGTCATCGCGCGTCAGGGTCCGGCCCAGCGGCCAATTCTTGAAGGCAAACCGGCTGGCCCCGTACTCGGCCCTGCCGTGCACGTCTCCTGTCACATAGACAGCCATCAGTACGCACCCCACGGCAGGAGTTTGTCCCCGAGCCTCACGATCCGGTCGTACAGCACGGTATGGCGTTCGTCCGGGTTGCCGTCTCGGTGAAAATGGCCGTAATACCAATGTTTATAGTCCAGGCGGTCCTCGAGCTCGTCGAGGAATTCGGTCAGCCGGTCCACATCAGGGCGCTCCCAGCCTGGGTCCGGGTAGAGCGTCGGCGAGAGCATGCGCGTCGAGCAGGTATGGGTGATGACGCAGTCGACCTTCCAGCCGACTTCGTCGAGCTTTGTCCGTGCGGTATCGAAATCGCGCTCGTCCGGGAGCTCCTGAGGCCACCAGCTGGAATAGGGCACGCGGTATTCCCTGTCCACGCTCGTGGCACCGCCCATGGTGAAGACCGTCGAGCCGTCGAGCTCGAAGACCTCCCCGCGCATGAGGCGGCGGATAGACGAAGTATCCGACAGGCGCTGCGTCAGCCCGCCGTGCCACGGTTCCATGGGGCGTTCCTCCCAGTGGTCGAAGCGCTCGTGGTTGCCGTCGACGAACAGTACCGTGTAGGGGCGCGACTCCAGCCAGGCGATGTCGGCGCATTCCTCGGCGGAGAAGTCCCACGGAAAGCCAAAGTCACCGGCAACGATGAGGTAGTCGTCGCTGGTAAGACTGTCGCCGAGCTCCCAGTCGCGCAGCTTTTGCATGTCGAGCCCACCGTGGATGTCGCCCGTCACATAGACCGTCATCGGATCGCCTCTTCCCTCTTGTACGCCGCCAGCTCGCGCTCGACCTGCCTGTCGCCGGTCTCGTTGACCCACCAGGGCCATTTCACCCGGCCGCACGGCTCGTCGACTCCGGCGAACCATTCCCTCAGCTCATCGAGGCTCACCGGGGAGTGCCCGTTGGCATCGCAACCGACGTCGTAGCGCAGAAGGCCCTGCTTGCGGTTGAACTCGTTGTACGCGCCGCCGCTGCTGTGGATGTGCCCGTGGAGGTGCCACGATCCATGGTTCATGCCCTGCCAGTCGGCCATGGGGTAATGGCTCAGGACGATCTTCTGCCCGTCGATCTTGAGCACGCAGATCGGCGGCTCCACGGTGAAGGTGCCCGTGACCGCCGGCTGGGTCCAGTCTTTGTCGTGGTTTCCCGGGACGAGGTGGATGCGCCTGCAGGCGATCTGCTTGCGCAGCCCGTAAGCGTCCTGGGCGGTCATCTTGAATGAGAAATCCCCCAGGATGTAGAGCTCGTCGTCCACGGCAACCTTGCCGTTGATGTTGTCGACGATGGCGTCGTTCATCTGCCAAATCGTCTCCCACGGGCGGTCGGTGAACTTCAGCACGTTCTCATGCCCGAAGTGTGTATCGCTGGTAAACCAGATCATATTTATGTCTCCTTCTGTCGCTAAAAAACGTTCTCCTTCGAGGTTAGGAGACGTTTTATGAGCGACATGAGGTGCATATCCCTCATGTTTCAAGCTCCAATCTGTCGGGTTTGCCCAACTAAAAGTTTACGCCCACGCGCCCACGCGCGAAGGTTGATTTCCGATCTCAGCCGAACACATTGAGCAAATAGGCCATTCCCGCAGTT
>UQPI01000052.1 GCA_900542945.1 uncultured Collinsella sp.
GAAACAGATATGGCAGAGAAGACCCCGGTCGAGCAGCTTACGTACAAGCAGGCCTCGCAGGAGCTGGAGCTCATCATCCGCAGCCTGGAGTCGGGCGATATGGAGCTTGAGGAGTCGCTCGAGAGCTACACCCGCGGCGTCGAGCTCCTCAAAAGCCTGCGCACCCGCCTGTCCGATGCCGAGCAGAAGGTCTCGGTGCTCCTTAAGGACGTCGACGGAAACGACGTGCTCGCCGACGGCGAAGCCGCCAACACCGACGACAGCCTCTCGTTCTAACCATTCCGACCAAATATAATCACCTTGGTCTGTGAGAAAGGAACCAACCATGTGCGATTGCATCTTCTGCAAAATTGCCAGCCACGAGATCCCCTCGACCGTTGTCTATGAGGACGATCAGGTCATCGCGTTCGACGACCTTAACCCCCAGGCGCCGGTCCACACGCTCGTGATCCCAAAGAAGCACTACGGCGACATCGCCGACAACGTGCCGGCCGAGACCATGGGCGCCATGGCTCACGCCGTCCAGGAGGTCGCCAAGGCCAAGGGTCTGGAGGACGGTTTCCGCGTCATCTCCAACAAGGGCGTCAACGCCGGCCAGACCGTCATGCACTTCCACATGCACGTCCTCGGCGGCAAGAACCTGGGTGAGAACCTCATCTGAGGGCGCGTAGCCCGTCGACTTGGCTGCCTTTGGAGTAATCTATGCAGCTTTCTCAACTCGAATACCTTCAAGCGGTAGCGAATTATGGCGGCGTGCGCAAAGCAGCTCGCGCCGTTCATGTGAGTCCGCAGGCCGTTTCGTCGGCAATCAAAAAGTTGGAATCTGAGTATCAGATTGTTTTGCTCGACCGATCGGCGGGGGAGGCTGTTTTGTCTCCGGCGGGCAGAGAATTTGCGCGTCGTGCACGTGTGATCTTGGCACAAGTCGACGATCTCAAAAAGTACGCTCAATCGGGGAACGGCGGCGTTTCGCCCGACGGCCACTTTCGTCTTTACGCTCCCTGCCTTCACGGGCGGGGGCGCCTTTTTGCCGAAAACTGGTATGACTCGTTTGAAAGCTCGCACCCTCAGATTCATCTTGATGTGTGGCATCAGCCAACGGCAACGTGCTTTGAATCACTTATACTTGGAATTTCAGACGCGGCTATCTCGTTTGAGGAACCACGGGACAGCGTCCTTTCTTCAAAGTATTTGGGTGAAAAGGAGCTCAAGGTTCTTTCGTGCCCAGCGGGTCATCAATCTGTTGACGCTATGACCATTCGCGAGTTGCTGGGCGGCAGGATCGCTGTTCCCATTAATTTGTCACCCTGTCTCAATGCAATCAATCAATGTCCCGAAGCCCAGCTCGTCAATTTTCGCTTCCGTGATGTCGAATACGGAAGCAGGGCTCAGACTGAGTTTCTTCAAGCCGGGGGATTGATATTGAGCTTGTCTGGGTCCTCTCTCGCATCGGATGGGGCAGAAGTGAGTGAATGCTCCATTGAAGGTTCGCGTGATGTAACCTTGCCTATCTACTTTTGCTATCGACAAAATGCCTGGACCGATCGACACCAGACGGTATTTCTGCACCTCTTGCGTCATCTTGATTCGTGAGATCAATTGGCTTCGAGACGTCAAGTGATTATTGACGCCTTGTAACACATGGCTGACAGCTTTGCCCTCATGCTTTTCCAAGATTCCGATTTAGATTGCTGACTCTTGGAGGGCGGAGCATGAAAAACCGTACGGTTTTGCTTTATATGACGTTCGTTTTTCTGTCGAACTTCAGCACCATCTTGTATTTTCTGACGGTTTACCTTGAATTCGTCGGATTCTCGATGGTAGCGATTTCTAGCATGATGATTGCATATCAAGTGAGCAAGTTCATCCTTGAAGTTCCCACTGGCTATATTGCTGATAGGTTTGGACGAAAGACCAGCGGTCTCGTTGGCGTCGTGGGAATGCTTGGATACTACGCTGCCCTGCTTCTCGTCCGTTCTCCTCTGCTTTTAATCGGCGCGTTTGCTCTCAAAGGTTTTGCCGTTGCATGTGTGAGCGGATCCATAGAAGCGATTTACATTGACAGCGTCTCTCAGGACCAGCTCGTAAGACTTAATGTCGTTGAGCGATTTGTTTTCTATGCCTCTTATGCCATCTCCGCTTGTGTGGGCGGTTTCATTTCGTCCGTCGGTGCATACCTCATTGGTCTTTCGGCAGATATCATCGCAATGGTGCTGACGTTGGTTGTCGTTGTCTGCATTCCTGAGATGCGAAGAGGGAGCATTGTGGCGACACCTGAGCGTGGGGTTAGCCCGAAGATGATCGGTGCCGCTATTGCGTGTAATGGCATTCTTCGGTCAGCGTTCATTATGGACTGTTCTCAGGCATTTGCCTTTGTCGCCCTGGAAGACTTTTTCTCACTGTTGCTTGCGGGTCGCGGCATGAATGCCGTCGCTTCGGGCGTGACCATTGCAATCCAGCTCCTTGCCTCCGCCTCCATAGGGTTTATTGTGCCCAGTGTGATTGCTCGTGTCGACAAGGGCCGTTTTGCGCGTATTTGCGGCATCATGCACTTAGCATTGGCAGCTTTGTTTTTGATTCCCCTTACTCCGGCTAATTTGCTGCCCGTGTTCTATGTGCTGCAGGAGGTCGCTTACTCGTTATTTGCTCCAATTAAATACTCAATTTTTCAAAATGCTGCCGATTCTTCGATGCGCTGTTCACTGATTTCGGTTCAAAGCCAGATGGTGGCGGTGGGTGCCATCCTTTTCTATCTGTTCAGTGCTGCGTTGAGCAGCATCGCGGGCATTCGAGTCATATTGCTTGTTGCACTCGGGGTCTCTTCTTTGGTGTATATCCCCGCGCTCTTTCGTCTTACCAGTCAAAGGACATGAGTATTCGGGCATCGATAACTTATATATCAACGCAATAAACCCGAGCGCGAGGTCGTTTGGGTTTATTATTGAAGCGTATGTAACCTGGCGGCGCCACACCGCCTGTTAGTAGGGAGACACATGAACGTTCTGGTCGTCAACGCGGGATCTTCGACCCTTAAGTATCAGGTCATCGATACCAAGTCCCACAAGGTGTCCGCAAAGGGCTCCTGCGAGCGCGTCTGCTTTACCGGCGGTACCTTCACCCACGCTGCCAACGGTTCCAAGAAGGTGACCGAGAACATCGAGTTCCCCGACCACAAGGTCGCCATCGAGGTCGTTCTGAAGGACCTCGAGGCCAACGGCGTCAAGATTGAGGGCATCGGCCACCGTATCGTTCAGGGCGGTTGGTACTTCGGCGATTCCTCCCTCGTCGATGCGGACGTTCTTGCCAAGATCCGCGAGGTCGCTCCGCTTGCCCCGCTGCACAACAATCCCGAGGCCAACGTTATCGAGTACTGCCTCGAGCAGTATCCCGATCTGCCCAACGTCACGGTCTACGACACCGCTTTCCACTTCAACATGCCCGAGGTCGCCAAGACCTACGCCCTGCCCAAGGACGTCTGCGACAAGCTGCACATCCGTAAGTACGGCGCCCACGGCACCAGCTACCGCTACATCTCCAAGAAGGTCGCCGAGATGACCAACGGCGAGGCCCGCAAGGTTGTCGTGTGCCATATCGGTTCCGGTGCTTCCCTGTGCGCCATCGAGGACGGCAAGTGCATGGACACCACCATGGGCTTGACGCCGCTCGACGGTGTCATGATGGGCACCCGCTGCGGCTCCATCGACCCTGCTACCGTGTGCTACCTGCAGCGCGAAGGCGGCTACACCTTCGACGAGGTCGACGAGATGATGAACAAGAAGTCCGGCCTTTTGGCCGTGACCGGCGGCAAGACCAACGACTGCCGCAATGTCGAGGAGCTCGCCGCTGCCGGCGACCCCGAGGCCCAGCTCGCCTTCGATATGTTCGTCTACAAGATTGCCGCCAAGGCCGCCGAGATGGCCACCTCCATGTGCGGCATGGACACCCTGGTCTTTACCGCCGGCATCGGCGAGCACGCTCCGGCCGTCCGCGCCGGCGT
Organism: uncultured Collinsella sp.; assembly: GCA_900542945.1. Lineage (GTDB taxonomy): Bacteria > Actinomycetota > Coriobacteriia > Coriobacteriales > Coriobacteriaceae > Collinsella. The sequence continues at coordinate 3,998 of UQPI01000052.1, forward strand.
GGCCGATCGTCTGGCCTTTATGGGCGTCAAGATGGATCATGCCCGCAACGCTTTGCGTGGCGACGGTGCTTGGTGCCTGTCTGCCAAGGATTCCAAGGTCAAGATCTTCGTTATCCCCACGGACGAGGAGTTCATGATCGCTTCCGACGTCGAGCGCATCGTCAACGGCAAGTAATTGATGCAAGGGGAGGGGCTGGACGACCAAGTGCCGTTCAGTCCCTCTTTTGCGCTCGTTGGGCGAAGAGTTTGATAGATATTTATTGGATTCTGATAACTTCTTATTAAGGGTACGGCCACCTTATAGGTTTGCCGACCGTACTGTAATCACGAAGGAGTCTCATGAACGTACTTGTTGTCAACGCTGGCAGCTCAAGCCTTAAATACCAGCTTTTGGATACCGATACCCGCGAGGTTTTCGCCAAGGGTAACTGCGAGCGTATCGGCTCGGAGATGGGCATCTTTGGCCACTCTGAGAACGGTGGCGCCAAGCAGACCGAGGAGGTTCCCTTCCCCGATCATCGCTCTGCTATCACTCGCGTGCTCGATGAGCTCGAGAAGACCGACTTTACGATCGATGGCATCGGCCACCGTATCGTTCAGGGTGGCTGGCACTTCGATGATTCCGCGGTCGTCGACGATGAGGTCATGGCTAAGATCCTTGAGGTGGCCCCGCTTGCCCCGCTGCACAATTACGGCGAGGCCGCGGCGATTGAGTATTGCCGCGAGAAGTATCCGGAGCTGCCCAACGTGGCTGTCTTCGACACCTCGTTCCACATGACCATGCCCGAGGTCGCCTACACCTACGCGCTGCCCAAGGACGTGTGTGACAAATACCACGTGCGCAAGTACGGCGCCCACGGTACGAGCCACCGTTACGAGTGGATGATGGCCAAGGAGATCCTGGGCTCGCGCTGCCACCGCCTGCTCTCGTGCCATTTGGGCAACGGCGCCTCGCTTGCCGCTATCGAGGACGGCGTGTGCCGCGACACCACGATGGGCCTCACGCCGCTCGACGGCCTAATGATGGGCACCCGCTGCGGCTCCATCGACCCTGCTACCGTGTGCTACCTGCAGCGCGAGGGCGGCTACAGCTACCAGGAAGTCGACGACATGATGAACAAGCAGTCCGGTCTGCTTGCCATCTCGGGCATCTCCAACGACGCTCGCGACATCCGCACGCGCGCCTCCGAGGGCGACGAGCGCTGTCTGCTCGCCTTCGATATGTTCGCCTACAAGGCCATGCAGCAGGCCGGTTCCATGATTGCCTCCATGGCGGGCGTGGATACCATTACCTTTACCGCCGGCATCGGCGAGAACGACTGGTCGATCCGCAAGGCCTTCTGCGACTGCTTTGAGTGGCTGGGCGTGCGCATCGACAACAACAAGAACCGCGAGGCCGTGGGTAACGGCCCGCAGGTCATCAGCGCGGCCGGTTCCGCCGTCACGGTCATGGTCATCCCCACCGACGAGGAATACATGATCGCCCATGACGTCGAGCGTCTAACCAAGAACAACAAACGCATTCGTCTTTAATTGACAAAATGGCCTCCAGAGCAACAGCTCCGGAGGCCTTTTTTCTGGTAGGTGGACGGTGGAAACTCCATCCCATTTTGAGCGTAAATTCTGGGACACACTTTCCGGTTGAGGCGCGTTGCGGAAAGTGCGACCCACAATAGAGCAAAATTCCGTCCCGCAGTTTCCCAAACAGCCCCCAAGCGGAAGCTACATCCCACAATCCGCCTCCAAACCGGGACACACTTTCCGGTGGGCCAGACATCAGACCGCAGCCACCATTCCAGTCCCAAAGTGATCATCGCCGGCAACGCCTGCGCTCCCAACAACGGCACTCAATCATTCAGATTCCCCGCCCCAGCTCGTAGCCAAGCCGCCGTCCACTTCAGATGCCCTGATTGCAACGTAGCGGCAGGGACCCTACAGGGTAAAGCTCTGAAAACTTTCCGCAGGACGCATGAAACCCCCGCCGCACGTAGTGCGCAGCGGGGGCTTCATGCATGTCCGAGGACGTTTTCAGAGGTTTACCCTGTAGGGTCCCGAGGGGATACGTCCGCTACTCAGCCATCTGAGCCTGGACGGCGGTGATGGCCACGACACCCACGATGTCGTCGGCAGAGCAGCCGCGCGACAGGTCGTTGACCGGCTTGGCGATGCCCTGCAGGATGGGGCCGTAGGCGTCAGCGCCAGCGAAGCGCTGGACCAGCTTGTAGCCGATGTTGCCTGCCTCGAGGTCGGGGAACACGAGCACGTTGGCCTTACCGGCGACGGAGGAGCCGGGAGCCTTGAGCTGGGCGACGGTGGGGACGATAGCGGCATCGAGCTGCAGGTCGCCGTCGATGGCGAGCTCGGGTGCCTTCTCCTTGCAGAACTTCACGGCCTCCTGGACCTTCTTGGCGACCTCGCCACCGGCGGAGCCCATGGTGGAGTAGGAGAGCATGGCCACGTGCGGCTCAACATTGCCCATGAAGGTGGACCAGGAGTGGGCCGAGGCGATGGCGATCTCGGAGAGCTCGTCGGAGGACGGGTTGATGTTGAGGCCGCAGTCGGCGAAGATCAGCGTGCCGTCGGTACCGAACTGCGGGGTGTCGGTGCACATCACGAAGAAAGCCGAGACCAGCTTGGTGCCCGGAGCGGTCTTGAGGATCTGCAGCGCGGGGCGCAGGGTGTCGGCGGTGGAGTGGCAGGCGCCGGAGACCAGGCCGTCGGCGTCGCCCATCTTGACCATCATGGTGCCAAAGTAGGTGGCGTCCATCACCTGGGCACGAGCCTGCTCGATGGTGACGCCCTTCTTGGCGCGGAGCTCGGCAAACTTCTGCGCGTACTCCTCGTGCTTCTCGGCGTTGCGCGGGTCGATGACGGTGGCGCCGGGAACATCGATCTCGTCGGGGTTGCCCAGGATGACGAGCTTTGCCAGGCCCTCCTCGATGATTTTGTTTGCCGCGACGATGGTACGCGGATCCTCGCCCTCGGGCAGGACGATCGTCTTAAGGTCGGCCTTGGCGGCAGACTTCATACGGTTTAGGAAATCGCTCATGATACTCCTTACAAGCGTTTCGCTAAGCTCCAGGCCCTCGGCTGTACACGAATAAACCCGCTGCTAGCGGGTTTACCTTTCAATAATGTACGCCGCGGTGCTTGAGCTTTCCTTGTGTGGCAAGCTCATTATAGGACGCAGTAGCGCTATAATCGCTCTGATAAATATGTCTCGACGTATGTTCGAGAAAAAGCCCAGTTAAAAAGCGTGTGGCTTTTGACAAGGAGTATCGATGCAGATTACCTCAGGCCTGCCTGAAGGCTTTAATGCCGGTGCGTACGACATGATCGTTGTCGGCGCCGGTTATGCCGGTGCCGTTTGCGCCCGCCGTCTTGCCGAAACCATCGGCTATCGTGTTGCCGTTTTGGAGCGTCGCGGCCACATCGCGGGTAATGCCTACGACTGCACTGACGAGGCCGGAATCCTGGTCCACGAGTACGGTCCGCACATCTATCACACTTTTAACGAACGCGTCCATAACTTCCTGTCGCGCTTTACCAAGTGGACGGACTACCAGCACAAGGTGCTCGCCAACATCAACGGCACCCTCATGCCCGTACCCTTTAACCATGCGAGCCTCAAGCTTGCCTTTGGCGATGAGCGCGGCGAGGAACTGTACCAAAAGCTCGTGGAGACCTTTGGCAAGGACGTCAAGGTGCCCATTATGGAGCTGCGCAAGAAGAACGACCCGGATCTTGCCGAGGTCGCCGATTATGTCTATGAGAACGTCTTTTTGCATTACACCATGAAGCAGTGGGGCCAGACGCCCGACCAGATCGACCCCTCGATCACCGGCCGCGTCCCCGTCTTTGTGGGCGATGACGATCGCTACTTCCCGCAGGCTCCTTTCCAGGGCATGCCGCAGGACGGCTATACCGCGCTGTTCGAGCATATGCTCGATCACGATCTGATCGACGTATTCTGTGACGTAGACGCCCGCGACCTCTTTGAAATCGACGAGACCACCGTCAAGATCGACGGCAAGGTCTATGGTGGCGAGATCGTTTATACCGGTCCGCTCGATGAGCTGTTCAACCTCGACCTGGGCGCTCTGCCGTACCGTACGCTCGATATGAAGTTCGAGACGCTCGATATGGACCAGTTCCAGCCTGTGGGCACCGTCAATTACACCACGAGCGAGGATTACACGCGTATCACCGAGTTCAAGAACATGACTGGTCAGGTCCTGCCCGGCAAGACCACCATCATGAAGGAGTACTCCAAGGCCTATACGCCCGGCTCGGGCGAGACGCCGTACTACGCCATTCTTGAGCCCGAGAACCGTGAGCTCTACGAGCGCTATCTTGAGCGCGTCCAGAACCTGACGAACTTCCACCCGGTGGGTCGTCTGGCTGAGTATCGTTACTACGATATGGACGCCGTGACCAATTCTGCCCTCGATCTTTCGGATGAGATTATCGCCTGCCATGCATAAAGTCATAACATTCGGTATTCCCTCATATAACGCCGCCAAGGACATGGACCATTGCATCACCTCCATCTTGGAGGGGAGCAATTACGCCACCGATATCGAGATTATCGTGGTGGATGACGGCTCCAAGGACGAGACGGCCGCCAAGGCCGACGAGTGGGAGGCCCGTTATCCCGGAATCATCCGCGCGGTGCACCAGGAGAATGGCGGCCACGGTATCGCCGTCCTCTCGGGCCTGCGCGAGGCACAGGGCACCTACTATAAGGTCGTTGACTCGGACGACTGGCTCGACGGTGCGGCGCTCTCGACCATGCTTTCGATTCTGCGTGGCTTTGAGGAGCGCGACCAGCGCGTCGACCTGTTTATCTCGAACTACGTGTACGAGAAGGTTTACGAGGGCACGCATACCGCTATTGGCTACAAGTTTGCCCTTCCGCGCAAAAAGATTTTCTCTTGGGACCAGATCGGGCACTTCCGTCCCGATCAGAACCTGCTCATGCACAGCCTGTGCTATCGCACCGACGTACTGCGCGAGTCCAATCTGCCTATGCCGGCACACACGTTCTACGTGGATAATATCTACGCATACGTGCCGCTGCCGCGCTGCAAGACCATGTACTACGCCGACATCGACCTCTATCGCTACTTTATCGGTCGCGAGGGCCAGAGCGTCAATGAGGCCACGATGGTCAAGCGCCTGGGTCAGCAGTTCCGCGTAACGCGCATCATGATGGAATCGTTCCACCTGTACCAGGACGTTGAGTCCTCGCGTCTGCGTTCGTACATGATGGGCTACTTCACCATGATGATGGCGATTTGCTCGGTGCTCACCAAGCTTTCCGAGGAAGATTGTGCCGATGAGCGCCTGAAGACGTTGTGGAAGGACCTGAAGGAGTACGACGAGCGCATGTATCGTCGCGCTCGCTACGGCGTGGTTGGATTCTTTACCAACCTGCATGGACGGGCCGGAGACAAAACCACACTCGGCCTATACCGTCTTGCCTCAAAGATCTTCAAATTCAACTAGCTGCTGAGTAATCGCTGCTGATAGGTTGACTGGGCCCCTTGGCCTTTAGTTTGCTACTGCGAACAGTCCTGCTCGCACGGAAAGCACATTAAGTGCTTTCCGGCTCGTGCGGAACTTGTATCAAACTAAAGGCCAAGGGGCCTCTGCTATAAGAATCGATTGTCAGATTGTCTGAATTTGAAGATCTTAGACGCGCGGTACACAGGGGCCTGGGCTGAAAAGAATAAGGTTGGAAGTCGGTCGGAGGCGGGCGGACGTTACGTTTGTCGCGAGTTCCGCATGCAAAGAAGGCCACTTAATGTGGCCTTCGTCTTGCATAGGACTGTAGAGCAACAAACATAACCAAGACCTGCCGGGCAACCGGACGAGTTAGTTTACTTCGCGGCACCCGGGATGCCGTGGGAGGTTTTGGCGGTTTTGGCTCCGTTTACGATGGCGGTCTGTAGGGCCCTTACGGCGAGCATGCCCAGCAGGTCTAGGGGTACGGCGGCGCTTGTCTGAGCGTCTAGTTTGCCGCTGGCGAGGGTGTAGATGGTGTCGCCGTCGTTGGTGGTGTGTGTGGGGCGGATGGCGTGCGCATAGGCGTCTGCCGCCATCTGGGAGACCTTGGTGGCCTGAGCTTTAGTGAGCTCAACGTTGGTGACGATGCAGCTGATGGTGGTGTTGGTGCGGTCGAGCGGCATTTGCATGGAGCCGGCGGCGGCAAAGGCTGCGAGCTCCATGTCGACGATCTGGTCGCTATCGGCTGCGGCGCGCATGCCGGCTACCCACTCGCCCGTGGTCGGGTCGACGACGTTGCCGCAGGCGTTGACCGAGACCACGGCACCCACCTTAACAGGGCCGAGTGCCACGGCGGCAGCGCCCAGGCCGGCCTTCATGCAGGTGGCGGGGCCCATGAGCTTGCCCACGGTGGCACCGGTGCCGGCACCTACATTGCCCTGCTCGAGCGTGGTGGGGGTGTTGTCGAGCGCCTCGCGCACAGCGGAGATGCCAGCCTCAATGTCGGGGCGTACGGCGGGGTCGCCAAAGGCGAGGTCGAAGATGCAGCTGGAGCACACGATGGGCACCTGCGTGGGGCCGACGGGCAGACCAATGCCGCGGCTCTCGAGTTCGCGGGCCACGCCGCTTGCAGCCTCGAGGCCAAAGGCCGATCCGCCCGAAAGGCAGACGGCGTGGACCTTATCGACGGTGTTTTCGGGACGCAGCAGGTCGGTCTCACGCGAAGCGGGGGCGCCACCACGTACGTCAACGCCACCGGTGGCACCCTCGGGCGCCACGATTACGGTGCAGCCGGTGCCAGCCTCCTCGTCCGTATAGTTGCCAAAGCAAAAGCCATCGACATTGCAAACATCGATGGCTTCGAGCAGTGTGTCCATGTTTTCTCCTATCGGTTTTCCGCCGGGCCTTATGCCCGGTCGGGATCCGTACGGTACGGCAAAATTGTAGGCGCTGGGGGATAACCAGCGCCAGATGCAATTACGAGAGTTTTTGAATCGCGCGTGCGACGCGAGCGATGGGCAAGCCCACCACGTTGTAGAAGTCACCCGAAATATCGTGCACGAGCATGCGTCCTCCTGTGCCCTGAATGCCGTAGGCGCCGGCCTTGTCCATGGGCTCACGCGAGGCGACGTAGTGCTCGATCTGCTCGTCGGTGAGCTCGTAGAACGTCACGTCGGTCACATCGACAAAGGACAGGCTCTCGGCGGCATGTGGGGCGGCCGTATCGCCTGCCTTAACGATGCAGACGCCGGTTGCGACCTGGTGCGTGCGGCCCGAAAGCTCACGGAGCATGGTACGCGCCTCGTCCTCGGTTGCCGGCTTGCCCAGAATCTTGCCGTCAAAGGTGACGATGGTGTCGGCCGCGACCGTCAGCTCATTGGGCTCGGCATGCTCGGCGGCAACGGCGGCGGCTTTGGCGCGTGCTAAGCGTTCAACGAGCGTAAGCGGGGCCTCGCCATCAAACGGCGTTTCGTCGATATCGGCAGGAATGATGCGAATGTCATAGCCCGCCTCGCGCATCAACTCGATGCGGCGCGGTGATTGCGAAGCCAAAATCATAGCTGAATGCCCTCGGCGACCTTCTCGACGGCCTTGTCGCCGGCGAGTGTGCGCAGCAGCTCAAGCGCAAAGGGGAGCGACTGGGCCATGCCGCTGGCGGTGATGATGTTGCCGTCTTGCGTAACCTTCTCGCCGGTATAGGCGCCTTCGGGGAAGCTTTTCTCAAAGCCAGGGAAGCACGTGGCCTGGCGCCCCTCGAGTAGGTCGAGCTCGCCCAGGATAAACGGGGCGGCGCAGATGGCGGCAACGTGCTTGGTCGCGGCGAACTCGCAGACTACGTCGCAGACGCGCTGATCGGCGCGCAGGTTGGTGGCACCGGGCAGGCCGCCGGGCAGCACGACGCAGTCGTACTCGTCAAAGTTGATCTCATCAAAGAGCGCATCGCAGGTCACGGGGATCTGCAGCGAGCTTACGACCTCACGCGTGGGCATGATCGAGACGAGCGTGGCACGCACGCCGCCGCGACGCATGACATCGACCATGGTCAAGCATTCAATAGTTTCAAAGCCATCGGCGGCGAGAACGGCAACGCTGGGCATGAGGGCTCCTTTCATGGGCGGCATACAATTAGCCGTCTTATACCCCGAAGACCTCCGCTTGCCACGCTCGATTTTCCATTGTTTAAAAAGGGACGGGGCTATTTTAGCTACCCCACTTGCAGGGTAGCTAAAATAGCCCCGTCCGAATTAGCTACCCTCACCCATCCTCAACAATCTCAATCTGTAACATCTAGACCCACTTTTGACCCCTAACTGTTACAGATCAAGACAAACGGAAACCGCCCCGACAAAACGTCTAAATCTGTAACATCTACGGACCAAAACCGGGTCTTACTGTTACAGATCGAGACAGCCCCCAACAGCACCGCCCCGTTCGGGGAAACGACCGCTACAGGTACGGCGGGCAGAGGCTCACTTTTTTCTTCGGTTTTTCTTGACGGAATCTCACCTGTTGTAGTACTTTGTCCCAGTCTAAAAACGCGTGGACTTTTCTGGGCGCTAGCCACCTTTTTGCCACGCAACCGAGCAGTCGGTTGCGTGGCTTTTTTCGTCTTGGCAGCAGGTACCACATGCACCGCCAGAAGACCGCACGAGCCCACCTTCCGACTGCAGGGAACAGACGCACGAGACGTGCATCTGCAAGACAGCAGACGGAAGGGAGCCTAATGGCAGAAACAAACACAATCAAGCAACAGACCGCCGAGGCGGGAGCCGCGGGCGCGGGGCAGGTCAAGGCGGCGCTCCAGGTCTTTGCGGGCGGCGCCTGCTACGGCGCGATGGCCACGACCTACAAGCTCGCCTACGCCGCGGGCTTCACCTCAGCGCAGGTGGTGGCGAGCCAGGCGTGGTTCGGCTGCCTCTTCTTCGCCCTCGCCACGCTCGCAGGGCACGCACTCGGGCACCGCTGGCAGCGCGTGGGCTGGAAGCTCGCCCTCAAGCTCATGGGCCTGGGAGCCCTCACCTGCCTCACCTCAATCCTCTACTGCTACGCCATGAGCGTGCTGCCCGCCCCGGTGGCACTTACGCTCCTCTTCCAGTTCACGTGGCTGGGGCTCGTGTGGCAGACCGTCATGACGCGCCGGCCGCCGAGGCTCCTCCAAGTGGCCTCCGCCCTGGTCATCGTCTTCGGAACGGTGTTCGCGAGCGGCGTCTACAAGACCGGCATCACCGGGTACGACCCCGTGGCCCTGCTCTGCGCGCTGGGGGCGGCCGTGTCCTGCTCCCTCTTTGTCACCCTCTCCGGCAAGGTCGAGGCCCCCTGCTCGTCCGAGCAGCGTGGCGTCATCGTATGCGCGGGCTCCGTGGTCATGTCGCTCACGGTGTGTCCGGACTACGTCGTCTCGGGCGTCCTCGCCCAGGGCATCCTGCCCTTTGCCGTCATCGCCGGCTTCTTTGGCATGCTCTGCCCGGTCCTGCTCTTCGGCATGGGCTCTCCGCACCTGCCCGCGGGCCTGTCCACCGTCATGGCCGCCGCGGAACTCCCCGCCGGCCTGCTCATCGCCATGATCGTCCTCGGCGAGCCGCTCGGCGTCGTCGAGTGGCTGGGCGTCGCCATCATCCTCGCCGGCGTGTGCCTGGCACAGGTCCCCTCCCTGCTTGGAGGCCGGGAGGCACGTCGCGCCGCCGCAGGACAAGCCGTCAGCTAGTCACCCCTTCACAGGCGGCCCGCGCGCATCAGGGAAAGGGCCACGGGCCAGGCGCGCGAGGCCGCAAGGACGTTATAAAGCGTCCCCCGCAGAGATGGGGGCGCCAGAGAGAAGGAGGCACCATGCCATTTCCAAAAGGGTTCCTTTGGGGAGGAGCCACCGCCGCCAACCAATGCGAGGGAGGTTATGACGAGGGCGGCCGCGGCCTTGCCAACGTCGACGTCATCCCACACGGGCCGGAGCGCAACGACGTAAGCCGCGGCCTGAGGCGCATGCTCGACTTCGAGCCCGGGTACTACTACCCGGCCCAGACGGGCATCGACTTCTACCCCTTGATTCTCATCTTCATTGCAACAGACTCAGGACTCAGCGCAACGCGTTGCGC
>UQPI01000053.1 GCA_900542945.1 uncultured Collinsella sp.
CGAGCTTCGGCACGAGCTACAACGACTCGCGCCACATCACCATCGGCGCCATCGAAGACGCTATCCGCGAGAAGTACTGGCAGGACTACGACATCCGCCGCGCCTTCACCGCGCAGATCATCATCGACAAGCTGAAGAAGCGCGACGGCATCACGATCGACAACATGACCGAGGCGCTTGACCGCTGCGTGGAAGACGGCGTGAAGGAAATCGTCGTGCAGCCGACGCATCTCATGGCTGGCCTGGAATACGCCGACGTGAAAGACGAGCTCGACAAGTACGCCGACAAGTTCGACAAGATCTCGCTCGGCGACCCGCTGCTCACCTCCGACGACGACTACAAAAAGGTGGCCGCAGCCATTAAGGAGAACATGGCGTCCTTCGACGACGGCGAGACGGCGCTGTGCCTCATGGGCCACGGCACCGAAGCCGATTCCAACGCCGACTATGCCAAGATGCAGGAAGTGTTCAAGAACGAGGGTTTGACGCAGTTCTTCGTCGGCACCGTCGAGGCTGAACCGACCTGCGAGGATGTTATCGCCGCCGCGAGCGCCGCAGGCTACAAGAAGGCCGTGCTCGCGCCGTTCATGGTGGTCGCGGGCGACCACGCGAACAACGACATGGCAGACGAGACCGACCCCGACAGCTGGGCTGCGAAGTTCGTGGCCGCCGGCTTCGAAGTGACGTGCCTGCTCCAGGGTCTGGGACAGAACGTCGCGGTCGACGACATCTACGTCTCGCACGTGGACGACGCCATCGCCAAGCTGTAAACTCGCCGCGCACGGGGGCGCCGGTCGCGTCCCCGTGCAACGGGCATGCGCCTTTCCCCGACTGACGACGCATACCCGTTGCATTCGCATCCCGACCGCCCACCGCACGGCGCGGGCGGTCGAAGCGATTGAAAGGAACCCCCTCCATGTTGAAGAAAACCCTCGTCTTCGCCCTGTCGGCGGCGCTTTGCGCGTTCTCGCTCGCCGGCTGCGCCGGAAATTCAATCGACAGCGCAAAGGCAAGCGATGCCGATACCCAGGAAAAGACCGAACAGGCGGCCGATGCGCCCGCGGGCGCAAGCGCTGCCCCCATCACCGCCGACAAGGTGGCCGACGGCACCTATCCAATCACCGTAGATTCCAGCTCGAACATGTTCAGGATCGCGGACGCCCAGCTCATCGTGGAAAACGGCTCCATGCACTGCGTGATGACGCTTTCCGGCACGGGCTACGGCAAGCTCTTCATGGGCACGGGCGACGAAGCTGCCGCCGCGAGCGAGGCCGACTTCATCCCCTATGTGGAAAACGCGGAAGGCAAGTACACCTACGACGTGCCCGTTGAAGCGCTCGACGAGGACACCGCCTGCGCCGCGTGGAGCATTAAAAGGGAGCGGTGGTACGACCGCACGCTCGTGTTCGAATCCGCCGGCGTCGATCTGCGCGCCGACGCACTGAAGTAACGCCATGCGGTCGATTCTTCCCAAGGGGGAAAACAGGAAACGCCGCAGCATCGCGGCGCGCGCGATCGCCTGCGTTCTCGTCGCCCTGCTCGCGCTTCCCTTCGCGGGGTGCAGTGCGAGCCCGAACGCGACCGGTGGCACGGCGGGCTCTCAGGAATACACTGTGAGCGTCTCGCTTTCCGGCGGGTCAGGGCGCGCAAGCATCGCCTCACCCACCACAATTGTGAAGGATGGCGACACCTACACCGCGACCATCACCTGGTCGAGTTCGAACTACGACAAGATGACCGTCGACGGCGTGGACTACGCACCCGTAAACGACGGCGGCAACTCCACGTTCGAGATACCCGTCACACTCGACGAGGACATCGCCGTGTCGGCCGAGACCGTCGCCATGTCGACGCCGCACACCATCGACTACACAATCCACTTCGACTCATCCACCATGAAGGAGAAATCGGGCGACGATGCAAGCGGCGGCTCCCCTGCGGGAACGGCTTCAAGCGCCGCGGCCGACTTCCACAACGCCGATTTGGGCTGCGGCTGGGAGCCGACTGGGGCGCTTCAGCTTGAATACGCCGAGCACTTCACTGTCGACGAGTTCGAAGGCGGTCTGCGGCTTATCTGCGTTTCGAATGGGGAGCGTTTCCTCGTGGTGCCGCAAGATGCGAAGGTACCTGATGGGTTGAGCTCCGACATCGCGGTCATAAGGCGCCCCGCCGACAAGGTGTACCTCGTGTCGTCGGCGACGATGTGCCTGGTCGACGCGCTCGATGCGAACGACAATATCATCATGTCGGGCACGAAGGCCGACGATTGCTCGGTCGCAGGCTTCAAAAGCGCGCTCGAAAGTGGGGCGATCGCCTACGGCGGCAAGTACAGCGCGCCCGACTACGAGCGAATATCGGCCTCGGGCTGCACGCTCGCCATCGAGAACACCATGATCAACCACACGCCCGATGTGAAGGAAAAGCTGCAGAAGCTCGGGCTCGTCGTGCTCACCGAACAGTCGTCGAGCGAGCCCGAAGCACTCGGGCGCGTCGAGTGGATTAAGCTTTTCGGCGTCCTGTTCGACAAGGAAGACGAGGCCGCGCACCTGTTCAACGAGCAGAAGGCCCGCGTCGAGCAAACGTCGGGGCTCGCGTCGTCAGGTAAAACCGTGGCGTATTTCTACATTAACTCGAACGGGGCCGCCGTCACGCGGCGGGCGGGCGACTACGTGGCGCAGATGATCGAGCTTGCAGGCGGCAGCTATGCGCTCGATGACGCGCAGACGGCGTCGACGTCAGGTTCGTCAGTAACGCTCGAAATGGAGCGCTTCTACGCGACGGCGAAGGATGCCGACATCATCGTCTACAACGGCACCATCGACGAATCGGTTGCCACCTTGAACGACTTCGTAGGCAAAAACGCGCTATTGTCGCAGTTCAAAGCCGTGAAGAACGGCAACGTCTGGGTCACAAGCGCCGACATGTACCAGCAGATGACTTCTACCGCCGACATTATCGACGAGCTGCACGGGGCGTTCACCGGCGATGACGCGAGCGACTTCCATTATCTGAGGAAGCTCGGTTAGCGCCATGAGAAGCCGGCTTTCCATGGCATACGACGAATCGGGGCGCGCCGCGCGGTGTCGCGTCGTGACGGCGCTGCTCGCTGTTGCCCTCATCGTGCTCGTCGGGGCCAACCTGTGCATCGGGAGCGTGCTCGTGCCCGCAGACCACATCCCCGGCATCCTTTCGGGCGGCGCGGCCAATTCCATGGAAAGCCAGGTCATCTGGGAGATTCGCCTGCCGCGCGTGCTTTCAGCCGTGCTTCTCGGCGGGGCACTTTCGCTTTCCGGGTTCCTGCTGCAGACGTTTTTCAACAACCCCATCGCCGACCCGTTCATCTTGGGCGTCTCCTCGGGCGCAAAGTTCGTCGTCGCGCTTACGATGATCGTACTTCTAGGCGCGAACATGGCCATGTCTTCGCCGGCCATGGTGGCCGCAGCGTTTCTGGGCTCGCTTATCACCATCGGCTTCGTGCTCCTCATCGCACGGCGCATAAGTTCCATGGCCATGCTCATCGTGGCGGGCGTCATGGTGGGATACATCTGCTCGGCGGCGACGAACTTCCTCATCGCCTTCGCCGACGACCAGTCCATCGTGAACCTGCACAACTGGTCTTTGGGTAGCTTCTCGGGTTCGAGCTGGGACGACATCGCGGTCATCGCGGTCGTGGTGATCACCGTGAGCGCATGCGTATTCGCGATATCGAAGCCCCTTTCCGCCTTCCAGCTGGGAGAAGCCTACGCGAAAAGCGTCGGCGTGAACGTCGAACGCTTCCGCGTGGTGCTCGTCCTTCTAGCGAGCATGCTCTCCGCCTGCGTGACCGCGTTCGCTGGTCCGGTGTCGTTCGTAGGCATCGCGGTTCCGCATCTCGTGAAGTCGGCGCTAAAGTCGTCGAAGCCCATCCGCGTGATTCCTGCGTGCTTCTTGGGAGGCGCCATCTTCTGCGCGGGCTGCGATTTGATCGCGCGCACGCTGTTCTCTCCCGTCGAGCTTTCCATCAGTGCCGTCACCGCCATCTTCGGCGCTCCGGTGGTTATCGCGCTCATGTTGAAGAAGCGGGTGAGGTAGATGGGGGAATTCGTGCCGCGGCCCAAAACGCTCGGAGGGGACATTCCATGCTTAGACAGTCCTGAGCTCGCACGAAAGCGCCAGAAGGCACTTTCGGCTCGTGCGGAACTGCGCGCGGAACGCCTCCTCCGAGCGGAGCCGAACCTCGAAACTACGGTCGAAACGCAGGCTGACGGAGCGCCGCTTTTCCACATAAGCGACCTGTCGGCGGGCTACGACAAGAAGGTCGTAGTCGAAGGCGTCGATCTGGAGGTTCGCGCGGGCGACGTCGTGGCGCTCATCGGGCCGAACGGCTCGGGCAAGTCGACCATCTTGAAAACCATCACACGCCATCTGGCACCGCTTGCCGGCGCGGTCGAGCTCGACGGGCGGGAGATTTCCCGATGGAAGACGGCGGAGTTTGCAAGGAACCTTGCCGTTATGCTGACAGATCGCCCCCGGACCGAGCTCCTCACCTGCCGCGATGTCGTAGAGGCGGGAAGGCACCCCTACACCGGGCGAATGGGCACACTCTCGCCCGACGACCATAGTCGGGTCGACGAGGCCATGAAAACCGCACATGTGGAAGAGCTCGCCGAGCGCGACTTCATGCAGATAAGCGACGGGCAACGCCAGCGCGTCATGCTCGCACGCGCCATCGCGCAGGATCCGCGTGTGCTCGTGCTCGACGAGCCCACGTCATATCTCGATATCCGCTACCAGATCGACCTGCTGCGAATACTTCGCCACCTTGCGAAATCGCGGAATGTGGCTGTCATCATGTCCATCCACGAACTCGAGCTCGCACAGAAAAGCGCCGACAAGGTGATTTGCGTGAAGGACGGCCGGGTCTTCCGCGCCGGCGCACCCGAGGACATATTCACGCGCGAGACGATTGGCGAGCTCTACGGCCTTCAACATGGCACCTTCAACGAGCGCTTCGGCAGCGTGGAAATTGGACGCCCGCACGGCGATGCGCACACGTTCGTCATCGCCGGCGCAGGTACGGGGTCGGCTGTGTTTCGCCAGCTCATCCGGCAGGGCAAGGCGTTCTACGCGGGCGTTCTGCACGAAGGGGACATCGACTGCGAGCTTGCGCGCGACCTAGCGGCGGAATGCGTGGCCGAGCGCGCCTTCGAGCCGATCGGGGATAAAACCATAGCCCGCGCCAAAGAGCTCCTCGTCCACTGCGCGCGTCTTATCGTGTGCCCCGCCGCCTTCGGCACCATAAACGCCCGCAACGTAGAGCTCGTCGAGTTCGCACGATCGCATGGTATCGAGGTCATGCAAGCGTGCGAAGGCGCATCGGAGGATTCCCAATTGGAGTGGGAAGGATAAACTGGACTTTCTTTTAAGGATCCTCAGGCTACAGCTCCTACGCGGCGAGGTCTACAAGGCGCCGGAGAACTTCATGAACAGGAATTTCCACGCCGACGAGCCCAATTAGGCCTAATCCAAGCGAGATTCCAGACTCGACAGGCCATTGAGAGTCAGGTCGTTGGCGACCTCCGAGACGCGCTCGATAGGAACCGAGCCGTCAGACAGCGCCCATGTGCGATAGATTCCGATAATACCCGACAGCAAAAACGCCAGATAGTAGTCGAACATCTCGTCCTTGAGACCGTGGGGCAGCAGATCGCGCTCGGCAATCTCGTGCTCGAGCGGCGCACGAAGACGAGCCATAAAATCATCGAGCGGAATATTCTCGATTAGCTGACGATTGAGCACAAGGTTGTTGCACAGCGCCTCGTTAACGGTTTTAAAGAAGGTCGCCGCCGCGCCTAGGGCGCGCTCGTTGGTGTCGCCGTTCATGGAAGCAAGCGTTTTCTCAACCGAGTCGACAATCATCTCCACCACATCGACGGCAATGGCATCGAGCAAGCCATCAACCGTACCAAAGTGAACGTAAAAGGTCTTACGGTCGACATTGGCCTCGCGCGCGATGGCGCTCACCGTAATGTCTGCCAGGGGCTTTTCCATGAGCAGGCGCTCGAAAGCGGAAAGGATGGCATTGCGGCTGCGAACGATGCGGCGGTCAAGACGCGGTTTGCTGGTGGCCATGGTCGTGTCCCTTCGATATGCGGGCATTCATCAACAGATGAGAGATAATCTACGTAAGAGGATTATCCCCCATACAGCACAAATATGCCCCGCATCATGAAGAACGCACGACTGCCCTACTGCGATTTAGGGTGCTTCTTCTTATTGAGTGCCGACGGAGATACGCGAATACCGTCGCCCGTCTGGCGCACATAGGCTTTATGAGCCGGCTTAGCGGTCCCAGAAGCCTTCTGAGCGTGCTTCTTGGGGTCAACGGTAACAGCATTCGTGGGGTGCGGCTTAGTGGGCGCAGAGGGCGTCTGAGGCGTGCGGCCGAGTTTGCGCATCACGCGGTCCCAGCGCGCATGGATGCTCTCGTTGTGGGCGCTCTTAAGGCCCAGCAGGGGCGCAGCCAAAATGGTCGGCGCAATAAACGTAATGAGGCGCCACAGCAGATAGCCGGCGGTCGAAGCCGACCCAAAGAAATGACCCAAGAACAATGCAAAGCCGCCCTCGGCGCCACCAGTTCCACCGGGCAGGGGGACCGCAGAGCTCAGCAGCTGGACAAAGGCGCTCGCGGCCATGACCGAGAAAAAGTCGACCTCGTGGTGGCCAAAGGCAAGCATCAGGAAATACGGCACAAGATAGAAAAACGCGAGCTGCAGCATGGTGATAAACACGGTGAGCAGCATGGACGAAAAATGGCCGGCAGAGAGTTTGAATTTCTCGGAAAACGAGTAGATCTCGCCATCGACAAACGTGCGCCATCCCTCGATCTTGGTGGCCGAGACGCCAATGCGCTCGAGCCAATTGATGATGCAATGGGCGACGCGCGTGACGGTCTTAGGCATGAGCGCGACGGCGAAGATGCCGAGCAGGATGCAGCAGTGACCGCCAAAACTAAAGACGCACAGCAGTGTCATGTCGCCATAGCGCTCTGCGAAAAACGGCATGCGAGCAAGCAGCAGGATAGCGCCCCAGGCAACAAGGCCAAACTGATACACGATAAAACGCGTGAACTGCGTGGCGCCGGCCTCGCCGACATTTTGGCCCGCTTTGGTCAGACGGTAGATCTGAGCAGGAGTCGAGCCCATCATCATGGGCGTCAGGTTGCCAAAGAAGATGCCACTCGCCTCGACCGAGATCAGGTCGCGAATGCCGACGGGTGAATTGGGGTCGAGCCAGACGGCGATCGCATAGGCCACAATGCCAAAGAACAGATACATAAACATGCAAAGACACGCGACAACGAGCCAGGGCGCCTGGACGCTCGACATAGCAGCCCAGAACTGCCCCATCTGCCCGGTTACCACCAGATAGACGATATAACCCACCAGCACAACGCCGATAAAGATTGCGCCGCGGCGTGCGCTCTTATTGTCATCGCCGCCCGAGGCCTCAACCTCGACCTGGGGCTTGGACGTATGCTGAGAGGACTCCGTCATGAGACTCCTTCTAACAGTCAAAATATCTTGGTTATTGTACCCGTAAGGGCCATAAGCAGAACGCAAAGCTCTTGTTCAAACGGGAATGACAGACAGTTGTTTGATAAAAAAAACCCGGCCTTCCGTGGAAAGACCGGGTATCAGATGCGTGGTAGCCCGTACCAGATTCGAACTGGTGATCTCCGCCTTGAGAGGGCGGCGTCCTAAACCGCTAGACGAACGGGCCATAGGCCTCGGCAGAAAAGAAGTGGTAGCCCGTACCAGATTCGAACTGGTGATCTCCGCCTTGAGAGGGCGGCGTCCTAAACCGCTAGACGAACGGGCCACATGACATCTGCACTGCCGTGCTGCGAGGAAATATATTACGGGACAAAAAACATCAGCGCAAGAAGAAATTCCAAATTGCCGAAAAATTGTCGACAGGTTATGGAACGCGCAGGTCAACTAATTAGCTAATTCAAGTTGAGATGAACCAAAAGGGTTTCGCGATCGTTGGGGATGTTGTCCTCGATAACGGCTTCGAGGGCGGCGTTGAGTAGCTGGCCTAGCTCGGGCCCCGGCTTCACACCGGCACGAATCAAGTCGCCGCCGTTGATAGCAAGCATCTTGAGCGAATAGGGCTCCCCCGCCTCCAACAAATCATGGGCGAGTGAGCGCATCTCTTCGATCGTCTCGACGTAATAGAAGCACGACGGCGCCTTGCCCAGCGTGTCGGCACGCTTAAGGTCCATAAGCTCGTCCATCAGGCGCGGCGTATCGACGCCCTCGCCCGAAAGCAAGCGCATCATATTGAGCAAGCAGGAGCGCTCGGGGCGCAGCGGCTTGTCATGGTATTTGATCAGCAGGCACACATCGCGCACCAAATCGTGCGAGAGCGCCAGGCGATCCATGATGGCGCGCGCCTTCTTGGCCCCGAGCTCGGGGTGACCGTAAAAGTGGCCGCTGCCCGCATGGTCGACCGTAAAGCAATCGGGCTTGGAAACGTCGTGCAAAAACGCCGCCCACATTAGGCTCATTGAGGGTGTAAAGCCGTCGCACAGCGCCAACTCCCCCGCCACCGTCAGCACACGGGCGATATGCTCGTAAACGTTAAACGCATGATAGACGCTGCGCTGATCAAACCCGCGACCCGCTGCCAACTCGGGCACGGCGGCGCAAACAAGCTCGGGGTAGCGCAGCATCGCGTCTCCCCCATGGCCGGTCGAAAGGATACCCTCGAGCTCAATGCCCACGCGCTCGCGCGCCACAGCATCGAGCAGCGGCGCGCACTCGGCAAGCGCCTGTTTAGTCTTAGGCTCGATCATAAAATCCAGACGGCAGGCAAAACGCACCGCGCGCAGCATGCGAAGCGCGTCCTCGTTAAAACGACGCTTGGGATCTCCAACGGCGCGGATGAGCTTGCGGTCTAGGTCGCCCTGACCATCGTAGCGGTCGACAAGACCACGCTCGGGATGCCAGGCCATAGCGTTAACGGTAAAGTCACGACGCGCCAGATCGTCCTCAAGCGACGCCGCACGCTCCACACTCTGGGGATGGCGGCCGTCGGTGTAAAAGCCGTCTAGGCGGTAGGTGGTGACCTCAATGCGCTCATCATCGCAAATAGCCGTGATGCCGCCAAATTTTATGCCCGACTCAACCACGGCAATATCAGCCGCTTCGAGCGCCTCTTTGGACTCCTGCCACAGGCCGCTGCAGCACATGTCAACATCGTGGCTGGGGCGTCCCATCAGGGCATCACGTACCCAACCGCCCACGTACCAAGCCTCAAGACCTGCTGCCTCAAGCGCACGCAGGACACGGATAGAGGCATCGGTCGGCTGCGTACCGTTGAGCGAAACATTGCACATGCCTATGGCCTCCTGCGACTATCAAATTGGCTATCGATTGCGTCTGCAAGAAGTCTAGCAAGAAACAGCCTCCACTGCACACGCAAGTCCGATAAACAAAAACGCATCCGTCCTGGTCTAAGACGGATGCGAAATAATTGAACTATTCAGGCAAGGTGCCGGAACTAGCAAACCTGACGAATTGCAATACCCTTCTGAAACTCATCGACCTTGGCAAAATCGCCCAGACCCGGGCACTCGACCACGTTGGCGCCGGTGGCCATCGAGAGGCGCAGGGCGTCCTCGACGCGCTCGGGAGCGTCGTGCCACACGGACAGGAAGGCGGCCAGCGAAGAGTCACCGGCGCAAACGGTCGACAGCAGCTTGACCTCAAAGGTACGGTTGGCAAACCAGATGTGCTCGCCGTTGGAGAAGTACGCGCCGGCGCCACCCAGGGTCAACAGCACGTTCTTGGCGCCCTTGGCATGCAGCTCGGCCATGGCAGCCTTGACGGACTCATCGTCGCCGCCGCTCACCTTAATGCCAAAGATGTCGAGCAGCTCGTCGTCGTTAGGCTTAATGAGGAGCGGCTCCATAGCAATGAGGTCGGCCAACTGATGGCTCGAAATATCGAGCACGAACTCGGCGCCCTTTGCCTTAACGCGGCGAAGCACCTCGGCCAGGAAGCCCTCAGAGGTGTTGGGGGGCAGCGAGCCGCTAATGACCAGGCAGGTCATGTCCTCGAGCGAATCGATCAGCTCAAACATCTCCTGCTCGTTGGCCTCGTTGATGGCGGCACCGGCGTTGACCATGTTGTACTCGGTGTCGGGACCGGCATTGAGGAACACGTTGACACGCGTGATGCCGTCGGTCCACACGGGCTTGACGGGAACGCCCAGGGCCTCGGCGCCCTTAACGATGAACTCGCCCGAGAAGCCGGCGAAGAAGCCCAGGATCGTGGTGTCGACGCCGTAGTGGTCGAGCGTAAACGAAACGTTGAGACCCTTGCCGTTGGGGGTGTAGACAGCGTTACGGGTGCGCCATCGCAGGAGATGTTGTAGTCAATAGCGGGATTTGCAGTAAGCGTGTAAATCATGAATGTTCCTTTCACGAAGCAACGTGTTAATGAAAGTATATTCCACGCTTCGGCAAAAGGCTACAACAACTCGGTGAACGGTGTGGAACGCGTGAAGCGCGGCTCCGAGGTTCGAGTGGGACAAAAAAACGGCGCCCCGGTCGAAACCGGGACGCCGTATGCGCACGAGTTTGTCGCGTTTCGCTTACTTGCGATCGAGCTTGCGGACAGCAACGCGCTTGCTGTACTCGTCGACGTGACCAAAGTCGCCGATGCCGACGGACTCAGCAACGTTGGCGCCGGTGGCCATAGCGAGCTTCATGGCCTCCTCGACGTTGTCGCGATCCCTGTACCACTTGTGCAGGAACGCAGCGAGGGTGCAGTCGCCGGCGCAGACGGAAGAGACAAGCTTGATGTTGAACTCACGCTTGGCATACCAGATGTCCTCGCCGTTGGAGAAGTAAGCGTCACCGCGGCTACCACGGGTGAGCAGCACGTTCTGGACGCCGGCCTCGTGAGCCAGCTTCATGGCAACGCGGACCTCGTCGTCGGTGTCGACCGGCACGCCGAAGATAGCCTTCATCTCGTGATGGTTCGGCTTAATGAGCAGCGGCTTCTTGTGAGCGAGCTCCTTGAGCTTGTCGGAGGACAGGTCCAGGACGACGTCGGCGCCACGGGCCTGAGCGTGCTCCATGACCTGAGCCAGGAAGTCGGGCGTAGCTTTGGGAGGCACGGAGCCGGAGACGATCAGGCACTCAAGGTCGCCCGCGGTGTCCAGGATGTTGTAGAGCTCCTCCTGGTGCTGCGGCGTGATCGGAGCACCGGGATTCAGGATGCCGTACTCGTGCTGGCCATCGTTGACGTAGGTGTTGATGCGCGTGATACCATCGGTCCAGACCGGGCGGCAGAGGCAACCCAGGTTCATGACCTCCTCGACGATGAACTTGCCCGTGAAGCCGGCGAAGAAACCGAGCGCGACGGTGTCGACGCCCATCTTCTTAAAGGCGAAGGACACGTCGAGGCCCTTGCCGTTAGCCGTGTAGCTGGCCGAGCCGGTGCGGACGTTCTCGTCGGGCTCGAGCGGAGAGCTCGAAACCGTCATGTCGACAGCCGGGTTAGCGGTTAGCGTGTAGAACATTTACAGTACCCCCTGTATATGTGAGGGCCGCGTGGCCGGCCCATTCCAACCACGCGGTTACCTCTGATACCAAATTAGCGAGCTGCGGACTCGAGCAGTGCCTTGACCTCGGCAGCGGTGTTGCAGGCGAGCGCCTTCTCGGCGAGCTCGTCGCACTCGGCCTTGGTCCACTGGCTGATGGTCTTGCGGGCGCGCAGGATGGACGGAGCGCTCATCGAGAACTCCTCCAGGCCCCAGCTGATCAGCAGCGGCTCGAGCAACGGATCGGCAGCGGCCTCGCCGCACATACCGACCATAATGCCGGCCTTCACGCCGCTCTCGATGATGTTCTTGAGCGAGCGGAGCACGGCGGGATAGTAAACCTGGTACAGGTTGGAGATGGTGTCGTTGCCACGGTCGGCGCACATGGTGTAGCCGATCAGGTCGTTGGTGCCGATGGAGAAGAAGTCGGCGACCTCGGCCAGGCGGTCAGCGAGCAGCGAGGCGGCAGGCGTCTCGACCATGATGCCAACCTCGATGTTCTCGTTGAACTTGCGACCCTCTTCGGTCAGCTCGGCCTTGCACTGCTCGACGAGCTCCTTGACAGCCAAGACTTCCTCGACGCAGGTGACGAGCGGGATCATGATCTTGACGTCACCGAAGGCGCTGGCGCGCAGCAGGGCGCGGAGCTGGACCTTGTACTGGTCGGGGTTGGCCAGGCAGTAACGCACGGCGCGGAAGCCCATGAAGGGGTTCTCTTCCTTGACCATGTGCAGGTACGGAATCTCCTTGTCGCCACCCACATCGAGCGTGCGGATGATGACCGGAGCGCCCTTGAGCGCGCTGGCGACCTTACGGTAGGCGTTGAACTGCTCCTCCTCGGAAGGAAGCTCAGCAGAGTCCATGAACAGGAACTCGGAACGGAACAGGCCAATAGCCTCGGCGTCGTGATCGAGCGCGTTGGGCACGTCATCGGGGTTGCCGATGTTGCAGGCAATGATCTTCTTGATGCCGTCGGCAGTCACGGACGGCTTGCCGCGGAAGGCCTCGAGAGCCGCCTTCTCGGCAGCGAAAGCCTCGGCCTTGGCAGTGTAAGCGGCGAGCGTCTCCTCATCGGGATCGGCCTCGACGATACCCTTGCCACCGTCGACGACAACGGTCATGCCGTTGCGCAGTGCGGTGCAGCTGTTGGAAACCGAAAGGACAGCCGGGATCTCGAGGGCGCGCGCAATGATTGCGGAGTGCGACGTGCGGCCACCAGTCTCGGTGACGATACCGGCAACGTGCGCCTTATCGATCGTGGCGGTCATGGACGGCGTGAGGTCGTGCACGACAACGACGGTGTTCTCGGGCAGGACGGAGAGGTCGACGACCTCCTTACCCAGCAACTCGGCCAGAATGCCGGTACGGATGTCGGCGATGTCGGCCGCGCGCAGACGGAACATCTCGTCGTCCATGGACAGGAACATGTTCTCGAACATGGTCGAGGTGTCCATGAGCGCCTGCTCGGCGCAGGTACCGCCGTCAATGGCGGCATTGATGGCGTCGGTCATGCCCGGGTCCTGAGCAAGGACAATATGTCCGCTCATGATCTCGGCCTCGGCCTCGCCCACCGTCTCCTTCATGTGGTCGGCCTGAGCCTGGGTCTTCTCGCAGAAGACCGAAAGAGCGGACTGATAGCGCTCCTTCTCTGCTGCCGAATCAGCAACCTCGTGCGGCTCAAACGTCAAGTCGGGATCGACGGCGACCATGACGGTGCCGATACCGATGCCCTCGGAAGCGTTGACTCCCTGATACATTCCCATTCCTCTCTCCGTGTCATGTGATAAAGCGTTTTGCCATATCCATGACAAAAGAGCGCAGCTACCTTACAACAGGTCACTGCGCCCCCAAATATGAACTTAGTTGTTCAACATGCGACCCGTTTGAGTTCTACTCGCCAAGACCGCTCTTGATGAGCTCGATGGCAGCAGCCAGAGCCTCGGCCTCGTCGGCGCCGTCGCACTTGACCTCGACCTCGGTACCGCAGGGGATACCAGCAGCCATGAGGGCCATCGGGGACTTGCCGTTGACCTCCTTCTCGGGGGTGACGACCGTCACGTCACAGGCGTACTTGCCCATGGTGGAGGCGAACAGACCAGCCGGACGCATGTGCAGACCCTGAGGATTAACGAGGGTAGCCTTCTCAGAAACCATAGTTGACTCCTTTTTTGTGTTTAACCCCTGTCATGCATGTGGCAGGAGTCAGATTCACGACGTTGTTTATATTAACTCACATCAAACGGTTTTTCATTGTGTTTCGCACGAATTGTTGGACAGATGTCGTTCGCTGTCCGCTCGCCTGCTGGGCGGGGCGGTTAAGTTTGC
>UQPI01000054.1 GCA_900542945.1 uncultured Collinsella sp.
ATGCAGCAGGGGCTCTCAATGTTTTTATGTCCTGCTCATATCGTCTGTGCCGGCAGGTGGGGACGCTCCTTTGCTAGAAGATTTGGCGCAGGTCTCCGCGGTTGAGGGCTTCGTTGAAGAGGTGCTTGAACACCACGCTACCGTGTAGACCGTCGTGCTCGAACTCGTTGGTCACCCAGGCATGCGAGTTACCCACGCGGCTGAGCGTATCGAGCTGCATGCCCGAATCGACGTACATGTCGTCGAAATACACCGCGGCCTGCAGGGGCACCTCGTTGCACGCCAGTCGCTGCGGGTCGTAGATCTTGTCCCAGCTGGTGTCTTCCATCAGCAGGTCCATGGCGGGCTTGAAGGGCTTGAGCTCGGGCATCTGCTCGAACATCCACGGGAACATGGCCTCGCCGGTAAACATGAGCGGGCGCACGAGGGTGTCAAACTCGGCGCGGTGTGCCTTCTCTTCAGCCGCGGCCCAGCCAATGGGCATGGTGTCACCGTCGGCGTATATGAACTCCTGCAGCGTCCAGTACAGCGGATTCGTGCGCGTGTTGGTGCGCTCGAAGGCGCGCATCAAAAAGCTGTCGGATACCGAGGCGCCGCAGGTCAGCGCGCCGTCGCCGTCAACAAAAGCGTGATCGATAATCCAATGCATGCGCTCAAAGCTCGGCTTCATGCCAAAGTCGCTGCCCATGAGCTGTAGGCGCTCGACCGTCATCGGCGAGCCGTCGGGCAGCACGGGCTTTTGCTCCTCGAGGGCATCTGCCAGGGCCGCCACGCGCTCGACGTCGGCGGGGTAGCGGTTGTAATACTGCTGCGTCTTGGCAGCCATGCGCGGGAAGGTGTGCGCGTAGACCTCGCTTGCGCTCGCCGGTACGTGGGGGATGCCGCCGCAGGTAAAGCTTGCCGCCACGCCCTCGGGGAAGAGCGACAGGTAGCTCAGCGTCAAAAAGCCGCCGTAGCTCTGCCCGAGCGTGACCCAGGGCCTGCCGCCAAAGCCTACCAGGCGCAGGTACTCAAAATCGCGCACGATAGAGCTGGCGAGGTGACGCTTGAGGAAGTCCGCCTGCGAGCGTGCTGTATCGGCGCCGGCGGCCTCGGCGCGATCGCCCAAGGTGGCAATCGTGCGTCCGTCCACGCAGCTACTGCGTCCGGTGCCGCGCTGGTCGGGCAGGACCACGCGGAAGTGCTTGACGGCCTCTTCGATCCAGCCATCGCTTGTGGGCGACAGCGGACGCGGGCTCTCGCCGCCGGGGCCGCCCTGCAAAAACAGGAGCAGCGGCAGATCGTCGTTGATGCGGTCGGGCGCGCAAACCACGCGGTAGAAGAACTTGATGCTCTCGGGCGCGCCGGCGATGGGCGCCGGCATAGCGCCGCGGCGCATGGTGCTGCCGACGGCCAGGAGCATCGGCTCCAGGCCGCGCCAGTCGAGGGGGACGTCGATGCTGTGGTCCTCGACGTAAAGGCCGGGGACGTGGTACGAAGTGATGAGGGCCATGTGAGTCTTCCGTTCGTTGCGGTGTTTCGGGTTGACCAATTCTACCGCCGTGGGCGAGGCCATGCGCAAATCGGCTACCATGGTTGCAAACTTCTAGGAGAAAGGGCCGCCCATGTCGGTCGATATAGCCACGTATGTCCACGATCTTGCCGTTGCCGCTAAGGCAGCGTCGGCCTCGCTTGCCACGGCGAGCGACGAGCAGCGCCAGGAGGCCGTGCGCGCCATGGCCGCAGCACTGCGCAACGGTGTCGACTCCATCGTTGCCGCCAACGAGCTCGATATGTCCGCCGCGCGCGATGCGGGGACCTCGGCGGGGCTCCTCGACCGTCTGCTGCTGACGCCCGAGCGCGTTGAGGGTATGGCCGCCGGCCTGGAGAAGCTCGCCGAGCTGCCCGATCCTGTCGGCCGCGTGCTCGACCACCGCGTGCTCGCAAGCGGCGTGGACCTCACCCGCGTGAGCGTGCCGTTGGGCCTGGTCGCCATGGTGTACGAGGCGCGCCCCAACGTGACGGCCGACGCCGCGGGCATCTGCATCCGCACCGGCAACGCCTGCATTCTGCGCGGCGGCTCGCTGGCCTATCACTCGTGTGCCATGATTTCTGAGCTGCTGGCCGATGCGCTCGAGACCAAGGGCTTCCCGCGCGAGGCTATCTCGATGATCGAGTCCACCGACCGCGAGGCCACCGGCGAGCTCATGAAGCTCCGCGGTATTGTCGATGTGCTCATTCCGCGTGGCGGTGCGGGCCTGATCCAGCGCTGCGTGCGCGAGTCGCTTGTGCCGGTGATCGAGACGGGCACAGGCAACTGCCACATCTACGTGCATGAATCCGCCGATTTTGACAAGGCGCTCAACATTATCGTCAACGCTAAGACGCAGCGCGTGGGCGTGTGCAATGCCGCCGAGTCGCTGCTGGTCGACCGTGCCGTGGCGGATTCGTTTTTGCCGGCGGTCGTTGCCGTGCTGCACGACCACGGCGTGCTGATTCACGGCGACGAGGCCACGTGCGCCGCATGCGCTGCCGCCGGGCTTGCCGAGGGCGACGACTATGTAGCCGCGACTGAGGAGGACTGGGGCCGCGAGTATCTGGCGCTCGAGATGAGCGTGAAGGTCGTGGCGAACGAGGACGAAGCCATCGCGCACATCAACCGCTACGGCACCATGCACTCCGAGGCCATCGTTGCCGAGGACGAGGATGCCTGCGAGCGCTTCCTGGACGCGGTCGATGCCTCGGCCGTGTATGCCAACGCCAGCACGCGCTTCACCGACGGCGGCGAGTTTGGCCTGGGCGCCGAGATCGGCATCTCGACCCAAAAGCTCCACGCCCGCGGCCCCTTTGCCGCCGAGGCCCTCACTACCTACAAATACAAGCTCCGCGGCACCGGCCAGGTCCGTCCCTAAACCTGTTGCAAACGAAAAACCACCACAAAGGCGCCTGTCCCCTTTGCGGTGGTTATAGGTGGCGTGGGCGGTTAGGCCTGGAAGGTGTCGCGATCGGGAGCGAAGGATTGCATGGCCGCGATGGTACGGTCGAAGAGCTCGGGAAGCTCCCAGCCCAGCATCTCGGCGCCCTGCGAAATCACGTCACGCGAGCAGCCGGCGGCAAAGCGCTTGTCCTTGAACTTCTTCTTGAGCGACTTGGTCGTAAAGTCCATGACGCTCTTGCTCGGGCGCATGACGACGGCGGCTCCGATCAGGCCGGTGAGCTCGTCGCAGGCGAACAGTATCTTTTCCATCTGCAGTTCGGGCTTGGGCAGCGAGGTGTTGAAATCGGACGTGTGCGCCTGGATGGCGCGAATGAGCTCGGGAGAGGCGCCCTCGCCCTCGAGGATCTCGGCCGCATAGATGGTGTGGTTCATGGGGTCATCCTCATGCTCCTCCCAATCCAGGTCGTGCAGCAGGCCGACGATGCCCCAAAACTCCTCGTTCTCGGGGTCGAACTCGCGCGCAAAGTAGCGCATGGTGCCCTCGACCGTTTCGCCATGGGTGATGTGGAACGGGTCCTTGTTGTGCTCGTTGAGCAGTTCGAACGCACGGTCGCGGGTGATTCCGGCGGTAAGTGGCTCTGCCATAAGAGGCTCCTTGTGCTCGTAGGTATCGCTAAGAATGAATACTACTAGAACGACTAGAACGAAAAAACCACCACAAAGGTGCCTGTCCCCTTTGTGGTGGTTTTTGGCGCGGATGGGTTAGTTGAGGGCGGCTTGGGCTAGGCGGGCTTCGGCGTCCTCTTCGGTGACGCCCAGGGCCACGGCGAACTCCTCGATGGAGCGGCGCTTGGCCTCCTTGAGTACGCGCATGTAGTAAGAGCTGGGCTTTTTATCAGCTTCCTCGGCCTGGCGAATGCGGTGCATCATGGTCTTTGCCACGCGGACCGTCTCGGGCGCGCCCAGCTTGAGCTGCTGCTTAAAGTGCGTCTCCTCAAGCGAGCTGTTACGCTCGGTAAAGGTGTCGCACTCCAGCTCGTCATAGTGGCTCAGCAGGTGCTCGGCATCTTGCTGGGAGATGGCGGCATGCAAACGATCGGCCTGCGCCACGGGGTACATGAGGATCGTCTGCGCATGTCCCTGCTTGGTCTCGAGCAACAGCATGGGCTGCGGCGTGTCGTCCCTAAAACCGACGACGGTGCAGACTCCCTGACCCGGATGAATGACGTGTTGACCGATTGAGAACATGCTACCTCCAACTTATACGAATTTACGTATGTCTAGAATAACACGCTGACGTGCGCAAACCCTTACTTTATGCAGGAAAAGCACACAATTCTGATAGGTAAGAGTATTCGATAACAGACGCAGCTCATTCACACCTTTATGCATTTTCAACGCCTGCATAATCTGCAGGCAGACCGGCATCTTTGAGTGACTCCATGCAAGCTGTAGTCATTTTTGTGCATATGCAATATCTATTAGCTTTACCCTGCGACAGTGCCCGTCGCTTGTGATAGAGTGCTACAAACTCTGGCTTTTGCCCTACGAGTGACCAAGAGCTCGGGGGCTTTAACACAAGGAGGATCTATGCCCGAGAAGATTGAAGAGCTGGTACGCGCTGCGCTTGCTGCGGCCCAGGAGGCCGGCGACCTTTCCGCATTTGAACTTGACGATTGCGCTATCGAGCGACCGGCTGACACTTCTCATGGCGAGTGGACCTCTACCATGGCCCTGAAGTCCGCCAAGCTGGCCCACTGCGCCCCGCGCAAGATCGCCGAGGTCATCGTTGCCCATATGCCCGAGGACCCCGCGATCGAGAAGGTCGAGATCGCAGGCCCCGGCTTCATCAACTTCTACCTCTCCGTTGCCGTCAAGAATGCCATCTTTGGCGAGGCTCGCGAGAAGGGCATGGACTTCGCTAAGTCCAACGTCGGTGGTGGCCTGAAGACCCAGGTCGAGTTCGTTTCCGCCAACCCCGTCGGCCCCATGCACATCGGCCACGGCCGCTGGGCCGCGCTGGGCGATTCGCTCTGCCGCGTTATGGACCACGCCGGCTATGAGATCCAGCGTGAGTTCTACATCAATGACCACGGCTCTCAGATGAACACCTTCGGCAACTCCATCAGCACGCGCTATATGCAGCTTGCCGACATCATCGCCAAGCAGGGCGTTGATATCGACGAGGCTCACAAGCTGCTGATCGCCGACCGTGACGCCTTTGTTGCCGACGAGAACGACGAGCACCCCGAGACCCATCCGTATCAGGACAACTTTGCCGAGACCTTGGGCAAGGACTCTTACGGCGGCGACTACATCATCGACGAGGCCGCCGAGTTCTGGCGCACCGACGGCGACAAGTGGGTCGACGCCGATCCGCAGGAGCGTATGGAGAGCTTCCGTGAGCGCGGCTATGTAAAGATGGTCGACAACATGCGCGACCTCTGCCACGCCGTCAACTGCGACTTTGATCGTTGGTACTCCGAGCGCTCGCTGTACGTGAAGGACACCGAGGGCGAGACCGCCGGCACCTCTGCCGTCGACCGCGCTTTTGAGAAGCTCGACAAGATGGGCTACCTCTATACCAAGGACGGCGCCCTGTGGTTCCGTTCCACCGACCTGGGCGACGAC
The DNA here is from genome assembly GCA_900542945.1 of uncultured Collinsella sp. Classification (GTDB taxonomy): domain Bacteria; phylum Actinomycetota; class Coriobacteriia; order Coriobacteriales; family Coriobacteriaceae; genus Collinsella. The sequence goes on from UQPI01000054.1 coordinate 5,549, forward strand.
AAGGACCGCGTCCTGATCAAGTCCGACGGCGAGTACACCTACTTCGCCTCCGATGTTGCCTATCACTGGGATAAGTTCCAGCGCGTCGATCACGTCATCGACATCTGGGGCGCCGACCACCACGGTTACATCGAGCGCGTCCGCTGCGTCTGCGACGCTCTGGGTTACCCCGGCAAGTTCGAGGTTCTACTGGGCCAGCTCGTCAACCTGCTGCGTAACGGCAAGCCCGTCCGTATGTCCAAGCGCAAGGGCACCATGGTGACCCTGCAGGAGCTCGTCGACGAGGTCGGCTCCGATGCCGCTCGCTACACGCTCATCTCCAAGAGCTCCAACCAGATGGTCGACTTCGATATCGAGGCCGTCAAGAAGCGCGACAACTCCAACCCGGTCTATTACGTGCAGTATGCTCATGCCCGCGTGTGCTCCATCCTGCGCCGTGCCGCCGACGTAACGCCTGAGCAGGCCGACGAGATGGGCATGAAGGCCGTTGCCGCCAAGGCCATCGGTGAGAACGTCGATTACTCGCTGCTGACCGACCCGACCGAGCTCGCCCTTTCGCGCAAGCTCAACGAGCTCACCGACCTGATCGCCAGCTGCGCTCGCGATCGCGCCCCGTTCCGTCTGACCCACTTTGCCGAGGAACTCGCCGGTGACTTCCACAGCTTCTACGCTGCCTGCCAGGTGCTGCCGAGCGAGGGCCGTCCCGTCGACCCCGAGCTTTCGCGTGCCCGTCTGGCCGCTTGCGATGCCGTCCGCGTGACGCTCGCCCTGGTGCTCACCCTCGTTGGCGTTTCCGCGCCCGAGCAGATGTAATCTGCGGGTCATTTGACCGTGTAGGTTTGGTTTAACTGAGCCCTATAAGCCCGATCTCCCACGGAGGTCGGGCTTTTTTCGCAAATGCCGACGTATTGACGAATTTGGAACTGCTGGAAATACGAAACTATGCCGGTTTACTACGATGAATTGAGAATTTCCAACCACGCCGGCTTTTCGCAAAAAAGCGCAAGGCATCTACCTGCGGTTTTAGTTCAACCGGTTTCGGAGTAGTCGCGGTTGAGCGATTCATCGTAGTAAACCGCCATAGTTTTGGCGGAGGCGGTCGGATTTGTGGGCGGTAAACCAAAGAGTATCCCTTTTGACTAGTCGTTTATGAACGTCCCCGATGACTAAGTTGCAGGTGACGGCGGTTGTGTTACACTAACGCTGCGTAGTTGACGCAATCATCTCGATACAGATCAATGATGTCCGTCGTTTTGAACGGAACTAGACTGTTTAGCCGCCCTGAAGGTTTATGCAGGGAGCATGTGATCACAGGGCTTGAAAAGAAAGTTGAGCAAACACTGTGTCTGATCAACAGCAAGAAAACGAAATAACGACGACGCAAGCCGCTCCCGCTGCACCGGTTGCGTCGGACCAGGTCGCGGCGCCCGCGCAAGCCTCGGCTCCCGAGACGCCTAAGGCTGCTTCGACGCCTGCGCCTGCAACTGGTGAGGAGGCTGCTCCGGCAAAGCCCATGCGTACGCGCCGCACGGCCAAGCCTACCGCTGACGGCGAGGAGGTCACCAAGCCCAAGCGCCGTACCACGCGCACGACGCGCGTCAAGCGCACCGTTGCAGCTGACTCCTCGGCGCCGATTTCCGATGAGGTCGCGCAGGCACGTGCGTTGGCGCAGATTAGCGAGGCTCAGGTTGTGCGCGCCCGTCGCCGTGCTGCTGAGCGCGAGGTCGCGGCACTGACCGAGTTTGCAGCGCCGGTCGTTTCCGAGGCGCCTGCGGCCACCGAGGCCCCTGTCGCGGGGCAGCCGACCGAGAAGCCGGCTCCGCGCACACGCCGCCGCACGGCTGCTAAGGCCGAGCAGGTTGCGGAACAGGTAACCCCCGAGCCCACTGAGGCTTCGGTCCGTTCCGCGGCAGGGGAGGGCACATCGCCTGTCGAGCCCGCTGCGCCTGTCGAGGCCAGCGAAGTTCCCGTTGTCGATCCGGCTTTGCGCCCGCACCGCCGCGGTCGCAAGCCCAAGGCCTTCATCGAAGCCGAGAAGGCCGCAGCCGCAGCCGCCGCTGCTCGCGATGCTGCGGCGACCGCCGAGTCTGCAACCGCTGCCGACGCGGCCGTTCAAGATGCTACGACTGCCGAGGCCGCTCCCGCCGATGCCGAGCCCGCCGACGTCCGTCCCGGTCGCAGCCGTCGCACCGCTGCTAAGCGCACGTCCAAGGCTAAGGCTGCCAAGAAGGGTGCATCCGAGGATTCCGCCGAGACGACCGCTGATGCATCGACTGATGCCGCCGAGCCTCAGGACGCCGAACAGCCTGCGTCCGAGAAGCCCAAGCGCGGTCGCAAGAAGTCCGTTAAGGCCAAGGCGTCCGAGCAGCAGGCTGATGTCGAAGCGCAGGTCGATTCCGGCACCGAGGCCAATGATGCCTCTGCGGCCAATGTTGACACCGCCGCAACCGATGGTGCCGCTCCCGCCGAGACCGACGAGAGCGCCCGCCCCAACCGTCGCCAGCACAAGCGCAACGACGAGCGCAATGAGCGCAAGGACGACCGCAACAACGACCGCCGCAACCGTCAGCGCGATCGCAAGCAGCGCAACAAGGAGCGCAACGCCGCCCCGACCGAGCCTACGCTTTCGCGCGAGGAACTCGCGGCCATGAAGGTCGCCGAACTGCGCGAAAAGGCCAAGGAGTTCGAGATCGAGACGACTGGCAAGAAGAAGGCCGAGCTCGTCGAGGAAATCTACACCACCGCTGCGAAGGCCGAGGGCTTCCGTGACATCAAGGGCATTCTGCAGATTCGCCCGGACAGCTCCGGCATCATCCATGCCCACGGCTACATGAAGTCCAACGACGACGCCTTTGTTCCCGCATATCTCATCCGCTCCGCACGCCTGCGTACGGGTGATGTGATCGAGGGCTCGCTGCGCCCCTCACGCGGCGACAAGCGCGCCGGCCTCGCCAAGATCACGACCGTCAACGGCGTTGATCCCGAGCAGGCACGTAACCGCCCCAAGTTTGGCGACCTTACCCCGGTCTATCCCAATGAGCCTCTGCGTATGGAGCACGGCAAGGATTCCATCACCGGTCGCGCCATCGACATCGTATCGCCGATCGGCAAGGGCCAGCGCGGCCTGATCGTGTCACCGCCAAAAGCCGGCAAGACCACGATCCTCAAGAAGATCTGCCAGTCTATCTCGATCAACAATCCCGAGGTGCACCTCATCTGCCTGCTTGTTGATGAGCGCCCCGAAGAGGTCACTGACATGCAGCGCTCCATCAAGGGCGAGGTCGTGGCCTCGACCTTCGATATGCCCGCCGAAAACCACACTCGCGTGGCAGAGCTCGTGATCGAGCGTGCCAAGCGCATCGTGGAGTTGGGTGGCGACGTCGTGGTGGTGCTCGACTCCATCACGCGCCTTGCCCGCGCCTACAACCTGGCCGCTCCCGCCTCGGGCCGTATCCTGTCGGGCGGCGTCGATTCGGCGGCCCTGTATCCGCCCAAGCGTTTCTTGGGCGCTGCCCGCAACATCGAGAACGGCGGATCGCTCACCATCCTGGCCTCTGCCCTCATCGATACCGGCTCCAAGATGGACGAGGTCATCTTTGAGGAGTTCAAGGGTACCGGCAACATGGAGCTCAAGCTCGACCGCGATCTGGCCGACCGCCGTATCTTCCCGGCCATCGATCCCGTTGCCTCGGGCACGCGCAACGAGGACCTGCTGGTCGACGAGCAGATGCGCCCGTTTGTCTTTGGTCTGCGCCGTATCCTCGCCGGCATGAACAATACCGAGCGCGCGGCCGCATCGTTTATCAAGGGACTCAAGGGCACCAATACCAACCAGGAGTTCCTGGTGCGTTCGGCAAAAAAGCACAGCGATTACGAGCAGACGTTCTAGGCCGTCCGCTGCGCGCGCCAACAACCATAGACATGCCAGAAGGGCCGGGGGTTTAGATCCTGGCCCTTTTCGTATAGCCGCTCGCCTACGATTATTGACCTCATGACCGGCAAGCAGCGATTTTCCCGTTTCAATCCCGCTTCGTCGCTTGCAATCCCCAAGGGGGTTTCGCATAATAGCTGTTAAGCTTCGCGACGGAAAACGCAGATGAAACGAACCATATACCGTTGCTTTGGGGCATAGCCCCGCTTCATCTTCTCTCGCGCAGCCAACTGAATGATGCGATTTGGGCGCTGGAAGATGGGGAGAGCTCATGGCTTCTTCTGATGCAACACAACGAGTAGTCCTTGCTGGACTTTCCTGCGGAATCGGCCTTGCCGCTCCCGTGGTGATGTATGCTGCCACGCTGCCGTTTTCGTCGGTGAACGAGACGGTCGTCGCGGGCGCTGTTCCCTTTGCCGTGGGTGCGGTGGCGGGTGTTGGTATCTATGCCGCCTCGCTCGGCATTTCTGAATATCGCGCGCAGCATGCCGAGCGCCTGTTCCAGCCCGATGCCATGGGTGGCGCTGCGAACGTCAACGAGCATCAAAATGAGTCCCAGACCGCCTCGATGCCCGCCCAACAGCAGTGGGCTGCCCCTCAGGGCGTTGCTACTGCGGCTCCTGTCGTTCCGGCAGACGCCGCGCAGCCCTCTTCGGTTTTCTCCGGCTTGACTGGTGCTTTCCAGCGGCTTCATACGGACGACGGTGTCCCCACCATCGCTCGCGCCGCGGATGCCATGAGCGAGGCCGATGCCTGGTCCATGATCGACGGCATGCTCGACGATGATTCGCCGGTCAGCTGCGATCCCGCGCGCTCGCGCGATGTGTACCAGGTCGCCATCGACGAGCTTACCTACGGCGGTAAGACCGGCTCCTATAACCGCGATGACATCGCTGCCGCTGCGCGCGCCGTCTCGGGCTCTCATGCCGCCCCTGCGGGCAGCACGGCCGCCTTTGTGGCGCTCGTGGCTAACGCCGCCAACAACGCCGCCGCGGCTCAATCCGTTACGTATGACACTGCCGTGCCCGTGACTCCGGCTGCCGCCACCGCCGTTGACTCCTACGCCGACGAGCCGCCGGCCGTCGACGAGGAGACTATTGCCGCCCGCCGTGCTGCCGAAAGCTCGCTGTGGGGCGCTCCTGCACAGCAGCAGGCGGCGGAAGCGGTGCCGTATAACGCGAACCTTGCCAACATGCCGATCATCAACGACGCCTCTGCGGTGGCTATCGATCTCGATGACCTTGACGAGCCGGTCATTTCGAACGACATGCCGTATGTGGTCGATGCCCCGGCCTCCGCGTCCCAGTCCGTCGCAGTCGACGAGCCTGTCGATGCGACTTCCGAGGAAGACGTCCCCATGGCCGATTATTCGGGCCACGAGGGCATGTGGGCAGCCGCTGCCGCAATTTTGGACGAGGTCGTCGAGCCTGCTCCCGTTGCCGCCCCGGTGTTTACGTCTGCTCCTCAGCCCGCTGCCCCCGCTTACGTCGGTCGCCACAGCGCCGTGTTCCCCGAGGATACCGCCCGCATCTCGCGCGAAGGTATCGAGCGTGCCGAAGCTATCGCTGCTGGCATCATGGAGAACCGTCGTCACGAGCGCGTCAATCAGATTCTCGAGGAGGAGATCGACCGCCTGCAGTCTGCAGCGGTGAGGCGCACGGGCCGTGCCTATCTGAGTGTTATCGAGGGCGGCACCGCCAGCTTTGAGCCGCTCCGTGCGGAGGCATAACTTCTTTATGCTTAAACTCGATCGAAAATGGGCGGTCGCGACCTGCCTGATGGTGCTGCTCATCTGGGGCAATTCGATGGTTCCCGGCACGGGGTCCGGTTCATTGAGCTTGTCGATTATGGAGGCCGTTCGCGGCCTTCTGCACGGCGTGGGGCTTCCGTATGAGTGGGTGACCAACTTCATCGTTCGCAAGTGCGCGCATTTTACCGAGTACATGGTGCTCGGCATTCTGGCGACGCACGCTTTCGATATCGAGGGCCGTCGCACCTTTGATGTGCTGCTTCCTACGGCGGTTTTCCTGCTGCTGATTCCCTCGATTGATGAGACGATTCAGCTTTTTGTGCCCGGTCGCTCCGGTATGATCACCGACGTGATGATCGACTGCTGCGGAGCGGTGACGGGCGTTGTGCTTCGATATCTTTTACGATCGCTCATATGTGCCAAAAAGGCCGCCTAGGACACATTGTTTGGTCCTAGGCGGCCTTTCTTTGTTTGGGGGCTTATACAGGGCGTGGCGGCGTTATCCCGTAGGATGGGGTTGCTGGACGGTGCGGCGTCCCTTTGGCGTGCCTACTGCCAAAGGGGCCGATGCCCAGGGCGGCGATGCCCTTGTCGGCAAACCATGCGTTGACGGTCTCAACGGTCTCCTGCGGGGTGGTGGTCGCGATCCGCTCACGCTCCAAGACCGTACCGTCTGCATAGCCCGTTGCGCAGACCATCTTGGTGCCGCCGGCCTCGAGCGCTCCGATAAGCTGCTGCTCTGGCATAGCGTCCCTCTCTTAGGCTAGTTGCTATACCTCTAAAGTATCGCGCTCTAAAATAATTAAGAAAGCGCTATAAAAAGAAACCTCGCAGTCCAACGGAGGATGCGAGGTTTCTTTGGTGCTTTTAGTTGTTGGGCTGTCCTTACCCCCGCGGCTTGATTTTATCACGCAGGGACTTGAGGTTCTCGAGCGCGGCGTTGAGCGTTTTGTCTCGCTTGGCAAAGTGGAAACGGATCAGGTGGTTGACGGGCTCGCGGAAGAAGCTTGAGCCCGGCACGGCGCCCACGCCAACCTTGGAAGCGAGATCCTCGCAGAAGTCGAGGTCGCTGTCGTAGCCAAACTCCGAGATGTCCATCATAACGTAGTAGGCGCCCTGCGGCACGTTATGCTCAAGACCGATGCTGTCGAGTCCCTGACAGAACAGGTCGCGCTTGGCGGTGTAGAGGTCGAGGACCTCATCGTAATAGCTGTCGTCGAAGTTGAGGGCGGTGACGACGGCCTCCTGCAGGGGAGCGGCGGCGCCCACCGTGAGGAAGTCGTGGACCTTCTTGATGCGCTCGGTGATCTCGGCCGGGGCGATGGTGTAGCCCAGGCGCCAACCGGTGATGGAGTAGGTCTTGGACAGCGAGCTGCAGCTGATGGTGCGCTCGAACATGCCGGGCAGCGTGGCCATATAGACATGCTCGTGGGGCGCATAGACGATGTGCTCGTAGACCTCGTCGGTGATGCAGTAGGCGTCGTACTTTTTGCACAGATCGGCGATAAAGGTGAGCTCCTCGCGCGTAAAGACCTTGCCGCAGGGGTTGGACGGGTTGCACAGGACGATTGCCTTGGGATCGTTGTCGCGGAAGGCCGCCTCGAGGACCTCGCGATCGAAGTCGAACGTGGGCGGGTTGAGCGGCACATAGATGGGCTCAGCGCCCGAGAGAATCGTGTCGGCACCGTAGTTCTCGTAGAACGGCGAGAAGATGACGACCTTGTCTCCGGGGTTCGTAACCGTCATCATGGCGGCCATCATGGCCTCGGTGGAGCCGCATGTGACTACGATGTTCTCGTTGGGGTTGATCGGCATGTCCATAAAGTGCTCCTGTTTGGCCGCGAGCGCCTCGCGCATGGCCTGGGAGCCCCAAGTGATGGAGTACTGGTGATAGAGCGGCTTGGGGTCGGTCGCGATGGTGCTGAGGCTCTCGAGCAGCCGCGCCGGAGGATCGAAGTCGGGGAAGCCCTGTGAGAGATTGACGGCGCCGTATTTATTGGAGATGCGCGTCATGCGGCGGATGACCGAATCGGTAAATGTCGCCGTTCGGTTGGAGAGTTCTTTCATGCTTGTCCTTTCGAGCATTTGCTGTGGGGCAAGTTTACTCCTATGAAACCGGTGGGAATTGCTCGAAACGCGCTCGTAAAACTCTTTTCAAAATTCTTGAAAATTGGGGCTTGCATCGCATGGCGTTCCTTGCAATAATAGTCGAGCGCGAAGCGCACAGGACACGGTGGGTGTAGCTCAGTTGGCTAGAGCGACGGGTTGTGGTCCCGTAGGTCGAGGGTTCGAGTCCCTTTACCCACCCCAGTTCTTGCCTCGTGTTGATATCGGGTCGTTAGCTCAGTTGGTAGAGCAGGGGACTCTTAATCCCAAGGTCCAGGGTTCGACCCCCTGACGGCCCACCACACGATATCTCCTCTAAAGTCCGCCACTACGGACTTTAGCTTTGGGTCGTTAGCTCAGTTGGTAGAGCAGGGGACTCTTAATCCCAAGGTCCAGGGTT
>UQPI01000055.1 GCA_900542945.1 uncultured Collinsella sp.
CAGACGAAAACCGTTCATACACGAAAGGACATTCTGAAAACAATTTAAGACAAATAATAATAGCAAATGAACGGAGGTGCGCGGTTGAATCTGACCTTTGAGGGATTCTTAAAAGGCTATTGCCGAGAGCTATCCGGACAGCAGTCACTGAGTTTTAGAAAGCTGGTTGAGCAGGCGACGACGGTTGCGCCGCGCGTGGCGGAGCCTCTGTTTTTGCTTGCTTTGGCGCAAGGAAAAGCCGAATACGTTCTGGGTTTATCCGAGGGCTCGTGGATGGAAGAGGATTACCGAGACGTTTTGTCCTTGTACGGTCAAGCGGGTAACATAATATCTTTATGCGCCAAAAGTGAGCTTCCTAATCGTTATGCCAACGTTTGGCGTGCGTATAGAGCGGTGAAGGAAAAGCCGGTGGCGAACAGAAGGATCAACGCCCTGATGCGAAAAAGAATACTGGAAGCGTTGGAGGAATCGGGCGTAACGCGCTATGGCCTCTGCCGTGCTCTGCACCTGAATAAAGGAAACGTATACGCATACTTGGCCGGCGATGACTCAAAGGTGAGCAGGGAGACGGCGCGTCGCATTATGGAATATGCGGAGGAGAGGGGCACCCAAGAAGGGGCCGGCCGCCCGGTGCGTGTGGCGGGGGAAGATTGATCGCGGTTTTGATTGGTGCTCGATTGGGTTTGTTGGGCGGAGTTTATGTCTGCTATTGATATTGTGCTTGTTGTGATCGCCTTGGTGGCGGTGGGGGTTGCTGTGGCTTGCGCCCTCCAGCTCAAGAGCCTGCGTGCCGAGCTGCGGGAGCGTGGCGACAGTAGCGCGGAAACGCTGGTAGCGCTCGAGCAGGCCAACAGCACGCTCGACACCCTGAACGTCGCGTTGGCCGAAACCCGCCGCACGGCAAATGCCATCGCGCAGCAGCAGACGACCGACGCCGCCGTAGAGCAGCAGCGCTACCTGACCATTGCGCGCGAGTTCTCGCAGGCCGGCGACCGTATGGATGACCTGCGCCGCGAGACGGCCCAACAGCTTGGCGCCAACCGCGAAGGCATCGAGCATCGCCTGGACAAGGTGCGCGAGACGGTCGATGCTCAGCTGGGCGCCATCCGCAAAGACAACAACGTGCAGCTCGACCAAATGCGTGCGACGGTGGACGAGAAGCTCTCTCGCACGCTCAACGACCGACTGTCGGCATCGTTTAAGCAGGTGAGCGACCAGCTCGAGGCCGTGTACAAGGGCCTGGGCGACATGCAGTCTATCGCCACCGGCGTGGGCGACCTTAAACGCGTGCTGGGCAATGTGAAGGCGCGTGGCATTTTGGGCGAGGTGCAGCTGGGCGCGATCCTGGCGGACATCCTTACGCCCGACCAGTATCTGGAAAACGTTGCCACCAAGCCCGGCGCCTCGGAGCGTGTTGAGTTTGCCGTCAAGCTGCCGGTAGACGAGGGCGACCCCGTGCTGCTGCCGATTGACTCCAAATTCCCGGGTGATGCGTACGAGCATCTGCTCGACGCGCAGGAGTCGGGCGATGCGGAGACCGTGGCGGCTGCGCGCAAGACGCTCGACACCATGGTCAAGCGCGAGGCCAAGGACATCTGCGAAAAGTACCTGAGTGTGCCGGCAACGACCAACTTTGGCATCATGTTCGTGCCGTTTGAGGGGCTGTACGCCGAGATCGTCAGCCGCCCCGGGCTTATCGAGATCCTGGGCCGCGACTATCATGTCAACGTAGCCGGTCCCAGCACCATGGCCGCCATTCTCAACAGCCTGCAGATGAGCTACCAGACGTTTAGGCTGCAAAAACGTACCGACGACGTGCTGCGCGTGCTCTCCGCCGTCAAGGCCGAGCTGCCGCGCTATCAGGCGGCGCTGCGCCGCGCCCAGCAGCAGATCGAGACCGCGGGCAAAACGGTCGAGGGCATCATTACCACGCGCACCAACGTCATGGAGCGCAAGCTCAAGGACATCGACGCGCTGGAGGATGCCGACCAAGCCGATGAGATTTTGGGGCTCACATCCGCGGAGCTGCTCGCAGGCCAAAAAGACGAGGACTAGCTGCATCTGACGGCGGGGCGCCGGTGTAAACGCGGGTGCCCCGCTGCTTTTCGCATCGTGCTTGCCTGAAGTGCGCTTCAATGTGCAACAATGGCGTTTCGCCCAATCAGACGCGAAAGGAAGCCCATGTCTCAGAGAAGCACCAGTCCGCTCAAACGCTCCACCGTGCGCCGCACGCTGCAGCGTTTTTGGGACGTCACGCGCACGCAGCCGCTGATCGTCTTTCTCTCGGTGTTCTCGTCGGCGGGCTACATCTTTTTGCTCACGTTTGCCAACACCTACGTGATGGCCCTCATCGTCGACCGCGTCCAGGCCGGCCCCGTGGCGGGTGACCAGGTGTTTGAGGTCTTCGGCCCCTATATCCTGGCGCTCGTGCTCGTCAACTTGGCAGGCCAGATCCTCTCCAAGCTGCAGGACTACACCGTCTACAAGCTCGAGATTGCGGGCAACTATCACCTGGCGCGTCTGTGCTTCGACACGCTCTCCAACCAATCCATGACATTCCACACCAGCCGCTTTGGCGGATCGCTCGTGAGCCAGACAAGCCGTTTTATGAGCGGCTACACGGGTCTGGTGGACGTGACGGTGTATTCGCTCATCCCCACCATCACCTCGGTCATTTGCACGGTGGCGGCGCTCGCTCCGGTGGTGCCCACATTTACCGTGATCCTGGTGTGCATCATGGTCGTCTACATTGCGTTTGTCTGGCTTATGTACAAGCGCATCATGCCGCTTTCGGCCGCGACGTCCGCCGCGCAGAACAAGCTCTCGGGCGTGCTCTCCGACGCGGTCACGAACATCTTGGCCGTCAAGACCTGCGGGCGCGAGGACTTTGAACGCGATCTGTTCGACACCGCCGACCGCGCCGCGCGCGATGCCGAGACGGTCTCGATGCACGCCATGATGCAGCGCAACTTTACGACCTCGGGCCTTATCGTCATCACCATGGCCGTGGTGAGTGTGTTCGTGGCGGGCGGCAACGCGTGGTTTGGCATCTCGGCGGGCTCGCTCGTCATGATCTTTACCTACACCTATAACCTCACCATGCGCCTGAACTACGTGAGTTCCATGATGCAGCGCATCAACCGTGCTTTGGGCGATGCGGCCGAGATGACGCGCGTGCTGGACGAGTCACGTTTGGTGGCAGACGACCCGGACGCCCCTGAGCTCAAAGTGACCGAGGGCGCGATTGATTTTGAACACTTGAGCTTTGCGTACCGTGACGCTGCGGCGGGCGAGAACGTGTTCGATGACCTGACACTTCATGTGGCGGCGGGCCAGCGCGTGGGCCTGGTGGGCAAATCGGGCTCGGGCAAGTCGACGCTCACCAAGCTGCTGTTGCGCTTGGACGATGTGCAGGGCGGCCGCGTGCTCGTGGACGGCCAGGACGTCTCGCGCTGTACGCAGCAGAGCCTTCGCCGTCAGGTGGCCTACGTGCCGCAGGAGGCGCTGCTGTTCCACCGCTCCATTCGCGAAAACATTGCCTACGGTCGTCCCAACGCCACTGATGAGCAGATTCGCGAGGCCGCGCGCCTGGCCAACGCCCTGGAGTTTATCGACCGCCTGCCCCATGGCTTTGACACCATGGTGGGCGAGCGCGGCGTCAAGCTCTCGGGCGGCCAGCGTCAGCGCGTGGCTATCGCCCGCGCGATTCTCACCGACGCGCCGATTCTGGTGCTCGACGAGGCGACCTCTGCCCTGGACAGCGAGTCCGAGGCGCTGGTGCAGGAGGCGCTCGAAAACCTGATGCGTGGACGTACCTCCATTGTGGTGGCGCACCGCCTGTCCACCGTGGCGGCGCTCGACCGTATTGTGGTGCTGGCCGATGGCGAGATCGTCGAGGACGGCACGCATGCGCAGCTTGTCGAGGCAGGTGGCGAGTACGCGAGCCTGTGGAGCCGTCAGACCGGCGCATTCTTGGAGGCGTAAGCGTCTCGGACGTGGGACAATTGTGTCCATAAGTTTATTGTGCCGTTGAGCCGAGGAGTCGTTATGCCACGCGAGACCAATGCCGCCAAGCACGAGCGCGCCATCGAGGTGTGTGAGCGCCTCAACCGTCGCTATGGCCCGGTCGAGTGCTTTTTGGACCACGAGAATCCCTTCCGCCTGCTGATCGCGGTGCTACTCTCGGCGCAAACGACCGACGCGCAGGTTAACAAGGTGACGCCGCGGCTGTTTGCCCAGTGGCCCACGCCCGAGGCCATGGCCGGGGCGAGCGTGGCTGACGTGGCAGACACCATTAAGTCACTCGGCTTTTATAAGAGTAAGGCCAAGCATGCCGTGGAGGCCGCGCAGATGATCGTTGCTGACTACGGCGGCGAGGTACCGGCCGACATGAAGGAGCTTGTAAAGCTGCCGGGCGTGGGGCGCAAGACGGCGAACATCGTGCTCAACGTGGGGTATGGCATTGTGGAGGGCATTGCGGTGGACACGCACGTCAACCGCATTGCGCACCGCCTGATGCTGAGTCCTAAGACGCATGCCAAGGAGCCGCTCAAGACCGAGCAGGATCTGCTTAAGATTTTGCCGCACGAGTATTGGGAGTCGGTTAACCATCAGTGGATCACCTTCGGTCGCGAAATCTGCGATGCCCGCAAACCCAAGTGCGACGAGTGTCCGCTGGCAGATTTGTGCCCCAGCGTGCGCGTGGCGGGGTAGGGCGGAATGCATCTTCGTCTGGCGTTTTTTGCAGGGCCGGGTTTGCCCTTGAGCAGGAGTCCTCTCCATGCGCTACCATGACAAACAATGATCTTTGACGTACGACCCGCCGAGCTTGCCCCGGCGGGCTTTTGGCGTTGCGATGCCGGAGGAACAGCATGCTCATTCACCGTATAGCCGCGCAGCTCTACACTGCCGAGGCACTGCAGACCGTCGAGGCCGGACTCGATGCCGGCGAGGACGTGACGTTGGCCGTGTCGCAGTCGGGTCGCACGCTTATGGCGGCCGCCCAGTTTGCGCGCCGTCCGCGTCCCACGGTCTATATCGTGAGCGGCGAGGACGCTGCCGATCGCGCCGCGCGCAGCCTGGCCGCCTATGTGGGCCTGGCGCACGTGTGCCGCTTTCCCGAGCGCAAGGACTACCCGTGGCGCGAGCAGGCGCCCGACGATGCCGTGGTGGCGCAGCGCTGCGAGGCCCTGGGACGCATCGTGCGCGGTGACAACTGCATTATGGTTGCCTCGGCCCGCGCGTTGCTGCGTTGCGTGCCGCCAGTCGAGAGCCGCTACTGGGAGTCCACGACCTTTGCGGTGGGCGAGGAGATCCCTTTTGACGAGGTGCCGCAGCGCCTGGTGGGCATGGGCTATACCAATGCCGGTGCCGCCGACGCACCCGGCCTGTTCCGCGTGCACGGTGATACCGTCGAGGTGTTCCCCGCGCAGGAGAAGGCACCCGTGCGCATTGAGTTCTTTGGCGACGAGATTGATCGCATCCGCCGCATGGTGAGTTCCACGGGGCAGACCATCGGCAACGAGGACAGCATCGAAATCTTCCCCTGCCGCGAGCTGGCGCTCACCGACGAGGCCGTTCACAACATGCACGTGGCGCTCTACCGTGCCAGCCAGGACGACAGTAAGCTGGCGGCGCTGCTCGAGATGGTGGATGCACGCATCGTCACGCCCGAGCTCGACCGCTTTTTGCCGGTGATGTACGGCCAGACCGTGAGCCCGCTGTCGCATGTGAGCGGCAAGGCGCTCGTGGTGCTGTCCGAGCCGCGCTCGCTGTTCGACGACTGCCTGCGCGCCTACGAGGATATCGAGGCGCGTGCCGGCGAGGCGGGGGTCGACCGTCTGGACGGCCTGTACGTGCGTGCCCAGCAACTCGACTTTGGTGCCCAGCAGCGCCTTAACTACGTGAGCTTGATTCGTGCCGGCGGTGCGGTGACGGCAGAGCTCAAGATTGAGCAGCCGGCCATCGCGGGCTCGGACAATCGCTTTATGACGCGCATCCAGGAGGTCGTGGGCAAGCGCTATGCCTGCGTGTTTGCCATCCCCGACCGCGGTGCGCGCGAGTCGATGGAGCTCACCTTTGGCGATGAGGGTATTACCTTTGAGGAGTCGCTGACGGCCGCGCCCGAAAACGCGGGCGCTATTGGCGACCGTGTGCGCGTGGCGGCGGCGGATTCTGCCGATCGTGCTGCTCGTCAGGCGGCCCATGCTTCGATTCGCGAGCGCCATGCCGATGCGCTCAACGCCCGCTCGCTCGAGGCGGGCGCGGCCCAGGCTGCCGCCGGTGCCGCTGTGCCCACCATCTCGCGCGGGCGCGTGACCTTTGTGGATGCCGCTCTGCCGCAGGGCGTGGTGGTGCCCGATGCCAATCTGGCCGTGTTCTCGATCGCCGACCTCAACGCCCGCATGGACGCCAACCGCGCGCGCAGCCGCCGCAAGGTGGACATTACGCAGATCACGTTCCCGTTTAAGCCGGGCGACTACGTGGTGCACGCCACTCACGGCATCGCGCTCTTTAGCGAGATCGCGCGCCAGGAAGTGGGCGGCAAGGAGCGCGACTACTTTTTGCTGGAATATGCCGACGGCGACAAGCTCTACGTGCCGCTGGAGCAGGTCGACCGCATCACACGCTATGTTGGCCCCGACGGTGACAAGCCACGCCTGACCAGGCTCAACACCGCCGACTGGACGCGTGCCACCAATAAGGCGCGCAAGAACGCCAAAAAGCTGGCGTTTGACCTGGTCGATCTGTATACGCGCCGCTCTTCGATTACCGGTATCGCCTGCCCACCCGACACGCCCGAGCAGATCGAGATGGAGCAGAGCTTTCCTTACGACGAGACGCGCGACCAGCTGGAGGCCATCGCTGACATTAAGGCCGACATGGAGGCGCCCAAGCCCATGGACCGCCTGCTGTGCGGCGATGTGGGCTTTGGCAAGACCGAGGTCGCCCTGCGCGCGGCGTTTAAGTGCGTGGACTCCGGCCGCCAGGTCATGGTGCTCTGCCCCACGACCATTCTGGCCCAGCAGCACTACGAGACGTTCTTTGAGCGCTTTGCCCCGTTTGGCCTGGAGGTCGAGGTGCTCAGCCGCTTTCGCACGCCGGCGCAGCAAAAGCGCGCGCTCAAGGCGTTTGCCGAGGGTGCGATCGACGTGCTCATCGGCACGCACCGCCTGCTCTCGGCCGATGTGAACCCCAAGAACCTGGGCCTGGTGATCATTGACGAAGAGCAGCGCTTTGGCGTGCAGCACAAGGAGCAGCTCAAGAACCTGCGCGAGCAGATTGACGTGCTCACGCTTTCGGCCACGCCCATCCCGCGTACCATGCAGATGGCCACGAGCGGCGTGCGCGACATGAGCCTGATCACCACGCCGCCGACTGGGCGCCGCCCCGTGATCGTGCACGTGGGGGAGTACGACCCCGACGTGGTGAGCGCGGCGATTCGCCTGGAGGTGGGTCGCGGCGGACAGGTGTACTACGTGTCCAACCGCGTCAAGACCATCGACGACGCCGTGGCACGCGTGCACGAGGCCGCGCCCGAGGCGCGCGTGGGCGTGGCGCACGGCAAGATGAGCCCGCGCGAGGTCGAGGACGTGATGATCGAGTTCGCGACCAAAAAGATCGACGTGCTCATCGCCACGACCATTGTGGAGAGCGGTATCGACAACGCGACCGCCAATACGCTCATCATCGAGGACTCGCAGCGCCTGGGTCTGGCACAGCTCTACCAGCTTAAGGGCCGCGTGGGCCGCTCGGCCACGCAGGCATACGCGTACTTTATGTTCCCCGGCGAGCTGCCGCTCACCGAGGAGGCCACGGCGCGCCTGACTGCACTTTCCGAGTTCCAGGACCTGGGCAGCGGCATGCGCATCGCCATGCGCGACCTGGAGATCCGCGGCGCCGGCTCGCTCATGGGCGCCGAGCAGCACGGCAACCTGTCGAGTGTGGGCTTTGACCTGTTTACGCAGATGCTGGGACAGGCCGTGGCCGAGGCGCGCGGCGATGACGACGCCGGTGTGGAGGCGGCGAGCGTGGGTATTAACCTGCCGGCCGACTACTTCTTGTCCGAGGAGTACCTGCCGGCGGTGGACCAGCGCGTGCTCGTGTACCGCAAGCTCGCGGCGGCTGAGGACCTGGAGAGTGTCGACGAGGTGCAGGAGGAGACCGAGGCCGCGCATGGTGAGCTGCCGCTGGCGGGACTCAACCTGTTCAACCGCGCGCGCATCCGCATTCGCGGCGAGCGCCTGGGGCTCGAGAGCGTCACACTCAGTGGCGGCCGCATCACGTTTTTGGGCGTCGACGTGCCCAAGAAGGTGGCATTTGAGCTTAAGACCCGCTATGGCGCGGTGAACTTCCCCAAGAGCCGCAAACTGTCGGTGCCCTACAAGGCGGGCGCCGGTGCGGGCAGCGGCCTGGGTCGCGGTCTCGACGCCAACGACGGCACCGGCCCCGTGGCCGCGGCGCTCATGCTGCTGCAACAGCTGGGCGCTAGTGATGATGACTAGCGAGTCGACGCTGCAAACACTCCATTTGGGCACTCTGGCTCCATCGAAAGGAAAGCATGTTCGGATACATCTATAAGAAAGACGCCGCTGCTATCGCGGTTATCCTTGCCCTCTGCCTGGGCGTGGGCAGTTTCTTCGATTATCAGATTTCGAGCGCGCTGTTCAACATCGGCAGCATGTACGGTCGCTTTGTCGAGGCGGCCGGCGAGCTACCGTTTGAGCTGACGGCGAGCATCGCGGGCGTTATGCTCGTGCGAGCGGTGCGCCCCGATTCCAAGGCAAGCAAGTGGCTCGCCGCGCTGGGCATTCTCATCAACGTGGGCCTGCTCGGCTACGAGATTGTCGGATCGCAGCGTGTCGGCGGCAAACTCATCGCGTTTCAGCTGGTGCTGACGTTTGTGCTGGTCATCGCTGCCAACCTTATCGCCTACCGCCTCACACGCGACACCGATCCCGACGAGCTCACGCGCTGGGCGTTGATGGTGCTTGCCGTGTGGGTCGCTCAGGCCATTATCCTCAACGTCATTGTCAAGCCGCTGTGGTCGCGCCCGCGCATGCGCGTGATCGAGGTCACGCCGGGGCTCAATTTTCAGCCGTGGTGGGTAATCGGCAATCCCGATAAGTGGAGCTATATTGCCGCCGGCGTGATCAAGGACGGCTTTAAGTCGTTCGCGAGCGGGCACACCGCGCACGCGGCGATCGGCCTTATGCTCGCCGGGCTTCCCGCGGCGGCCTTTAAGGAAAGGCCGTCGCGCCGCCGCGTGGTCTTTTGGGCTGCCGCTGTGGTTGCGGCGCTCGTCGCTTTTGGCCGCATCGTGATCGGCGCGCACTTTTTGAGTGACGTGAGCTGCGGCTTTGCCCTGGTGCTGGCACTTGAGTGTCTTGCCGCGCGCATTGCCTATCCCAACGGCGTACAATAGCCCCGTTTGAATCATCTGGCCGATACCCGGTAAGAGAGGATTGCCATGCTCGCGTTTAACAACGACTATTCCCACGGCGCCCATCCGGCGGTGCTGCAGGCGCTCGTCGACACCAATATGGAGCCGCAGCCCGGCTACGGCACCGATGCGCACACCGAGCGTGCCAAGCACCTTATTCGCGAGGCCTGTCAGGCCCCCGATGCCGACGTGTTTTTTCTGGTGGGCGGCACGCAGGCCAACGCGACGGTGATTGACATGCTGCTTGCGCCCTACGAGGGCGTCGTTGCAGCCGAGACCGGCCACGTTGCCTGCCACGAGGCGGGTGCCATCGAGTTTGGCGGCCACAAGGTGCTTACCATTCCCGGCTACGAGGGCAAGATGCATGCCGAGGATCTCGACAGCTATATCCAGGTGTTTTACGAAAACGAGAGCTACGAGCACATGGTGTTTCCGGGCGCCGTGTACGTGAGCCTGTCGACCGAGTACGGCACGCTGTACTCAAAGGCCGAGCTGGCCGAGATTTATGCGGTGTGCCAAAAGCGTGAGATTCCGCTGTTTGTGGACGGCGCCCGCCTGGCCTATGCGCTGGCAGCCGATGAGTGCGACATTACCCTGCCCGAGCTGGCACAGCTGTGCGACGTGTTCTACATCGGCGGCACCAAGTGCGGCGCGCTTTGCGGCGAGGCCGTAGTGTTTTGCGGCATGCACGCTCCGGCGCATCCCATTCCGCGCATTAAGCAGCACGGCGCGTTGCTGGCCAAGGGCCGCCTGACGGGCGTCCAGTTTGAGGCGCTCTTTACCGACGGCCTGTATTTTGAGATTGGTCGCCAGGCGATCGAGACGGCTCAGGCGCTGCGTCGTGTGCTGCACGAGCGCGGCTACGAGTTCTTCTTGGAGACGCCCACGAACCAGCAGTTTGTGATTCTGCCCAACGAGGACATGGCCCGCATTCGCGAGCATGCCTCGATTGAGTACTGGGAAAAGTACGACGAGACCCATACGGTGGTGCGCTTTTGCACCAGCTGGGCCACGACGCAGGAGGACATCGACGCGTTGGCGGCTGTCCTGTAAGTTGACGTAATGACGAGGGGCCGCCCTGCGCCTGGGTTTGGCGCAGGGCGGCCTTTGCTTTTGAGGGAGAAGGGTTGTATGACCGAGATGTCCGAGCCGACGATTCGCCTGGCGACGCCCGATGATGCGCCGGCGTTGCTTGCCATCTATGAGCCATATGTACGCCAGACGGCGATTACCTGCGAATACGAGGTGCCGAGCGTTGAGGAGTTCGCCGGGCGCATCGAGCGTACGCTCAAGCGCTATCCGTATCTGGTGATGGAGCTGGACGGGCGCCCGGTAGGCTATGCTTATGTGAGTCCGCTCAACAGCCGCGAGGCGTACGACTGGTCGGTCGAGACGTCAATCTACCTGGCGCGCGACGTGCGCCACGGCGGACTGGGTCGCAGGTTGCACGACGCGCTCAAGCAGTGCTTGGTCGCGATGGGCATCACCAACATGTGCGCGCTCATCGCCGTGCCGCACGACAAGGACGACGAATACCTGACGCACAACAGTCAGGATTTCCATGCCCATATGGGATATCGCCTGGTGGGCGCCTTCGACCGTTGCGCGCAAAAGTTCGGCCGCTGGTACGACATGTGCTGGATGGAGCTGGTCCTGGCCGAGCGCGTCCCCAACCAACCCAAACCAACCTGGTTCCCCGCACTTGTTGCCCAAGGTTTCAAACCTACCATTTAGGGACAGGTTTTTGGCTGTCTTGCGGTATCAAATTGCCGCAAGAAGTGCCGCGTTCGTACGCTTTTTTGACTCGAATCGTCCCGTCGAGACACCTTGCGAGCTAAGTGAGTAGACTTTTTGGCGCAAGGCGAGCACAAAGCGTATCTGCTTTAGTAAAACCGCAGGTCACGGAGGTGGCTGTTTTGGGTGTGCTCGGCAGGTCGCGAAAAGTCTACTCACTTAGGTTTACGGTGCTGGATATTCTGGGCAGGAACAGTTGAGCTTGGGCGGCGCGTGTTACCAGGCGATGTTGGCATTTGCGCCATACCGGCTTGAGATTTAATAAAAACAGCAGGTAAAACGCATATTAGTTAATTTTCGCCTCGTTTAGTGCGCTAGCCGATGGGCTCGGTGTATTTGGCGCGGTCGGTGCGTTGGATGCGCTTGGAGACATGGAGCGGGCGGCCGTCGGTGTCGTAGACGTAGTCGGTGATCAAGATCAGCGCCTGCCCGCGCTCGACGTTGAGCAAAAACGCCTCGTTTTGCGAGGCATAGCACACCTCAAAGGTCTTATGCCCCTGCGCCGGCGCGCGATGGAATTCTTGGCGCAGCGTCGCGTAGAGCGATCCGTTGAGGTCGCGATCGATGAGCGACCCAAAGCTTGGCGGCAGATACGTGGTCTCCAAGCACAGCGGGGCGTCGTCCAGATAACGCAGGCGGACAAGTTTGACGAGCTTGCTGCCCGCGGCGGCGTCAAAGAACTTAGCTATGCTGCCGGCCGCCTTGGTAAAGCCCGAGTCCACCGTGCGCGTGGTGGGCTTCATGCCCTGGCCTTCGACCTGCTTGGTATAGCTCGAAAACACCAGGTTGTTCTCGTGGAGCGCGGGCGTGTCGGCCACAAAGGTGCCACGTCCGCGCTCGGTGCGCACCAGGCCCTCGTCAACTAACACCTTAAGCGCGTGGCGCACGGTGCTGCGCGACAGCCCCGATTCGTCCATGAGCTCCATCTCGGACGGCAGCTTGTCTCCGCGTGCGTAGGTGCCGGCGGCGATGCGGTCACGCAGCGTACTCGCCAGACGCTCGTATTGGGCCAAGTTCTTTTTTGACGAAGTGCTCATGCGAACAACCTGTATCTAACTTGTATGCTTACTGAACCAAGCATGTATCCAACATGACAACAAAACCGCTGGTAATGGATTGTCGAAAACTTTACCAGCAAAATTTCTAAGACAAATATAGCATACAACTAGTCGACATAACCAAAACGTGTATGTAACTTGTATGCCATCGAGAGCATCAAACGAGAAGAAAGGCTGATGCACGATGACTACTCAGGAACAGGTTAAGGACGTCGTCTCCCAGGTTTTGGCTGACAAGGCAGACAAGGGCGGCATCAAGCGCGTCGTGTGGATTGGCGCCGGCGGATCCAACGGCGGCAACTATCCTGCCCAGTACTTTATGGAGCACGAGGCCACGCAGGTCGTGAGCTCCAGCTACACCAGCAACGAGTTTGTGCACGCCACCCCGGCCTACATCAACGAGAACACCCTGGCCGTCGTCGTGTCCATGCGCGGCACCAAGGAGACTATCGTCGCCGCCCAGGTCGCCAAGGATCACGGCGCCAGCACCATCGCCATCTATGTTGACGAGTCCGGCCTCACCGAGGTCTGCGACTACAAGATCCAGTACGACAGCTTGGCCGTTGACGAGTCTTGCATGGGCCGCACCAACTCCGCCGTCGTGACCATGATCGCCATGGAGCTCACGCAGCAGACCGAGGGCTATGCCGAGTACGAGACCGCTATGGCCGCGTTCGACTTGGTCGACCCCATCTATCGCAAGGCCGTCGAGTACACCCGTCCGCTCGCTGCTAAGTGGGCCGAGCAGAACGCCGACAAGCCTTGCATCAACGTCATGGCCCAGGGCCCGCTCTTTGGTGCCGCCTACGTCTTTAGCATCTGCAACGTGCAGGAGATGCTGCAGATCGACTCCTGCACCATCAACACCTGCGACTTCTTCCACGGCCCCTTCGAGATTCTGGACAAGCGCACCTCGCTGTTCCAGCTCATCAGCGTCGGCCGCAGCCGCTGCAATGACGAGCGCGGCATCCGCTTCGTCAACCAGTACGGTGGCGAGCGCGTCTATCAGCTCGACGCCAAGGAGCTCGGCCTCAACGACATCAAGGACAGCGTGAGCGAGTACTTCAACCACCTGATCTTTGCCCCGATTCTCAACAACGTGTACATGCGCGCTCTCTCTGCCGTTACCCAC
Organism: uncultured Collinsella sp.; assembly: GCA_900542945.1. Lineage (GTDB taxonomy): Bacteria > Actinomycetota > Coriobacteriia > Coriobacteriales > Coriobacteriaceae > Collinsella. Next base: position 13,427 of record UQPI01000055.1, read on the forward strand.
AAGGACTACATGACGCGCCGCTACATGTGGAAGCTTGATTATTAGTTACGGCGTTTTGCCAAACGCCGTAACCGGCCGACGCTGCAAACCCGCCAGAGCGGCAATCTGCCTTTCAACTTCGGCGGCATGACCAGAAGGTCAATGCCGCCT
>UQPI01000056.1 GCA_900542945.1 uncultured Collinsella sp.
CACTCCACCCCTGAATGATACGCTTAAGGTTGAATATCGTCTGTCCATGACGGACCAGATACAGATCTTTATTCATAGGGGTCCTTTCGTTCGTTACCAACCCAAGAGCGAAAACGCCCCGTCGCAATAGCCAAAATGGAGCACGGCACCGTTGTCGGGTAGCTCTCCCCCGCCAGTCACATACTCAAGAAACTCCTGGCAGGCTGAGCCGTGGGAAACCGCCAGCACGCAGTCGTGCTGCGGCCGGGCCATAATACGGGACAGCGCCGCGACCATGCGCGACTGAAGCTGCACTTCCGACTCGCCGCCAAAGGCCACCGGATAATCGCCCCAGGGCTGCGGCGGCATCTCGCGATTTGATGTGCCCTCCAGCGAGCCAAAATGCCACTCACGCAGGTCATCGACCAGCTCAATGGAACGGCCCTCGCCAACGATAAGCTCGGCCGTATGCCGCGCCCGGCCCAACGGCGAGGAATACACATGATCAAAGGCAACGCCACGCGCCGCAAACGCCGTACGCGCCGTCAGCGCCTGCTCGCGCCCGCGCGCCGTAAGCGGCGAATCGTGCCAGCCCTGCAAAATGCTCTGCACATTGAGCTCAGTCTGCCCATGCCGCACCAAATACAGATCTGCCACACGCCCTCCCCTCGTACCACCACAAAGGGGACAGGCACCTTTGTGGTGGTTTACCGTCTGATCACGCCGCGGTGACGCTCAGCTACACCAGCACGTCGGCAAGCGGACGCTTGGGTACGTGGTGCACCTGCGCCTCGTCGCGCCAATAATTGATGGAGCCGTCGGGGTTGGAATCGATCGCATCGATCACCTGTGTCTCGGCCGGAACGCCAAACGCCATGATCAGCTTGAGCTCATACTTGTCGTTATCGAGCCCCATGGCATCGATCACGTGGGGCGTAAAGGCCTTGAACATGCAGGCTGCCACCTCGGGCGTGGCGCTGCGGGCGGCGAGCATCATCGTCTGTGCGGCAATGCCCGTGTCGACCTCAGTAATGGGAGCGACAGGCTTGCCCGGAACGGCGCGCTCGGCCAGAATCGCGATGTAGCCGGTCGGGCGCTCACCCTCGGCAGGACCCGGCCAGTCCTTAAGTGCGCCGGCCCATGCGAGCTCGTCAAATACACGCGCGCAATCCTCGGCACCGCTCACCACGTGAAAACGCAGACACTGAGCATTGGCACCACACGGGGTCAGGTGCGCCAGTTCCGCCAGCTCGAGCAAAAACTCGCGCGGCACGCGCATAGACTCGTCAAAGCGACGGCACGTACGGGCACGACGGACCAGCGCATCAAACGCTTCCAGACCGAGCTTTTCGCAACCTTGCTTTGCCATCGATTCGACACTCGACGGTGCCTCGGGAACTGCTTCGTTCATAGGGACCCCCAATACAAGCCAATTGTCCTTAGGAAAATCTAACCTAAAACGTAGGCAATAACGAACAGGGCTGCAATGTTCTACATCTGTTGAATAGAAAATCGCAACGTGGGGAACAACGGAAACAATTCGGGGCCTTTGGGTTACGTTTCGCCCTCCCCGACCCATACGTCAGCGCCCTTAGGGGATACTGGTTGTAACGATCAAGGCTTACGCCGCACGGAAAGGAGACATTATGGGCATCTTTAAGAACGATGACCAAAAATCGAGCCAGTTTGGATTTGACGAGAAAAGCATGGCGGGTAAAGCCGTCAAGGCCGTACGCTGGATCTACGCCATCACGGGCGTCGTGGCGCTCATTGCTGGCATCGCGCTGCTTTTTGCACCCGCCAAGTCCCTCGTCTTTTTGACGACCGTCCTGGGTTTTTACTTTGTAATCACTGCTGCCATCAGACTGTTCACTGCCATTTTTGAGCCGCTGCTGCCCACCGGCTGGCGCGTGACGAGCATCATCTCCAACCTACTCATTATCTTGGGCGGCGTCATAATCCTGCGCAACCAGGCCTTCTCGACCGCGACGCTCACCACGATGGTGGTTATCGTGGCCGGCTTTGGCTGGATTGTCGAAGGTGTCATGTCCATTCTGGAGTCCGAGCTTTCGTCCAACCGTGCCCTCGCCATCCTGAGCGGCGCACTCTCCATCATCGCCGGCATGTTCGTGTTTATCTATCCGCTGTGGTCGGCCAAGATGCTCGTCATCTTTAGCGGCGCCGCGCTGCTGGTGTTTGGCGTAACGCTGATTGTTCGCGCTATTCAATTTGGCAAACTGGCGCACTAGATGCCGCGAACGCTCTTTATCGATGCAGACGCCTGCCCGGTCACGCGCGAGTCGATTGACTGCGCGCGGCGGGCGGGCGTCGCCGTTGTTATCGCCGGCAACAGCACACAAAACCTGGAACGGCACATTCGCCGCGATGACCCGCGCGATGCCGAGCACGCGCGACGCGGCTTTTGGGTCACGACGCTCGACGTGAGCGTGGGCGCCGACAGCGCCGACTTTGCCATTGTCGAACGCCTGCAGGCGGGCGACGTGGTCGTGACGCAGGACATTGGCTTGGCGAGCATGGTGCTCGGGCGCGATGCCGCCGCTATCGGTGTGCGCGGGCGCGTGTACGACAAGGCGACTATCGACATGCAGCTGTTTATTCGCCATGAGGAAAAGAAGGTACGCCGCGCCGGCGGACGCACTCGCGGTCCGGCAGCATTTACCAGCGAAGACCGCGCCCGCTTTAAACGCAACCTCACCGAGTTGCTGCACTAACCAAGGTAGATTTTTGAGACATGCCTAAAATCTACCTTTTTGTTTTGCCGATTGACGCGCATCCAACGCCCAGGTCATGGCGGTGGAATTTATGGCATGTCCTAGTTTTACGGCATGCCCCAAACATCCACTTAGAACCCAAAGGCGGAAAGGATAAGGCCCCAGCCAGCGCCGATGACGTACATCATGATCAGGAACACGACATTTTCGCGGGCGCTGCGGTTGGTGCGGAACAGCACCAGATAACCCACGCCGGCGGAAATGAGCGTGCCGGCGAGCATCGGCGCCAGTTGCAGCGCGCCTTCCAGATACAGCTGTGTAATGACCACGCTCGCCGAGCAATTGGGAATCAGCCCGACAAGCGCCGAACCCAGGACAGCGAGTATCTCGTTGCCGCGCAGGAACTGCTCGATCGCGGACTCGCCGAACGTCTCGAGCACGGCGACCAGAATCAGCGTCACCAGAAAAATGAATACCGAGACCTGCACGGTGTGCGAGATCGCGCTGCGGATGATCGACAGGACAGGCGTCCCTTCGTGGGAGTGGGAGTGACCGTGACCATCATGGTGTTCATGTTCGCCCTCATGACCGTGATCGTGGCCATGTCCGTGTTCGCGCTCGTCCTCGTCTTCATCGCAACCGCAATGGTCGCGCTCGCACAACTCGTGGATGTGGTCGGCGCTCACGCCCGCCTCGGCCACCTCGTCGATGATGTCACCGTCGCTGTGGTCGTCATGCGCGCAGTTAACGTGCGCCGGATTGACAGTGGTCCCCAACACGGTACGACGAATCGCCGCATGCGCGCGGGCGTTGCGACGCAGACCGCGAATGGCGGCATCTACGATAAAGCCCGTGACCAGTGCGATAAGCGCTTTCGAAGCCAAAAGCATCGCCATAGTCTGCACGGGAACCTGCTCGGCAAGTAGCAGCGGCAGCATCTCGTCGGAGGTCGAAAGGAACACCGCCACCAACGTGCCCAAGGTCACGACACGGCCGGCGTACAGCGTTGCTGCCATGGCCGAAAATCCGCACTGCGGCACCATGCCCAGCAGCGAGCCAACCACGGGACCCGCAGCGCCGGCGCGCTTGATAGCGCCGTTGACGCGGTCGCCCGCAACGTGCTCAAGTGTCTCGAGAGCAAGATACGTCACCAACAAAAACGGCACCAGCGACAGCGTGTCCTTGCCGGCGTCGAGCAGAATATCAATCAGTAAATCCATGACGGATGGAACCTTTCGTGTCTTTCGGCAGCATTGTAAAAGTCCTAGCGGTCAACTAGGGTATTGTAGTTGTCCCGGGCGCGGTGCCAATAGTTGCCCATGGTAAACTATCATCTCGCCACAACTCAGTAACCCCGAGCCGCGCGACGCGGCCCGTCCAAGGAGCAGCCTATGAACGTTTCGCAAGCACTTGAATACGAGCGCCAGCCGTTTATTCCCATGTTTATCTATGGCGACCACGGTGCCATGGAGTCCGAACGCCAGAAGGGCGAAGAGGCCCTCAAGGTGCTCGAGACCGAGTATTTTACTGCCGAGGACGACCCCGGCTTCGACTTTGCCACCGTGCGCGACCTGGCCGACCGCAACCGCGACCTTTGCGACCAGATTGGGGAGGCACGCCTGCGCAATGTGACGCCCGCGACGCTCTCGCGCGGCCTGTCCGACGCCGACACCTGCGCCGCCATCGGCAAAATGCAAAAGCGCACCGCCGCGTCCGTTATGCGCGAGATCCGCGGTGACCGCGACGCGCTCGGCGTGGCCTACGCCCGCAAGCCCATCCAGGGCACCGTGCTCGGTATCGACATCGAGACCACCGGTCGCGCGCCCGAGCGCGGCTACATCATCAACGTGGGCTGGGAGATCATGGATCTCACCAGCGACGCCGTGCCGCATGACGCCGAGGCACACTACTGCGGCCTGCCCGACATCTACCGCGGCGAGGATGTGCCGCTATCGAACATCCATCACATCACCTGGGACGACATCGACGGCAAAAAGCCGTTCCGCGAGAACAAGGAGCTGCAGAAGCAGCTGCTCAAGCTCATGAAGAAGTACCCCTATATGGCGCACAATGCCGCCTTCGAGGACAGCTGGTTCAAAATTCACCTGGACGGTTATGCCGAGGCACGCCGTGCCGGCAAGATTATCGTCATCGATTCGCGCCAGATTTGCCGCAGCCTGGATACCGACGTCCGCTCGCTCCCCCGCGAGTCCGCCCCCGCCGCGCTCGAAAACTGGGCGCGCCGCCGTGGCACCCTCGCCGCCGACGCCAACGAGCAGCACCTGGGCCTCGACGACACCGACCTCATGCTCCGTACCGTCCAGGCCGAGTTCAACCTCAAGAACCTGTTTGCGAAATAACCGATCCATCTGCGGGAGCGCCTGCCAGGCACAGTGCAATCCGTCTGGACGCACCGGCACGCAGTAAACTAGGGCGCAGTCTTATGGCTGCACCCTAGTTTGCATCAAAACGAGCAAATTCGCGTGCTTCACATAGTCGGCAGGTTGGCCCACCTACATTTTTCGAGTTGTTCGGCCAGCTGAACCACTAGTCAAGGCCCCTTGAACCGCAATCGAGCGCTATAGTCGCCCCAATTTCGCAACCAAGCCCTATAAATCTACCTGAATCAATTCGAATAGGACGTTGCGATCGCACCATTCGTATAGGATAAGGCCGAATAACTCAAATTATGTTGGTGAGGCATCTGAGCGGTCGGCAAAAACGCTTAGAAGCTACGAATCCGCAACTAAAGTTCACCAAAATGGGGCGGCCGACAGAAACCTCCCCAGCCGAAGCTGCCCCCCCTCAATACGACAGCTCAAAAACCCACCGTTCGCAGAAGATAAGCCGCGCCCCAATACCGTTGCCCGAAGTTTCGAGCGTATATGGCGTCCGCTATGCCATCATGCGCGTATGGGAATCGTTCTGTCACATACCACGGCACGCGCTGTATACCAAACAGTCAACTCGCTCGCAAGCCACGCGACCGATCCCATATCTATGGAAAAGATCAAGGTGTCTGCGCCGACCACGTCCAACCTGGAAGCGGCGCGAGCATGGCTCAACAGAAAGAATGTCGATTCTGAAAGCATCCATGTGCTGACGTTTTCCAATAATGCCAAAAGGCACCGCAAGGGCTGCATCTGCCACTGCACGCGCTATACGTTTGATGCAGAAAGCTACCTAGAACTCGAGCCGAACGTCTACATCGTCGATATCAAGCTGTGCGCGTTAGAAGCAGCAGCCGACCTCAACCTTTCGGAGCTCGTTGAGTATTACTTTGAAATCTGCGGCTCCTACGCGCTTGGAACGTCCGACGAAACTCAATATCGCGAGCGCCCAGCCCTAACCAGCGTTGAAGAGCTCAGAGCCTTCTTTTCAGAGGCATCGGGGTATCGTGGATCTAATAAAGCACTTAAGGCACTTTCTTATGTACGCGAAGGCTGTCGCTCCCCACTCGAAACGGCGTTTGTCATGATGCTGACAATGCCCAAGTCAATGGGTGGCTTAGCCATACGCGTTATCAAAACGGACTATCCGATCCCAGTCCCCAAAAGATACGCCGCCCTAACGCGACGGACGGTTTTCTACCTCGACGCGCTGCTCGAAAATTCGATGACCGATATCGAATACAACGGCTTTTACCACGACGAGCCCGAACAGCAATCAATTGACGAGGAACGCCGAAACACGCTGCGAAACATGGGATATGCCGTTATCACAGTTAGTCGTCATTCGTTTTTCAAGCAGTCCGCTTTTAGACGGGTCATGGAAGCGATTCGCATTCGCGAGAAGATATGGCCCGGTCGACTCCCGGATAACTTCGCCATCCTGCAAGAAACTCTTCGTCAATTTGTCTTGCGGCGCTACTTCGAATACGGTCGCCGCGTCCTGGAGACACTCAAAGAAGAAGAGGCCACCAAGCGCGAAATTGCAAGCCAATATCCGCAAGCTGATGACCCGAGCATCAACGATGTGCCAGAACCCGACGACATGCAACACGTCGGGGCCCTTGCTGAGGAAATCAATGGGCCTTGGGAAAGCGACATTTTCGCAAAAATCGATGAAAACCGCACGGAAGACGACACGATTATTGATCTAATTGAGAATTCGCTCTTCTAAAGGCGATCTCTGCGGATGTCCACCTACATTTTTCGACTTATTCGGCCACCGATGTGCCAGATTGGCTGCAGCAATGCTCAATATAACTTTAGATAAAACTGATTCTGCAGGAACTCCCGTAGAGGAAGAACTGATTCTCGCGGTATTTAACACGATAAAGTACAAATATGAACAGTTCTAATGCTTCTCAAGGTGGCTTTCTTAGCATGCTGGCCGAACATCTCGAAATATGTTGGCGAGCATTGCGTCGATGTCTCCCAACCCGCAGAAAATCGCCGAGGCGGCAAGCAGTCATCGAAGTTAACGTAAATTGTATTGACATATGAACATGCGCTCATATAATCGGAAGTAATTTATATGAGCGCATGTTCATATGAAAGGATATTGCAATGAGCAGCCACGCTGATGAAACAAAGACTGGCATCGAGGCCACCGAGCCGATCGTCCCCACCACCTGCTCGCCCGAGGACCTTCCCGACGAGGAGCTGTTGTACGACCTTGCCGACCTGTTCAAGGTCTTCAGCGACACCACGCGCATCAAGATTCTCTATGCCCTCATGGGTCGCGAGCTCTGCGTGGCTGACATCGCCGAAGCGACCGCGACCTCGCAGTCTGCGGTGTCGCACCAGCTGCGCACGCTTAAGCAGTCGCACCTGGTCAAGTTCCGCCGCGACGGCCGCAACATTCTCTACTCGCTTGCCGACGATCACGTCTACACCATGCTTAACCAGGGCATGAGCCATATCTGCGAATAGCAATCAACCACGGTATCAGCGCGGCCGGCACCCAGACCGCTAACACAGGGAAAGGAACCCACCATGAAAAAGCAGTTCAAGCTCGACGAGATCGATTGCGCCAACTGCGCGCGTGAACTTCAGGACGAGCTGGCTAAGCTCGATGGCGTCAAGTCCGTTTCGGTCAACTTTATGACCCAGAAGCTGACGCTCGAGGCTGACGACGCCGAGTTCGACGAGGTCCTGGACCGCGTCGTTGAGTTCACCGCCGACGCCGAGCCGGACTGCGAAATCATTCTCTAACCCGCGCATACGTTGACCTGTAAGGCCGCGCTTGCCGCGGCCTTTGCTCGCGAAATTATATGAGCAAGTGTTCATACGCTCAAATGGGAGGTTTGAATCATGGCAGCCGCCGATCCCAAAAAGAAAAAGAAGAAGCGCAAGAAGAAAGAGTCCCTTGAGCACAAGCGCAACCGCATCCTGGTAGCACTGGGCATTTTTGCCGTTGTTTATGCCCTCGACGAGCTCGGCGCCCTCACTATCGCATTTGGGGAGCCTGGCAACATCTACGCCAGCTTCGCGCTGTTCCTCGTGCCGTTTTTGATTGCCGGATACGACGTACTGCAAAAGGCATTCAATAACATCCGCCGCGGCAAGGCCTTCGACGAGAGTTTCCTTATGGCAGTCGCGACCATCGGCGCGTTTGCCATGGTGCTCTTCCCCGATACCGACCCGCACATGGCCGAAGGCGCCGCCGTCATGCTGTTCTACCAGGTCGGCGAGCTGTTCCAGGCATACGCTGTGGGCAAGAGCCGCAAGTCGATCAGTGCCATGATGGACATCGCGCCCGACTACGCTAACGTCGAGCAGCCCGACGGCACGCTCGAGCAAGTCTTCCCCGATGACATCGCCGTCGGCACCGTCATCGTCGTCAAGCCTGGCGAGCGCGTGCCCATCGACGGCATCATCGTCGAAGGCGAGACACAGCTCGATACCGCCGCCCTTACTGGCGAGTCAGTCCCCCGTCCGGCCAAAACCGGAGACGATATCATCAGCGGTTGCATCAACATGACGGGCCTCATCCACGTGCGCACCACCAAGCCCTTTGGCGAGTCCACCGTCGCGCGCGTCCTGGAACTCGTGGAGAATGCCAGCGAAAAGAAGGCGCGCACCGAGAACTTCATCACGCGCTTCGCCCGCGTCTACACGCCCGCCGTCACCGGCGCGGCCGCGGTACTCGCGCTCGGCGGCGGTTTGGTCACCGGCGCCTGGTCCGACTGGATCCTGCGCGGCCTGACCTTCCTGGTCGTCAGCTGCCCGTGTGCGCTCGTGATCAGCGTGCCGCTCAGTTTCTTTGGCGGCATCGGCGGCGCGTCCAAGCTGGGCGTTCTCATCAAGGGTTCCAACTACCTCGAGACGCTCGCCGATGTGGACACCGTCGTCTTTGACAAGACGGGCACCCTCACCAACGGCACGTTCTCGGTCGTCGCGGTGCACCCCGAGGCAGGCTATACCGAGCAGTCGCTACTCGAGGTCGCAGCCCTCGCCGAGTCGTTCTCCGACCATCCCATCGCGCAGTCGGTGCGCACCGCCTTCCAGGGCGAGCTCGATCCCAAGCGCGTAAGCGACTCCGCCAACGACGCGGGCCATGGCGTGACGGCGACTATCGACAGCAAACATGTCGTCGTCGGCAACGCCAAGATGCTTGCTGCGGCCGGTATCGACGCTCCCAATTGCGAGGTCGTCGGTACGATCCTCCACGTGCTCGTCGACGGCACCTATGCCGGCCACATCGTAATTGCCGACACCATCAAGGTCGATGCGGAGCAAACGATTCGCGACCTGCACGCCGCCGGCGTCAAGCGCACCGTCATGCTCACGGGCGACCGCGAGGAGGTTGCGGCGTCTGTGGCCAAGCAGCTCGGCCTCGACGAGTTCCACGCGCAGCTGCTGCCGGGCGACAAGGTCGAGCGTGTTGAAGCGCTGCTCGCGGCCGAAAGTGGCAAGGGCAAGCTCGCCTTTGTCGGCGACGGTATCAACGACGCGCCTGTGCTTACGCGCGCTGATGTGGGCATTGCCATGGGCGCCATGGGTTCCGACGCCGCGATCGAGGCCGCCGACGTGGTGCTGATGGACGACAAGCCGTCCAACATCTCCCGCGCGATCCGCGTGGCGCGCAAGACCATGACGATTGTTTGGCAGAACATCATCTTTGCGCTGGGCATTAAGTTGCTGATTCTGGTGCTTGCGGCACTGGGCATCGCCAACATGTGGCTTGCCGTGTTCGGCGACGTGGGCGTGGCGATCATCGCTATCCTGAACGCCATGCGCGCGATGGGTGTCAAGAACCTGTAGCGCCTGTGGTCCCTCCGGCCGGGACCGGGCTTGGTTTTGAAAACGTCCTCGACCAATGAAGCGCCCCCGTTCTGCTCCTTCGGAGCTACGAACGGGGGCGCTTCTGGTCTGCGGAGTGTTTTCAAAAACCAAGCCCGGTCCCGGCCTGCGGTAACGTTGCTGGCGGTTCTTGGGCATCGCTTGCTGGCGGGGTTCCTTGTCTGAGTTGGACTTGGTTGGCGGGGCTACTGGTCCCGGTCGCTGTCCCGTCCCAGCATCGCCCTCAGCTTCTCAAAGCTTTCCTCGCTCAGGCAGTGCTCCATGTGGCAGCCCTCTTGCGACGCGACCTCGGGCGTTACGCCTGCGTCCTCTAGCAGACCTACAAAAAAGCAGTGGCGCTCCCACATTTGACGGGCAACCTCAAGACCGCGTTCCGTCAGATGCACGTCGCGTTTGCCCATCTCCACGTAGCCGGTGCTCTCCAAGGCCGCCATGGCTTTAGAGACGCTTGCTTTGGTTACGCCCAAGTATTCGGCAACGTCGATCGAGCGCACGATGCCCTGACGTTCCGATAGGACGTAGATCGATTCGAGATAGTCTTCTCCGGATTCACGTAGGGCCATGGGCCGCCTTTCGCGATGATTGCTAGTTAGCCTTTGGATACTTTCCTTGGCTTACTTTACCGCAAAAGTTGACCATGTCTTACTGCATTGACCAAAAAGTTAGCCGCGTTTCACAAAACGTGCGAGATGAAAACAAAATGGGGACGCCCCGCAAGGAGTGTCCCCAGCTGCCGGCAGAAAAGGAACGTCCCCAGATGCCGAATCCGCAGCTACAGCAGGCCAAAGTGTTTGGCGGCGTTGTAGATGCCGTCGTCGTCCACGGCGGTCGTCACGTAGGTCGCCACGGCCTTCACGGTATCCTGCGCGTTGCCCATGGCCACGCTCGTGCCCACGGCGGCAAACATCGACAGGTCGTTCTCGCCGTCGCCAAAGGCAATCGCCTCGCTCGCGTCGATGCCCAGGCGCTCCAGCGTCGCCGCCACACCCAGGTCCTTGCCGCCGTTTGCCGGAATAATGTCGCAGAACAGATCGCACCAGCGCGTAGTGAGCGAATGCGACACCGCATCGGTCACGATATGCTCGTCGGCCGGGTCCACAAAGGCGCAGAACTGGTAGACCGGTGCGTCAAAGGCGCGCTCAAACGGTTCCTCGTGGTAGACGATCCCCGCGTTGTTGCCGGCCGTCACCACGCGCTCGGACAGGCGGTTCACAAACGAGTTCTCGCCCTGCATACACAGCGAGTCGTAGCGTCCCTGCGCCACCTGGTCCACGATCACCGCAACGTCGTCCGGATCGATCGGGCAGCTGCGGTAAACCCCCTCGGCATCAAAGCAGTGCTGGCCCGAGAGCGTAATGTACGCATCCCAACCCAATTCGAACAGCCAATCGGGCATCTGATAGGTCGGGCGACCCGTGGCGATCACGCACGCAATCCCCTGCTCATGAAAGCTGTCGAGCACCTGCTGCGCCGACGCCGGAATCCGATGGGTCTTAAAGCTCAGCAACGTGCCGTCGATATCGAAAAACGCGGCCTTGATCATCCTCGCCTACTCCTCGCCCTCGAGCCTCTCGCTCGCCTCGAGCCACGCCATCTCCAACTCGTCCATGGCGGCGTGGGCCTCGTCGATCTTTGCCTGCTGCTCGCCCAGCGCCGTGTAGTTGGTGGGGTCGACCTGAGCCATCGCGGCCTCGGCCTCCTCCACGCGGGCGCGCTGCGTCTCCATTTTGCGCTCGAGCGAGCTCACCTCGCGGCGAAGCTTCTGGCGCTCGGCGTTGGAAAGGCCATTGGGCTGGCCGCTCGACTTGGGCTTTTCGGCCGCAACCGCTGCGGCGCCGGTGTCGAACGTGCCGGTCTTGGCGCTCGGCGCGCCCACGGGCTCGCCCTCGGCCGTGGCGTTGCACAGGCGCAGGTACTGGTCGACGCCGCCGGGCATATGCGTCAGATGACCGTCAAGCAGCGCCCACTGCTGGTCGGTCACGCGCTCCATCAAGAAGCGGTCGTGCGTCACCAGGATCAGCGTGCCCGGCCAGCCGTCGAGCAGGTCCTCGACAATCGCCAGCATGTCGGTATCCAAGTCGTTGCCCGGCTCGTCCAGGATAAGCACGTTGGGCTCGTCCAGGATCGTCAGCAGCAGCGACAGGCGACGGCGCTGGCCGCCCGAAAGATCGCCGATGCGGCTCCAGAGCTGCTGCGTCGTAAAGCCCAGGCGCTCGCAGAGCTTCTCGGGCGAAGTCTCCTTGCCGTCGATGACGTAGTACTTCTTATAGTTGCTGAGCACCTCGCGTATCGTGTCGCCCATGTAGGGCTCGAGCTCCTCGAGCTGCTGCGACAGCACGCCAAAGCGCACCGTCTGGCCGATCTTCACGCGGCCGCGCAGGGGCGCGATCTTGCCCTGGATCACGTCGAGCAAGGTCGACTTGCCGGCGCCGTTCTCGCCCAAAAGACCATAGCGGTCGCCCGCGCCGATAAGCCAGGTCACATCGGAGAGCACCTGCTTGGGCGCACCATCGGTATCTGCATAGCCGGCGTCCACGTCGACCACGTCGATGACCTGCTTGCCTAGGCGGCTCACCGCCAGGCGCTTGAGCTCCAGCTCGTCACGCACGGGCGGCACGTCGGCGATGAGCTCGCGAGCGGCATCCACGCGAAACTTGGGCTTGGTGGAGCGCGCCTGGGCGCCACGGCTCAGCCACGCGAGCTCCTTGCGCGCCATGTTGCGACGGCGCTCCTCGGTAACCGCGGCCATGCGGTCGCGCTCCACACGCTGCAGGATGTAGGCCGAGTAGCCGCCCTCGAAGGGGTCGACCTGGCCGTCGTGAACCTCCCACATGCTGGTGCAGACCTCGTCCAAGAACCAGCGATCGTGCGTGACCACGAGCATGGCGCCCTGACCGCGCTGCCAGCGGGCCTTTAAGTGGCGCGCGAGCCAGTTGATGGTGCGCATGTCCAGGTGGTTGGTGGGCTCGTCGAGCATGAGCACGTCATAGTCGCCGATCAGCAGGCGCGCGAGGTCCACGCGACGGCGCTGGCCGCCCGAAAGCTCACCCACCGTGCCTTCCCAAGGCACATCGCTGATGAGGCCGGCGAGGATCTGGCGCGTGCGGGGGCTCGACGCCCACTCGTACTCGGGCGTGTCGCCCACAACGGCATGGTGCACGGTGTCGGTGTCGACAAGCTGGTCCTTTTGGCCGAGCAGACCGATCGTGGTGCCGCGTCGATGCGTCACACGGCCGTCGTCGGGCTCCAGCGTGCCCGCGAGAACGCTCAGCAGCGTCGACTTGCCGTCACCGTTTTTACCGACAATACCAATGCGGTCGCCCTCGCCCACGCCGAGCGTCACGCTATCGAAAATATGCTTGGTGGGAAACTCTAGGCTGACGGAATCGCATCCCAAAAGAATCGCCATATGCCCTGCTCCTTCGTAGAAATTCAACGTTGTCCATGATAGCAGCGAGCCCCGCCCCAAAACCTACCAAAAAGGGACAGGTTTATTTTGGCAG
>UQPI01000057.1 GCA_900542945.1 uncultured Collinsella sp.
TAGTCGTTGGGGACGTTCTTGTTTGACTAGTCGTTTAAGAACGTCCCCAACGACTACTTGCGCTAGAGCATAAGTTATACAATTAGTCAAGTTATGTCTGTTTAAACAAAATAGCGGCACGCAGGCGCATTGGGATTAACCTAAAAGCGGCGTTAATGAACAGCGTGTCTGTATATATCTGTGGAAGTAATTGGGAAATCACGTTTTAGTAGGCAATGAGCTGTAGATCAGCAACGTAATTAATTTGTAACAAACTTAGACGTTTAAACAAATAATGCAACCGTTTGCGAATTTAGCTATAAATCCACAAGGCGAACAGGTATACTCCATTATTGTCGTGTAGGAAATACGTAGACAAAAAGGAGGTTATGTGATGGTAAGTATTGTTCTTGCTAGCCATGGTGACTTGGCGGCTGGAATCAAGCAGACGGGCTCGATGGTCTTTGGCGATCAGCCGTCTGTAGCCGTGGTCTCGCTCGAGCCGAGCATGGGCCCCGACGACTTCCGTGCCAAGGTCGAGGAAGCAGTCGCTTCCTTCGAGGACCAGGAGCAGGTGCTCTTCCTCGTTGATCTGTGGGGCGGCACGCCCTTCAACCAGATCAGCGGTCTCATCGAGGGCCATGATTCCTGGGCTATCGTCACCGGTGTCAACCTGCCTATGCTCATCGAGGCATATTCGCAGCGCTTTGACGCAAAGAACACTGCACATGCGATCGCAAAACATCTCGTGACTGAGGCTAAGGCCGGCGTGCGCGTCAAGCCCGAGTCTCTGGAGCCCGAGGAGAAGAAGCCGGCTGCGGCCGCCGCTGCTCCTGCAGGCGCCATCCCTCCGGGAACGGTCATCGGCGACGGGCACATCAAGATCGCCCACGTCCGTATCGACACCCGTCTGCTTCATGGTCAGGTGGCCACCACGTGGACCAAGCAGATCAACCCCAACCGCATCATCGTGGTTTCCGACGGCGTTGCTCACGACGAGCTCCGCAAGACCATGATCGAGCAGGCTGCCCCTCCGGGAGTTCATGCCAACGTCGTGCCCATCAAGAAGATGGCCGAGGTCGTCAAGGACACGCGCTTTGGTGACACCAAGGCCATGCTGCTTTTCGAGAACCCGCAGGATCTGCTCAGGGCCATCGAGGCCGGCGTCGACATCAAGGAAGCCAACATCGGTTCCATGGCCCACTCCAAGGGCAAGGTCGTCGTCACCAACGCTGTCGCTATGGGCGATGACGATGTCAAGACCATCGAGGCTCTCAAGGCCAAGGGCGTCAAGTTCGAGGTCCGCAAGGTTCCTTCGGATTCCTCCGAGGATCTCGACGCCATGTTGAAGAAAGCAAAGGCCGAACTGGCCGCTCAAGCATAGTAAAGGAGGGTCCGATACATGTCTGCAATCACTATTCTGCTTGTTGCGATTGTCGCGTTGCTTGCCGGTATGGAAGGCATTCTGGATGAGTTCCAGTTCCATCAGCCGCTCGTGGCATGCACGCTTATCGGTCTCGTAACCGGTCACCTTCAGGAGGGCATCCTCCTGGGCGGTTCGCTCCAGATGATGGCCCTTGGCTGGGCTAACGTCGGCGCCGCCGTCGCGCCTGACGCCGCTCTGGCCTCGGTCGCTTCTTCGATCATCATGGTGCTCGCCCTCAACGGTGGCGCCACCGATTCGGCCAAGGCCGTTACCGCCGCCATCGCCGTCGCCGTCCCGCTGTCGGTCGCTGGTCTGTTCCTGACCATGATCTGCCGTACCCTGGCTACCGCTATGGTTCACGGCATGGACGCCTGCGCCGAGAAGGGCGACTTCGCCGGCATCGAGCGTTGGCAGTACGCCGGCATCCTCATGCAGGGTGTTCGTATCGCCATCCCGGCAGTACTTCTGTGCATCATCCCGGCCGAGGCTGTTACCAACGCGCTTAACGCTATGCCCGATTGGCTGTCCGGCGGCATGGCTGTCGGCGGCGGCATGGTCGCTTCCGTCGGTTACGCCATGGTCATCAACATGATGGCCACCAAGGAGACCTGGCCGTTCTTCATCCTCGGCTTTGTCCTTGCTGCCATCCCTCAGCTCACGCTGATCGCCCTTGGCCTCATCGGCATCTCCCTTGCCCTCATCTACCTTGGCCTTAAGGATCTGGCCAAGCAGGGTGGCGGCATGGGCGGTGGCTCCGGTGACCCGCTCGGCGACATTCTGAACGATTACGAGTAGGAGGGGAGTGATACATATGGCAGAGAACAAGATTCAGCTCACCAAGGCTGACCGTAAGAAGGTTTGCTTCCGTCATCAGTTCCTTCAGGGCTCGTGGAACTACGAGCGTATGCAGAACGGCGGCTGGTGCTTCGCAATGATCCCTGCGATCAAGAAGCTCTACACCAGCAAGGATGACCAGATTGCCGCGCTTAAGCGCCACCTGGAGTTCTATAACACCCACCCTTATGTTTCCGCCCCCGTCATTGGCGTTACCCTCGCTCTCGAGGAGGAGCGCGCCAACGGTGCTCCGATTGACGACGTCGCCATTCAGGGCGTCAAGGTCGGTATGATGGGCCCGCTCGCCGGCGTCGGCGACCCCGCCTTCTGGTTCACCCTTCGCCCGATTCTGGGCGCTCTGGGCGCTTCCTTGGCCCTGTCCGGCAGCATCGCCGGTCCGCTGCTGTTCTTCTTCGCGTGGAACATCATCCGTTACGCCTTCCTGTGGTACACGCAAGAGTTTGGCTACAAGGTCGGCTCCTCCATCGCCAAGGACCTCTCCGGCGGTCTGATGGGCAAGGTCACCGAGGGTGCTTCCATCCTGGGTATGTTCATCATCGGCGCCCTGGTCGAGCGCTGGGTGTCCATCTCCTTCACCCCGGTCGTCTCCAAGGTCACGCAGTCCGCTGGCGCCTATATCGACTGGGCCAACCTGCCCGCCGGTTCTGAGGGCATCAAGCAGGCATTGACGATGTACAGCTCTGTCGGTGCCAACGCACTCGACCCGGTGAAGGTCACCACGCTTCAGGCCAACCTCGATCAGCTCATCCCCGGCCTTGCCGCCGTGTGCCTGACCCTTCTGGTCTGCAAGCTCCTCAAGAAGAAGGTCAGCCCGATCGTCATCATCCTGGCTCTCTTCGCCGTCGGCATCATCGGTCGCGTCTGCGGCTTCATGTAAGCACGCTTCGGCTTAAGACCGAGAGTTGCTAGGCAAGGGCTTTTGAGCCATTGAAACGGACCGCACCCGGTGGGTACACTGGATGCGGTCCGATTGTTTTTATTGGAGGGCGAGGCGCGTATGGCGCAATCTCAGAACAGCACGGTCGATCTGGCAACGCCGGCAACCTGCCTGATGGGGCTTACCAGTCACGGTAACGTCATGGTGGGCAATAAGGCGTTTGAGTACTATAACGAGCGTAATCCCGAGGATTATATCCAAATCCCGTGGGACGAGGTCGACTATATTGCCGCCGAGGTTTTGCGCGGCACCAAGAAGATTACGCGTTTTGCCATCTTCACCAAGGACAATGGTCACTTTACGTTTTCGACGCGCGATGACAAAGAGACACTTCGTGCGGTCCGCAAGTACGTTGACGAGGATAAGCTCGTGCGTTCGCCTGACTTTATCGATGTGACGGCTAAGGGCGCCAAGAGCATCCCCTCCGTTATCAAAAACCTCTTCCACAAAGGCAACTAGTCATTAAAGAGCGCCCCCTCAAAGTGGGGCGCAGTCTCCCATGTGGCTCGATCGGGAAAGTGCATCCCAGTTCGAGCGTCGATTCCGGGATGTAGTTTCCGGAACGGGGTCGTTTGGGAAACCGTGTCCCGTTTCGAGCCGAAATTCTGGGTCACTGTTTCCCAGCGAGGTCTCATGGGGAAAGTCTGACCCAGAATTTGCCTGGATAGTGGGACGCACTTTCCGGAGGGCTGTTCCACCGCAACTTCGAAGAGTGGGTATACGCTGCATTACAGCGGCGTAAATCTGCTACACTAATACAACATGCCTCCGTAGCTCAGGGGATAGAGCACCGCTCTCCTAAAGCGGGTGTCGACGGTTCGAATCCGCCCGGGGGCACCAGAAAAATCGCAGGTCAGGAGTTAATTTTGCTTCTGACCTGTTCTGGTTTTAGGGTTAAGAACTGCTTTTGTTTGTAAATCTGGTAAGTAAATAATTTAACTTACCGAGTTTTCCACTGAAAACAGGAAATCACCATTTTGGGGATAAAAAGTTTTCAACAGCCGTTAGTCGGTTCCATTTTGGTGAAGCGCTTCCCTCTTTTGGGTAAAAAATTTCACCATTTTGATGATTCGGTAGCTTTGAATTCTCTGATAAAAAGCCTGTTCAGAAGCTTGTGTCATACCCATTTTGGTGAAACCAATTAATAGAGAAATAGATTATAAAGAAATAGGGACGGCGATGCCGTCCCCTTCGCTCGCGGAGCTCGCTGCGCGGCCACGTACCGTGTCCTTGCCGCCGGCTACGCCGTCGATTGATTCGCTCACTGCGTTCGCTGATTGATTGACCAATCCGTTGTATCGGTGACACCAGTCATCAGCGCAGAAATTGACATGTTGAATCCATTGGCAATTTTACAGAGGTTTGAAAGACTGACATTTCTTCGTCCGACTTCAATGCTCGCGTAGTAGGAACGATCCATCTCAATCAAATTGGCGAACTGCTCCTGGCTGTACCCGAGTCCAGCGCGGAGCTCTTTGCATCTCATGCCGAATGATTTCTGAAGCGTCTTCGTATCCATGACAAAAAGAGTCATGGATTGTTGTATTTATGCCAACGGACTATATACAACAATCCCTGTTAAGGCGCATAATTACCTTTATTGGAAAGAGTTCTGATGCCTAGTCGGACATGGCATGGAAAAGGAATGGAATAGCAATGACTCAGGGAAAGCATTTCGCTGCCGGTGGCGATCACTTCGCCGCACTGCCAAACAAAAAGATTCACACCCCGAAGGGGATCGCGCGTCTGACCGTCACCGCGGCGACCATGGCCGCCATGACCGGGTCGAGCCTCATCTCACCGTTCGCGGCATTCGCCCAGACCGGTGACGGGACCACGCAGCACCCCGCCGTGATGTCGCCGATCGCCGCCCATGCCGGCGCGGCATCCGGTACCGGCGCGAAATCCGCCGCACAGACCATCGCGGACCTGCAGAAGGCAGTCGACGAGGCGAAGGCGAAGGAAGACGCCGCCAAGGCATCCTACGATGAGGCCGCCGGTCCCTACAACAAGGCGGCTTCCGCCCGTGACCAGGCCAAGGCATCCTACGATTCGGCAGTCAGCGCCGGCACGGCAGCCGACCGAGCGGCAATGGACGAGTACGCCCGTCAGGTCGCGGAGGGCAAGGACGCCGCCGATGCCGCCGGCAAGGACCTCGAGCAGGCGAAGGCGGGTCTCGCAGACGCCAAGGCAGATGCGTCCGAGAAGGACGAAGCGTACCAGTCCGCCCTCAAGGCGGCCCAGGATGCCAAGGACGCCCTCGATAAAGCCAAGGCCGATGCCGTAGGCGCCACCCCGGAGGCTATCCGTGCCGCCGAGCAGGCGGTACGCGATGCCACGGATGCCGTGAGCAGGGCACGGGCCGAACTCGCCAACGCCAACGCGACGCTTGCCGATGCCCAGTCCAAGCTGGTTGCGGCCCAGTCTGCAAAGGATTCCGCCGATTCCGTCCTCGCCGCAGCCAAGCAGAACAAGGACGCGGCGGATGCGAAGACCGCAGCCGCCAGCGCCGCCTACGAGAAGGCGAAAGCCGACCTCGCCGCAGCGGAGGCCGGTGCGAGCGGTCCAGAGTACGATGCTGCAAAACAGAAGGTCGCGGATGCAGAGGCAGCCCTCGCTGCCGCACGAGCGGTGCAGTCCCAGTGCGAGTCCGAGCTCAAGCAGGCACAGTCCGCTGCAGCAACGGCACAAGCCGACCTGAATGATGCCCAGGTGGCCCTCTCCGTAAAGCAGCAGGCCGCGGCCGATGCCGAATCCGGTGTGAACGCCGCCCAGTCCGCTCTCGATGCCGCGAACGCCGACCTCGATGCCGCCAAGCAGGCGAACGTCGACGCCATCTCCAAGCTGGATGCAGCGAAGCAGGCTGTCAAGGACGCTGAGTCCGCCAAGGCGGCCGCCGACGTAGAGCTCGCGAACGCCAAGGCGGCGAAGGATACCGCAGACGCTGCCGTGACCGCCGCCCAGCAGAAGGTCGACGTGGCACAGGCGAAACTCGATTCCGCCGACGCGCAGCTCAAGCAGGGAGCCATCGGCTTCTTCCGTGCCATGGGTGCCGATGACGCAGTCAACATCATCCTGAACGCCAAATATGCCGGAAAGACCGAAGTCGGCAACTCCAAGGACGCCACGTCCCTCACCAACATGATCGACGCGATCAAGTGGATGAGGTCCGTCAACGACTACCGCAAGAGCGTCGGCCTCCCCGAGCTACAGGTCACCTACAAGCTGATCGCGGCTGCCATTGCGGACGCCAACTATAGCGACACCATCTTCGATCATGCCCGCCAGTACAGCCTCACCGAGAACGTGGCATGGAACTACGGGATCGACCCGAAAGGGCAATGGGTCGACCAGGAGAAGGGTTTCTTCGATCAGGCGGTGGAGGCGCTTTACGGCATCAGCGGACTCACCGGTAAGGACGCCTACGACTTCTACGCCAAGAACGGTTCTGCAATCAGGAAATGGGTCGCGAACAACTGCCATTGGGAGGACGGCAGCAGCGGCACCATCGGCCATTACCTGAACATCATCAATCCCGACCTTGTGACCATGGGAACTGCAATCTGCACCAAGGGCACCATGCGTGGATACCAAACACACTGCTACACCGCTGGCGAATCGCCCGATTCCGCCTGGAAACAGAACCCCATGTCCGTCGACGAGTATGAGCAGAAGCTGACCTCCTACATCGACGGTCTCAAGAACGCCAAGAGCGCACTCGACGCAGCCAAGACCGATCTCGCATCCAAGCAGCAGGCAGCCGCCGGCGCCGCCGCAACCGTCCAGCAGAAGCAGGTCGCGGTGGATTCCGCACAGGCAGATGTCGATGCCGCAAAGCAGGGTGTTGCCGATGCCCAGCGTGCCGTCGATGCCGCAAAGGCTGATCTCGCATCCAAGCAGCAGGGCGTCACGGATGCCCAGACAGAGCTTAATGCGGCGAAATCGGACCTCGATGCCGCCAACGCGGCAGTCGATACGGCAAAGTCGACCGTCCAGCAGAAACAGGTCGCCTTTGATGCCGCCAACGCAGCCGTAACGGCCGCACAGACCAAGCTGGATTCCGCCAAGGCGGACACCGAGGCCAAGCAGCAGGACGTCATGGATGCGAACGCCGATCTCGCGAAGTTCTTCCAGGACGTCGCCGACGCCAAGAAGGCGCTCGATACAGCAAAGAGCGTCCATGACGCGGCGGCAGCCGATCAGACCGAGAAGGCGACCGTCCTCGCCGCCGCCGAGCAAAAGGCGGACGCCACCGCACGCGCCCTCGCGGATGCCCAGCGTGCCGTCGATGCCGCAAAGGCCGACACCGGCGTTGCCGCCGACAGGCTTACCGGCTCCCAGACCGATCTCGAGGACGCACAGTCGAACCTCGACATCCTCACCGGCCTTGCCGCGAAGCTCGCAGAGGCACAGCAGCGCGAGCAGGATGCAGTAAAGGCTGTCAATGACACCAAGGCCGCCCTCGATGCCGCGAAGGCGGATACCGCCGCCGCCGAGTCCCTGGTCTCCGTCGCCGAACAGGCGAAGGCGCAGGCAGACGCCAAGCTGTCGAAGCTGAACTCCATCGACGCCGGCGCGGCGATCGCTTCCGGCCATGACGCGAACGCGGATGACGCCCTCAACGCGCTTTTCGCCGCAGCAGTCGAGGCACGTGCCAAGGTCGCGCCCGCCAAGGCCATCCTGGACGAGAAGCAGGCCGCGGTGGACGAGCTCCAGCCCGGCTACGATGCGACACTCGCCGCCTACGAGTTGGCGAAATCCGACCGCATCGCAGCGGAGCAGAAGCTTTCCGATGAGATCGCACGACAGGAGGCAGATGAGGTCGCAAAGCAACAGGCGGCATACACCCCGAAGCACCTCGCCGGCACGGATACCGCCCAGCCCGGCAGCCTCGCCCAGACCGGTGACCGCGCGGGACTCATCGGCGAGACGTTCGTCATCGGCGGTACCGTCCTCGTGGCGGCCGGCGTCTTCCTCGACCGGAAGAAGCGCCGCGAGCAGATGTAGAAGCGAGCCGGGCGTTGGATATCGGCTGGTGTCCAACGCCCGGTTTCATGGGCAGGGAGATCGGTGTGAGAACAAAGGCTATTATCGTTGCGCTTCTGGTGTGCCTTTCGGCACCTCAACTTGGATGTGCCAGCGTTGCAAAGCAAGGAAGCGGCTCTACGGAAAGGGCCGCCACAGCGGTAAAGAATAAAGACAAAAAGAAGCCAAGCGAAGAAAAGACGACGCAAACCTCTGGAACCAAGACCGAGGAGAAGAAAGAATCCGACGACAAGGACCAGAAGTCCGATGACTCCAAGAAGGAGGATAACAAGTCTTCCGATTCCTCGAAGTCGGACAACAAGGGCGATTCCTCCCAGTCCAAGCAGAATTCCGGCAATTCGCAGAGTTCCGGCAGCAACAATTCCTCTTCCAACGGCGGCAGCCAGAAGAAGTGGGTTGCCGAGCAGGGCCACTGGGAGACAGATTACAGCCAGGTCTGGGTGCCGAATGTAGTATATACGCGTCATGAACGTTACATTTGTAGTGCATGCGGTGCATCTTTCGATTCTATAGCCGCTTGGTCAGCTCATAGTGACGCAATGTGGGAACAAGGTCAAGACCATGGAGCATATATCAATGATTCGTATACTACCTCTGAGGACCAGGGACATTATGAACAGAAGGCTACGGGGCAGCATTGGGTCGTCGATGTTGCCGGTCACTGGGAATAATGGACATATGTTCCTCTCCTCTTACATTCGGTGAATGTTTATTTATTTGTGGGCGGCCGGTTCGGCCGCCTTTTTTAGACGCCCAGTCTGGGGCAAACGATAGGAAAGCAATCAAACGAGAAGCCGTTCCAAAAGAATCCGGCGGTGTCGGATACTTCGGGCAAAACCTTCCGCAAATCGGTAAGGTCTTCCATCAACTTGCTCCAGCCCTCGCCCGGAGTCCGCTGCGCGGTAATGCAAACACTCGGCATCCCTCGCATTCGCATTACCGCTCCGCTCTCGCTACAGCGAATCTCTAACACTCAGCATCCTTCGCGTTAAAAATTCGCTTCCGCTCACGGTCTTCGCTGACACTACGACACCGCGAAGCCTTTCGCTCGAAACGAGGCCTCTCATTTCGTGTCTACGCTACGCTCCGCCCAATCGCCGTTCCGGTGATTGCAAGATTGGTGTTGGGCTAGATAAATGGGGCCATACTCGCCCCCTTTATCTGCCAACACATCTTGATTATCGCCTCCCACGGCGATAAAGTTAGAAATGAAATTCGCCTTCATTTCTAAGGGAAGTGACGGCGTCACTTCAAAAAATCGGCGCGACGTCAGTCGCTCCCAAAAAAGGAAAGCAATCTCATATTGGTTTTGAATCGGTGGCCTCACCGATTCGCTCTGCTTTCCTGGGGGCATGATGAGTTGCAAGCGTCCACACACCGTTAAGGCGACACTCACTTCTGAAGAATACGAAACGTTTTCCGCTTTGGCGGACAAGGCAGGCATGACGAAAGCCGAACTCATTCGCTATGCCTTGAGTCATCGGAGTGAATCACTCGATGATCTAGTCATTTCTAAAAATGATGACGGTGGCCGCAGTAAAAAGCTGCAACCCGTTTCAGGCGATTTGCATGAAACGCGTTCGAAGGCCATTTACGTTAAGGTCACCGATGGGGAGCACGAAGCGATCCGCAGACGAGCGGATGTACTTGGTGCGACCGTCAGTGCGTATGCCCGCCGCGTGATGCTTGCCGGGAAAATCGAGAAGATCGATTTCGATATGAGCCAGGTCGCAAAAATCTATCACGAGCTGTATCGCGAGGGGACGAACCTCAACCAGCTGATGTACTTCGTGAATGCGCAAGGTCTTCCGGCCTACAACGAGAAGGCAGTTTTCCGAACGCTTGAAAAGGTTTACCAGAACGCCCGCAAAGTCACTCTCTTTATCGAAGAACTCGAACAGCGCTATTTCGTCGGCGGTGATCAAAATGACCGTCGTTAAGCAGAAAGGTGTTTCGTCCGAGCGCTATGCGAAGAACGTGCGCAAGTACATTAACGGAAAGTACGCTTTGGCCCGCGGCGGCTGGAACCTCGCGAACCGAAAGTACTGGTTTTCCGAGATGGCTATGACGCGGAAGATGTTTCATCACGACAGGCCTGCGCGCGTCGGCGCGAAGAACATAACGATGCTTCATCAGGTTCTTGCGTTTCTTCCCGAGGAGTGCAGCTGCAACGGAGGCAAGATGACCCCCGATGCATGTATGGCCTACGCGGAGCAATGGCTTGCGAAACACTATCCGCATCAACAAGTGATTGTCGCCTTGCATGAGGAAAACGATAAGGCGGGAAAACGTTACGCGGTCCATATGGCGATTAACCGCACGGATCTTTTGACGGGTAAGCGTTGCGAGACGGGTGGGCGTCGCGGAAAGTACGAACGCGCTGCGTGGGTTCGTGAAATGGACGAGGCCTGGAATCTCGCTCAGCTCGAAAAGGGAAAGAAGAACTCGAAGATTCGAGATCGACAGCCGCGCGACATTGAAAAGGTGATCGTCGATCGGGGAGAGTACAGTTATAAAAACAATCTGCGCGAGCTGATCCATATTGCGATTGACGAAGGTCGCGTAAAGAATATGGAGCAGTTCAAGAAATTACTTGCCTCATGGGGCGTAGACATTTTCATCAAGAACAATCGTGTCTATGCGACAGATCTCGATATCAAAGAGGCCGGCAACCCGAAGTGCACTTTCAACCTGACCCGTCTTGACGGGCGGTTCGCGATCAAGCAGCTCGAGGCGGCCTTCAAAAATAACGTGTTGGAAGCAGAGCGAGCCCTTCCATACGAGAAGCGCTGTGAGATTTACATCCAACGGCTTAAGAAGGCGTATTCGGCGTGGGTCGAGCAGGCGAAGGCGAGCAAGGGCGTCGCCTACAACCTGTTTCCGAAGTTCATCGCACCGAAGTGTGACGAAGATCTGCTCGAAGATCCGGCGGTTCGCGATGAGCTTCTTGCGCGTCGCGGTTGCGCAAGGGAGATTCGCAACCGCTACGCCGGCGCCGTTCCCGATGCCGGTGACGACCGCGTTCGCGCCGCGGGCCAGGCGCACGGCGGCGGTGCTGTGTCGAGGCAGCTGGACGACCGCGTCGTCGACCGCGCTGACTACTCGCGCGGAGACACGCCTCGCTAGTTTTGGAAAGCCTATCGTCGGTGCCCTAGCGCGCTGCCATCCAGTGCCGATTCTTTCATGCTCGCAATTCGGCGAGGGTGAGGAGTATGAATTGATCTGCGGGAGTCAGCCGCTCTGATAGAATCGTCCTTGCTGTCGGCAGCCCTCGTGCCGGGCAGAGCCCTCCATTAGATGGGAGGTGATGCCCATGACCGATTTCACCGAGCTCGTGAAGCTCCTGACCGCTACGGTCTCGCTCCTCACGGCCCTTGTCGGCCTTTCCAAGGCACTCAAGCAGGGTTCGAAGCCCAAAAAGAAAGGCCACCGTCGCTAAGACGATGACCTAACTCTATTAAGCAACGGCTCTGCCCAGCTCACTACAACTTGGGCTGCCGTCGGCACCATTCTACCCTCCTGACGAGGAATTCGTCCATATTTCAAAAATCAAATCCTGTTCGCGCGTGGGCCCTTGATTATCGACTTTATCCGAACACCTCCCACATTCATCCGTACATGTACGGATGAATGTGGGAACCCGATACCCTGAGGGCCGGATCGGCCGGCCCCGGGAGATCGGAGGACGGCATGTCCGGAAAGATGAAAAGGGGCTCCGCAAGGGCGGTCCCGAGGGCCTACGGAAGGCTCACGAGGCACGAGCGGAACACGGTCCAGAGGATGCTGGAGCGAGGGGCCTCGTGCAGGCAGGTCGCGAGGGAGCTGGGCAGGTCGCCCTCGACGGTGAGCTCCGAGGTGGCGTCGCACAGGTTCGTGACGGCGCCGAGGGAGAGGCGCGGCGAGCGCGTGGACGCCAACACCGACCTGTCGGCGGCCTGCCCGCGCCTGGCCGCGTGGCCGCGCTGCTGCAACGGGTGCGGGCGGTACCGCGCGATCGGCTGCAAGCGCCGCCCGCACGTCTTCTACGACGCCCGCGCCGCGCAGCTGTGCGCCGACTCGGTCCTCGTCTCGTCCAGGCGCGGGATAGACGCCGACGAGCCCGCCGCGGCGGCCAGGCTGGAGGCGATAAGGGACTGCCTGCGCCGGGGGCTGTCGCCCGAGCAGATGGCGGCGCGCAACGGCGGCCCGGTGGACCTGTCGCCGTCGACCATCTACCGCTGGGTCTCGGCGGGCTACGACGGCATGACCAACATGGAGCTCAGGCGCAAGGTCGGCTACAGGCCGAGGAAGCGCGCCGCGCGCCGGGCGGCGACCCGCCACTCCGCCCGCAGGTCGCATGCCGCGTTCCTCGCCCTCGGGGAGGACGCGTGCGCCGCGGCCTGGGAGATGGACACCGTCGAGGGGGCCCGGGAGGACAGCGCCTGCCTGCTCACGCTGCTGCACCGCCCCAGCAGGCTCCAGCTCGCGCTGCCGCTGGAGGAGAAGACCGCCGGGTGCGTCGCGGGCGCCCTGGAGGGCGTCCGGGCGGTCCTCGGCGCCGACGGGACGCGCCGCGTGTTCCGCGCCGTGCTCACCGACAACGGCCCCGAGTTCTCCGACGAGGTCGCGATCGCGGCGCTGCTCGGCGAGGGGCGGGGCGAGACGAGGCTGTTCTACTGCGACCCCCGGCGCAGCGACCAGAAGGGCGCCTGCGAGCGCAACCACGTCGAGATCAGGAAGCTGCTGCCCAAGGGCCGCGGCCTCAGGTTCGACCGGCTCGCCCCGGCCGACCTGGCGCTGGCCATGTCGCACGTGAACTCCGAGCCCCGCGGCGCGCTCGGCTTCGCGACGCCCGCCCGCGCCTTCCGGGCGATGCTCGGCGGCGACGCGGCGGCGCTGCTCGAGGCGTACGGCGTGGAGGACGTGCCCATCGAGGAGCTCGACCTGACGCCGGGGCTCATCGAGCGGGCGCGCGCGGAAAGGGGCGATGCCCCGCTGTCCTAGCCTAGAAGGAAAAACGGAATAGACGGACCGACCGTCCGGCTGAGTCTGGGAAGAGGCGCCGGGCGGCGGGCGGAGCATGGCCACCGGACCCATCGAAACACATCTCCACCGTTCCTTCAACTGGGAAAATGCCGCCCCCGGACCCCGGGAGGGGCCGCGGGGGCGTTCGGCTAACTGCGGGAATGGCCTATTTGCTCAATGTGTTCGGCTGAGATCGGAAATCAACC
>UQPI01000058.1 GCA_900542945.1 uncultured Collinsella sp.
TTCTGCCCAGGCATCTATAGCGTCTATAACTGCGTGATAGACCTCATCGAGGAGCATGTCGACAGCTGGAACGTTCTCGTTAAGGTCCGAGAGACCGATTGCCAGCAGGCCGCCATCGGGCACCTCTTGGGGCGCATAGTTCACATTGACACCAATGCCACAGACGGCGAAAGGTTTGCCTTCGTTATCGCGTGCGGCCTCGACCAGAATGCCGCCGAGTTTGCGTCCACGCGCGACCAGGTCGTTGGGCCATTTGAGGCCAATCTCGTTTGCAAGACCCTGTTTTTCGAGCGCCTCGAGCACCGCTAGGCCGCTGACGGCAGCAAGACCAGAGTACTTCGCAGGATTAACGCATGGACGCAGGACAATCGAAAGCAATAGGTTGCCGGCGGTTGAATCCCACTTGTGGCCGCGCCGGCCGCGTCCTGCTGTCTGAGCCCGGGCGGCAAGTCCTGTGCCGTGCGGCGCTCCCTGTTTTCCTGCTTCGAGCAGGTCATCGTTGGTCGATCCGGTTACGTCGACTATCGTTAATTTGGCATCCATAACGGCTGCTACCTCCTTAATGAATAAGTGAATAACGCAATGGTGTCGAGAGAGACACAATGTGAAGCCTTTGTCGCATTTGGACAATTTAATGTTAACACGTTAACAACGACTGAAATGCGCTATCCTCTCTTGGTCGATGTAAACACGTCAACAACTCAAAGGAGGTTAGTGATGGGTTTCACGATTCTTGGAACAGGCTCGGCGCTTCCTAAGCGCAGTGTTTCCAATGACGAGCTGTCCGAGATCCTCGATACCTCGGATGAGTGGATTTTTACCCGCACAGGTATTAAGAGTCGCCACGTCTGCACCACTGAGTCACTTGACGACCTTGCCGTAGCGGCGAGCGAGCGGGCACTTCAGGTGTCCGGAATCGACGCGAGCCAGTTGGATCTGATCGTCTGCTCAACGACGACGGGTGACCACCTTGTTCCCGCCGAGGCGTGTGCCGTTGCTGAGCGACTGGGCGCGACGTGCCCTGCCTTCGATGTCTCGGCTGCCTGCGCCGGCTTCGTATTTGCGCTCGATGTTGCCGAGGGCTATATCGCCCGAGGACGAGCCAAGCATGTGCTTGTCGTTGCCGCCGAGCAGATGACGCGCGCGCTCGACTGGACCGACCGCGCCACCTGTGTGCTCTTTGGCGATGGGGCAGGCGCCGCGGTGATTGAGGCTGGGGGAGACAGCCCCCTTGCCGTTGAGCTTTCGACGGCGCCCGACGTCGAGACGTTGTGCGTTCCCGGTCTGGTCGGCACCTCGCCGTTTAAGGCCTCCGCAGATAGCGAGAGCGTGCTGTCCATGAATGGCCGCCGCGTGTTCAAGTTCGGCGTCAACGCGATTTGCGACACGGTCCATAAGCTTGCGAGCGATGCGGGCATTTCGGTCGAGGACATCGACCATTTTGTATTCCATCAGGCTAACGAACGAATCCTGAGTCAGGCGGTCAAGCGCCTCGGTGTGCCAGACAAGCGCGTGGTTCGAACGCTGCGCGAGACCGGCAACATTTCGAGCGCATGCATTCCGCTTGCCCTCGACCGGCTGGCAAACGCCGGTGCACTTCACACGGGCGACACCATCGCCCTCGTTGGATTTGGCGCCGGTCTGGATATAGGTGGCTATCTACTTCGTTGGAAGTAGTTGCACATAGGAAATAAAAACGCCCCTAGGGCACAAACAAAGGAGAACTACCATGGCAGATCAGAAGACCTTCGAGCGCGTTTGCGATGTTATCCGCGAGACCGCCGGTCTTGACGACGTCGAGATGAAGCCCGAGTCCACGCTCGAGGAGATTGGTCTCGACAGTCTGGGCACCGTCGAGATCCTCGTCGCCGTTGAGGACGAGTTTGGCATCCAGCTCGATACCGAGGAGAACCCCAAGACGGTCGGCGAGTTCGCCGATACGGTCGAGGCGGCATTGGAGAAGTAGAGATGCTCAAGACTCCTCTCTGCGATCTGCTCGGCATCGAAAAGCCCGTGTTCCAGGGCGGTATGGCCTGGATCGCCGACGCCTCGCTGGCGTCCGCAGTGTCCGAGGCGGGCGGCTTAGGGATTATCGCGGCCATGAACGCCGACGCCAACTGGCTGCGCGACCAGATTCATGAGCTGCGCGCCAGGACGGATAAGCCCTTTGGCGTCAACGTCATGCTCATGAGCCCGTTTGCCGACGAGGTCGCGCGGGTCGTGATTGACGAGCGGGTGCCGGTCGTCGTGACGGGTGCCGGCAATCCCACCAAGTACATGAAGGCGTGGAACGAGGCGGGCATCAAGGTCATCCCGGTCGTTGCCTCGGTGGCTTTGGCGCGTCTCGTGGCGCGTCGTGGAGCCACTGCCGTGGTTGCCGAGGGTACCGAATCAGGCGGCCATATTGGCGAGACCTCGACGATGGCACTGGTGCCACAGGTTGTCGATGCGGTCGATATTCCCGTGGTTGCGGCTGGCGGTATCGCCGATGGCCGCGGCGTGGCGGCCGCCTTTATGCTGGGCGCCGCCGGCGTGCAGGTGGGTACGCGCTTTCTGATCGCAGATGAGTGCACCGTATCGGAGCAGTACAAGGAGATGGTCCTGAAGGCCAACGACACCTCGACGCGTGCGACCGGCCGCTCGACGGGACACCCGGTGCGTGCCCTCAAGAGCCCCTTCACCAACGCGTATGCCAAGAACGAGGCGGTGGGCGCAAGCCCCGAGGAGCTCGGGGCCATGGGCACGGGCGCGCTTCGTAAAGCCGCAAAGGACGGAAATTACGAAGAGGGTTCGTTTTTGTGCGGACAGATTGCCGGCATGGTCAACGAACGCCAGAGCGCACGCGAAATCGTCGACGATCTGGTCGATGGCGCCGAGCATGTCCTGAAGGGTGCGTCCGCATGGGTAGCGTAGCGTTTCTATTTGCCGGTCAGGGTGCCCAGCATCCCGCGATGGGCGTCGACCTGATCGAGACATCGCCGGCGGCTGCCGAGGTGTTCGCCATTGTCGACGAGGTGCGCCCGGGGACCAGTGAGCAGTGCCGAAGCGCCTCCAAGGAGGAACTCTCGCAGACCGAGAACACGCAGCCGTGCGTGTTCGTTCACGATCTGGCAGCGGCTGCCGCCCTGCGTGAGCGCGGCGTGGTACCTGCCGCCTGTGCGGGTTTTTCGCTTGGCGAGGTCGCCGCGCTCACCTTTGCGGGGGCGTTCGATACGCGAGCGGGCTTTGAGCTCGTGTGCGAGCGCGCGGCGCTGATGGCCGCGGCTGCCGAGCGCCATCCGGGCGGCATGCGCGCCGTCATCAAGCTCGATGCGGCGCAAGTCGAGAACCTGGCTTCGCAGGTCGGCGAGGACTGCTGGCCGGTCAACTACAACAGCCCGCAGCAGACGGTTGTGGCTGGAACGCCCGATGCGTTGCAGACCCTCGACGTCCTAGTAAAAGAGGCTGGCGGCCGCGCTATGAAAGTCGCGGTGTCGGGCGCATTTCATAGCCCCTATATGGCCGAGGCGACTGAGGGGCTGGCGACGTATATCCAAGCCGACCACGCGCCGTCACCGCTGCTGATTCCGGTCATGGCAAACATGACGGCGGCGCCCTATCCGGCGGACCCGCGAGCGGCATCGGATGTCTTGGCCAATCAGGTGAGTCATGCCGTTCGTTGGGTCGACACGCTGCATACTCTGCAGAATCAGGGCATCGACACGTTTATTGAGGTCGGCCCTGGCAAAACGCTGTCGGGCCTGGTCAAGCGTACGCTGAGCGACGTTCGCGTGTATTCGTGCGAAACGGCCGAGCAGGTCGCAGCTATTGCCGACGAGCTCGCATAGTCCACAGGGCTGTAACCCGAAAGGAATGACATGGGCAACTTGAACAACGGCGCGCTCGAGCGCAACGACTCACGTCGCGTGGCACTGGTCACGGGCGGCTCGCGGGGTATCGGCCGCGCCTGCGCTGTCGGTCTGGCGGAGGACGGCTTTGATATCGCCGTCGTCTATGCCGGCAGCGTCGATGCGGCGCGCAAGACGTGCGAAGCCTGTGAGGCGGTTGGCGCCACGGCACGCGCATATCAATGCGACGTGGCCGATCCCGCTGCCGTCAACGCGTGCGTGGAAGCGGTCCTCAACGACTTTGGTTCCATTTGGGCGCTCGTCAACAACGCCGGCATCACCCGCGATGGCCTGCTCATGCGCATGGGCGATGACGCATTCGATCGCGTGCTCGATGTCAATCTCAAGGGAACATTCAATATGACGCGCGCGCTCACCAAGACCTTTATGCGTCAGCGCGGCGGTTGCGTCGTCAACATGAGCTCGGTCGTGGGCCTGATGGGCAATGCCGGGCAAGCCAACTACGCTGCTTCCAAGGCGGGCGTGATAGGGCTTACCAAGGCGGTGGCGCGCGAGCTTGCGCCTCGTGGCGTACGAGCGAACGCGGTCGCCCCCGGGTTTGTTGAGACAGATATGACGGCAAAGCTCTCGGAGAAGGTGCGTACGGCAACCGAGGAACAGATTCCCCTTAAGCGCATGGCACGTCCCGAGGAAGTGGCCGGCGTGGTGCGCTTTTTAGCGAGCGATGCGGCTGCTTACATTACGGGCGAGGTCGTGCGCGTCGACGGCGGAATGGCGATGTAGAAACCAGGGCCGAAGAACGGCTTGGATGAGGAGACCATGATGGAACAGAGAGTTGCAATCACCGGCATCGGTGCCGTATCGCCGCTCGGCAACACCGCGCTTGCCACCTGGGCGGCCATGTGCGCCGGGACCTGTGGCATCGGCCCGATCACGCACTTCGATACCGATGCGTTTACCGTCAAGGTGGCGGCCGAAGTCAAGGGCTTTGACGGCAACGAGTACTTTGGCAAGCGTGACGCCAAGCATCTGGACCCCTGCGTTCAGTTTGCGATGGCGGCTTCGGACGAGGCAATGCACGATGCGGGCTTTGATGTCGAAGGCGCCATCGATCGTGAGCGCCTGGGCGTCTACGTGGGCTCGGGCGTGGGCGGCATGACGACGCTCGTCGACAACGTCCACACGATCGCCGATCGTGGACCTCGCCGCGCATCGCCCTATATGATTGCGATGATGATCCCCAACATGGCTTCGGGCAATATCGCGATCCGCCACAAGGCAAAGGGACCGACCCTGCCAGTCGTGACTGCTTGCGCGACCTCGGCCCATGCGGTGGGCGAGGCGTTCCGCGCCATCAAGCACGGCTATGCCGACGCGATCCTCGCGGGCGGCGCCGAGGCGGCCATTATCCCCGATGCCGTTGCAGGCTTTACGTCCTGCCGCGCATTGACCACCAACCCCGATCCTGCGACGGCTTGCCGCCCGTTCGATGCAGACCGCGACGGCTTTGTGATGGGCGAGGGCGCTTGCGTGCTGGTACTCGAGAGCATGGAACATGCGCAGGCGCGCGGTGCGCACATTTATGCCGAGGTCGTGGGCTACGGCAACACCGATGATGCTTATCACATCACGAGTCCCGATCCCGAGGCTGCCGGCATTGCCCGCGCGATATCGCTGGCGGTGGCCGAGGGCGACGTCAAGCCTTCCGAGGGCCTCTACATCAATGCCCACGGCACCTCGACCAAGCTTAATGATTCGTCCGAGACGGCGGGCATTAAGCGAGCGCTCGGCGAGGACGCGGCGCGCGCCGCACATGTCTCGTCGACCAAGTCGATGACGGGGCACATGATCGGTGCCACGGGGGCCATCGAGGTCATGGCCTGCGCCATGGCACTCGAGCAGGGCGTGGTGCCGCCGACCATTAACTACCACACGCCCGATTCCGCCTGCGATCTTGATTACACGCCCAATCGCGCGGTTCGCGCCGACCTTACCTGGGCGCTTTCGACCAACCTGGGCTTTGGCGGGCACAACGCCGCCATCGCGCTGCGTAGATATACGAGGAGCTAGAGCATGGATTCCAAAAGACTTGCCGAGATAGCCGATGTTATGGAGGACCGCGGCCTCACGCGCGTACGCGTTGAGGAGCCCGATGGCACCGCGGTCGAACTCGAGCGCGCGAGTGTGGCGCAGCCGGTTGCCGTGCCCATGCCTATGCCGAGCGCCATGGCCGCTCAAGTTGCAGATCCCACAGTCGCGCCTGCCGCACCGGAACCCGCCACGCAGACACCTGCCGCCGCGCCGGAGCCCAAGGGCACCGAGGTGACTGCTCCCATGGTGGGCGTCTTCTATGCTGCCCCTGCGCCGGGCGACGAGCCATTTGTGCGCGTGGGTTCCAAGGTCAAGGCCGGCGAGACCCTCTGCATCATCGAGGCCATGAAGGTTCTCAACGAGGTGACGGCCGAGGCAGACGGTGAGGTGCTCGAGATCTGCGTGGCCGACGGCGACCTCGTGGAGTTTGGCAGCTGCCTCATGAGGATCGGATAGGTGATATCCATGAACAAAGAAGAGCTCAAGAAGCTGTTACCGCATCGCGAGCCGATGCTTTTGCTCGACGAAGCCGAGCTGGTGGGCGACGAGGCCCACGGCAAGATCACGATTACAGGCGACGAGTACTTTTTGCAGGGACATTTTCCGGGAAACCCGGTCGTTCCCGGCGTGATTCAGTGCGAGATGCTCGCCCAGAACTGCTGCGTGCTGCTGATGGGCGATGAGGAGGCGCGCGGCGCGACGCCGTTCTACACGAGTCTGGACAAGGTGCGCTTTAAGCGTCCGGTGCGCCCGGGCGACACGGTGGATCTAGTGTGCTCCATCACGCGTGCGCGCGGGCCGTTCCGCTTTGCGACGGGTACTGCGAGCGTCAACGGTGAGGTTTGCTGCCGCGCCGATATGTCTTTTGCACTCATGCACGAAAGTTAAGGAAGGCTCCATGTTCGACAAAGTGCTCATCGCCAACCGCGGCGAAGTCGCGGTCCGTGTTATCCGCGCGTGCCGCGATATGGGCATCAAGACCGTCGCCGTTTATTCCACGGCCGATGCGGACGCGCTACACGTGCAGCTTGCCGACGAGGCGTATTGCATCGGCGGCCCGCGTCTTGCCGAGAGCTACCTCAACGACGATGCCGTGCTCACCTGTGCCGTAAAGTCGGGAGCTAAGGCAATTCATCCCGGCTATGGCTTCTTTTCCGAGAAGGCGAGCTTCGTGCGCGACTGCGACAAGTTCGGTCTGGCGTTTGTCGGTCCTTCGGCCGAGGTGATCGACAGCATGGGCGACAAGGACGCCGCACGCCGAACGGCCGCTGCTGCGGGCGTGCCCATCGTGCCGGGCTGCGATTTGCTCAAAAGCCCCGAGGAAGCAACGGCCGAGGCCGAGCGCATCGGCTGCCCCGTGCTTATTAAGGCGCGCGCGGGCGGCGGCGGTCGCGGTATTCGCAAGGTCGAGCGCGTGGAAGATGCGGCAAAGGCGTTCATCGAGGCGCGTGCCGAGGGTGAGGCCGTTTTTGGCGACGGCGAGTGCTACATGGAGAAGTTCGTTGCGCCGGCGCATCACGTTGAGGTACAGATTATGGCCGATAAGCAGGGCCATGTGTTTTCGCTCGGCGAGCGCGAGTGCTCGGTGCAGCGCCGCAACCAAAAGCTGATCGAGGAGAGCCCCGCGCCGTGCCTCGACGGACGCGATGATATTCGCGCGCGCATGCACAAGGCCGCGCGCGACCTGGCTCGTGCCGTTGGCTATGAGGGCGCTGGCACCATCGAGTTTTTGTACTCAGATGACGGCAATTTCTACTTTATGGAAATGAACACGCGCTTGCAGGTGGAGCATCCGGTTACGGAGTTTGTGACCGATACCGACCTGGTTAAGTGGCAGCTGCGCGTGGCTGCCGGCCAGCCTCTGCCCTTTGAGCAGGAGGACGTACCGGTCCGCAACCACGCCATGGAGTGCCGCATCAATGCCGAAACGCCGGACTTTCTACCGTCATGTGGAACGGTCACCGCGTTGCGTGTGCCGGGTGGTCCGCGCGTGCGCTGGGATTCCGCCATGTTTACCGGAGCGAAAGTTCCGCCGTACTACGACTCCATGCTCGGCAAGCTCATCGTGTGCGCGCCCACGCGTGACGGTGCCATTCGCAAGATGCGCTCGGCCCTGGGCGAGCTCGTGATTGAGGGCGTGAGCGAAAATAGCGAGCTTCAGCTCGACGTGCTGGCAAACGACGAGTTTTTGTCGGGCATGTATCACACCGATCTGATGGGGCATCTCTATGCTGATGAATAGAAAAGCGAAGACGGTCAATGTCCTTGAGGGGCCGATAACCGAGTCGTGCGCCGAGTTCCCCGCGCGCCACGTGTTTGTCAAATGCCCGGAGTGTCGCCGTGTGATCGATGAGGCGCGCCTGCACGACAACCTCGAGGTCTGCCCTCGTTGCGGCAAACACTTTCGCGTGAGCGGTCGCGCGCGCATGCGCATGACGGTCGACGCGGGTACCTTTGAGGAATGGGATGCCAATCTGGCGTCGAAGGACTTCCTCTCGTTTCCCGGTTATGCCGACAAGCTTAAGAGCGTGAGCGAGCGTTCGGGCGAGCGCGATGCCGTTGTGTGCGGCAGGGGCAAAATCTGCGGCTGCGATACCGCGCTCTTCTTTATGGATGCCAACTTTATGATGGGCTCAATGGGCTCCGTGGTGGGCGAGAAGATCTGTCGTGTCTTTGAGCGCGCGGCCGAGTTGGGGCTGCCGGTCGTTGGCTTTACCGTATCGGGCGGCGCCCGCATGCAGGAGGGCGTGACCTCGCTCATGCAGATGGCCAAGATTTCTGCGGCGGTTAGGCGCCACAGCGAGGCGGGCGGCCCGTATATCACGGTGCTCACCGATCCCACGACCGGAGGTGTAACCGCGAGCTTTGCCATGGAGGGCGACATTATCCTGGCCGAGCCCGATGCCCTGACGGCATTTGCCGGCCCGCGCGTGATCGAGCAGAACATGCACAAGCGTCTGCCCAAGGGATTCCAGCGTTCCGAGTTTTTGCTGGAGCACGGCTTTTGCGATGCCGTTGTTCCGCGTGGTGAGATTGCGCTCACGGTAGGCGAGCTGCTGGCGCTGCACGAAGGGCACGCGCCCGGCCTGGGGGCACCGCATGAGATCGTGCATACGGGTCGTCGCGACAAAAAGCTGGGACACTTGTTTAAGCGCTCGGCCGCACCAAAAAGCGCGCTCGAAATCGTCAAACAGACTCGCTCGGCGAACCGCGCCACGGCAGGCGAGATGATCTCGTTGGGTCTCGACGGATTCGTAGAGCTGCACGGCGACCGCTACTTTGGCGACGATGCTGCCGTGGTGGGCGGCATCGGCTGGAAAGACGGGCGACCCGTGACGGTTATCGCCATCGAGCGCGGTACCACGACCAAAGAGCGTATGCGTCGCAACTTTGGTATGGCACATCCCGAGGGCTACCGCAAGGCACGTCGCCTGATGCACCAAGCCGAGAAATTTGGTCGGCCGGTTCTGTGCCTGGTTGATACTTCGGGCGCGTTTTGCGGCATCGGTGCCGAGGAGCGCGGCCAGGGCGAGGCGATTGCCCAGAATCTCATGGAGATGAGCGGCCTTAAGACGCCGATTGTCTCGGTGGTGACAGGCGAGGGCGGCTCAGGTGGCGCGCTGGCGCTGTCCGTGGCCGACCGCATCCTGATGCTCTCGAGCTCGGCCTATTCGGTCGTGAGCCCCGAGGCCTGTGCGTCGATCCTGTGGAAGGATACCGAGCGCGCGAATGAGGCCGCTGAGGCGCTTAAGCTCACGGCCCCCGATCTGTTGGCGCTCGGCATCATCGACGGCATTGTTGACGATAGGGGCCTGTCGCATGAGGAGATCGCCGGTGTCGTCATGTCCTCGGCATTTGATGCCTTCGATACGCTTGGGCAGCTCGACGACGCGACCCTCACAAACCTCCGCTACGAAAAGTACCGCGCAATCGGTCAGTACCGCACGATGTGACAAAGGGACAGTCCGCATGTCACATTGGGAAAGGCGTTCCATGTCACAAGTTTCTAACACCTCGTTTACAACGACGGTTTCATCAAACGCCATGGCCGTGGTGGACTATCTGTCCAAAAGCATGATGTCGGCGTTGCCGTTTATTGTCTGCGCGGCGCTGTTCCGCACCGTTGCCGTCATTATGGGCGAAGGCATGCTTGGTCTATGGCCTGCCGATTCCGAAATCTATCGCCTGTTTTACAGCTGGCTGTATAACGCTGGCTATTACTTTTTGCCCATCTATCTTGGTTGGGCCGCTGCCCGCCAGCTCGGTTGCTCGGAGCAGCTGGGCATGATGCTGGGCGGCGTATTGATTGTGCCCGATCTGCTTAAGCTCGTTGATGCCGCATCGACGACGGGGACATCGATGACTTTCGTGTATGGTCTACTTCCCGCGCCGGTCAACGATTACACGACGACTGTTATTCCGGTTCTCATCTCGGTGCCCGTGCTATGGCAGGTGGAGCGTTTCTTTAAGCGCACTATCCCTCAGGCTGTGGCGTTTTCTTTTGTACCGTTTGCAACCATGCTTGTCATGGTTCCGGTGTCGCTGTGTGTTACGGCGCCGGCAGGCAGCTATCTGGGCATGCTGTTGGGACAGCTTATGTTTATGCTTGGCAATTCCGGTGGCATCGTGTCGCTGCTCACGCTCATGGGGCTTGCCGCGGGCTGGGAGTTTCTTAAGATCGCGGGTGTCAGCAACGTTGTCCTATCGCTCGCCTATGCGCAGTTTATGAGTGTGGGAACGGATTCGTGCATCCTGATCGCCGCGACGATGGCAACGTTCGCCGTTTGGGGTATGCCCTTTGGCGCGTCGCTCCGCGTTGCGGATAAGGACGAGAAGGCGCTCATGCTGGGCTATTCAATCTCGGGTATTCTTGGCGGCGTAAGCGAGCCAGCGCTGTACGGATGCGGCTTTAAATATGGCAGGTGTCTGACGTGCATGGCCGTTGGCGGCGCCGTCGGAGGCCTTGTTGCGGCCGTAGGCCACGTTACGGCTTATACCATCGGTATGACGAATGTTCTTATGGTCATTGGCTTTGCCACGGGCGGCATCTCGAATCTGCTGTGGTGCTGCGCTGCCGGCGGCGCAGCATTTGCGGTGTCTGCGGCGCTGAGCTGCTGTTTTGGCGTGGTGCCGACAAAGGAGCAGGTGACGGGGGACGGAGCCGATTTGCCCGAAACCTCGAAGAGCGTGGCCGAGGCAAACGCATAAACCTGTGCGACAAAGGGACGGTCCCGCATGTCGCATTCCAAGGCCGTGGCCCGTGTGGGTTGCGGCCTTTTTGTATCTGGGGGACAAAGTAGCTACACTACAATCCGTTTGAGCAATAGATATATAGGTAGTACCGTGGGGGCGGATGCAGATGGTCGAGTGGATTGTTCGTCGTGCGCAGGGCGACCGTGCACGCGTGGGAACGTTGACGGGCATGGTGTGTATTCTCGCCAATGTGGCACTATGCGCTGCGAAGGGTGCAATTGGCGTGCTGTCGGGATCGGTTTCAATCGTGGCGGACGCTATGAACAACCTGTCTGATGCCAGCTCGAACATCGTGAGCGTGCTTGGCTTTAAGCTGGCGGGCAAGCCGGCAGACCCCGAGCATCCTTACGGCCATGGCCGCTACGAGTATCTCTCGGGTCTGGTCGTGGCGGCGCTCGTGCTGCTGATCGGCCTTGAGCTTATCAAGTCCTCGGTTGAGCGCGTCATCCACCCCGAACCTGTCGAGTTCTCGCTTGCCCTGGTGGCAGTCCTTGCGCTTTCGATGGTCGTAAAGCTTTGGATGGCGGCCCTCAACCAAAAACTCGGCGATCGCATTGAGTCCGAGACGCTGCATGCGACCGCGCAGGATTCCAAGAACGATGTTCTAGCCACGGGCGCCGTGTTGGCGTGCGCGATTGTTTCGCAGGTGACGCATATCAATCTAGATGCATGGGTCGGCCTTGCCGTTGGCGCCTATATTGGCTGGAGCGGCTTTGAACTCATCCAGGATACGGTGAGCCCGCTTTTGGGCCAGGCGCCCGATCCTAAGCTGGTCAAGCGCATTCGAGACAAAATCATGAGCTACCCCGGCGTTTTGGGCGTTCACGATTTGATGGTTCACGACTACGGCCCAGGCAGAAAGTTCGCAAGTGCCCACGCCGAGATGGCGGCTGAGGCCAGCCCGCTGGAAAGTCACGACACGCTCGACAACATTGAACAGGCATTTAGGAACGAAGACGGCATGATTGTCACGCTCCATTACGACCCCATCGTGACCGACGATCCAAAGGTGGCGAGCATGCGTCTGCGCATCAACGCTATGGCTCAAGAGATTGATAGCCGCCTCTCGATCCACGACCTACGCTGTGTTCCGGGCCCCACGCATACCAACGTGATCTTTGACTGCGTACGTCCCTCGGATTTGGCGATGAGCGCCGAGGACCTGAAGCGCGCGCTGGCGAAACGGGTCGAATCGGAATATCCCAAGTCGGTCGCCAAGATCACGATCGACGAAGACTACGTAGGCCATACCCACGAGTAGGGCTGTGCCAGCAAAGCAAGTTATACAGAAGGGGAGAGCATGAAGCGTCTATATCTACTCCGCCACGGTCAGACAGAATTCAACGTTAAAAAGCTCGTCCAGGGCCGCTGCGATTCTCCGTTGACCGATCTGGGCCGCAAGCAAGCGGGAATGGCAGCCGCATGGCTCAAAGCCCACGGCGTCGTCCCCGACAAAGTGGTCTCTTCGCCCTTAGGCCGAGCCATGGACACGGCAAGTCTCGTCGCAACCGAACTCCTCGGCCCGGATGCAGCAGTCGAGCCCTGCGAAGGCATCATCGAACGCAGCTACGGCACCTTCGAAGAAGGCCCCCACGACGCCCTGCCCACCGACGTCTGGGACCCCGGCGAGGACCTGATCTCATTTGGCGGAGAAGGAAGCCATGCCCTGCAGGAGCGCATGGTAGGCACCCTCACCAATCTCATGGGCGCCAAGGGCATCGAAACCCTCCTAGCAGTAAGCCACGGCAGCGCCAGCCGCCAATTTATCAAGGCTGCAGCCCCAGAGGGCTTCGAGCTCCCAACAAAACTCCCCAACTGCGCCATCATGATCTTCGATTTTGACGAGGAAAAGTCGGGAGAAGAGGGCGACACGCCTCAATCCAAGTTCACCTTGCGGCAAATTATCGATCCCCAACAAAGTCATTAGCCTGAGCGAGCAAGGTTTAGCAGACATCAACGTGGCGTTCCCAGTGTGCGGCGGAGGGGGCGGGCCTGAG
>UQPI01000059.1 GCA_900542945.1 uncultured Collinsella sp.
CCAGCTTCTGCAGCAGCGCAACCTCGGCGGCGGGATCTTCGGACTTAAAAACGGCGGAGCCGGCTACGAGCACGTTGGCGCCGGCCTTGACGACCTCGGCGATGTTCTTGGAAGAAATACCGCCATCGACCTCGATCAGGGGCGACACGCTGTGACGCTCACACATGGCCGTAAGCTCGTGCAGCTTAGGCAGCGTGCCCGGGATAAAGCTCTGGCCGCCAAAGCCCGGGTTCACACTCATGAGCAGCACCATATCGACGACGTCGATGATGCTCTCGAGCACGCACACGGGGGTGGCGGGGTTGAGCACCACGCCGGCCTTGACGCCGTGCTGCTGCAGATGCGTGAGCGTGCGGTGCAGGTGCGTGGAAGCCTCGTAGTGCACGGTGATCATGTCGGCACCGGCGTCGGCGTACCAATCGACCGTCTCGTCGGGGTTCGACACCATCAGGTGCGCGTCGACCGGCACGTCGGTGGAGCGCTTGACGGCCTTGAGGATGTCAACGCCAAAGGTGAGGTTGCCGGTAAAGTGGCCGTCCATTACGTCGAAGTGCACGTAGTCGGCACCGGCGATCTTGTCGAGTTCGCCCTTGAGGTTGGCCATGTCGGCCGAGAGGACGGACGGAGCGATTTTGATGGAACCCATGGTAGTAGCCTTTCTGCGTTAGTCGGCGAGTCCGTAGAACTCTTGAGAGGGGACGCGGTCGGTGAGAATCTCGAGCGCCCTATCCAAAGTAACACCGTTGTAGAGCGTTTGCTCTACGGCAAAGGTGAGCGGAATGTCTACGCCCAGTGAACGGGCAAGCTCGCTGACGCTGCGGGCCGCGACGGCACCCTCGACCACCATATGCGTGCGCGCCTGGTACTCGTCGAGCGACACACCATGAGCGAACTCGTAGCCAAAGGTGCGGTTGCGCGAATGCTCCGAAGTGCAGGTGGCGATAAGGTCGCCCATTCCGGCAAGCCCCATGCAGGTCATGGCCTGGCCGCCGCGGGCGTGCACCAGGCGGCTGATTTCGGCCAGACCGCGCGTCATGATGAGGGCGAGCGTGTTATCGCCCGCGCCCGAGCCGGCGGAGATGCCGCACACGATGGCGATAACGTTTTTCATGGCGCCGCAGACCTCGACGCCCGTCATGTCCTGCGAAAGATAGATGCGGAAGGCCGTGGATAGAAGCAGGTCCTTAAAGGTCTCCCCTATCTGAGGGTCTTCGCTGGCGATGACGGCGGCCGAAAGCCCGCCGCGGCAGATTTCCTCGGCATGGTTGGGGCCCGAGAGCGCCGCCACGCGCGCCTCGTTGCCGATCTCGCTGGCGATGACCTCGCTCATGAGTAGGCCGGACTCGGGCTCAATGCCCTTGGTGAGGCACAGCACCGGGGTGTCGGCGGCGATAAAGGGCGCGGCCTGGTGGCACACGCTGCGAAGGTGCGTGGACGGCACGGCAAAGATGATGGCCTCGACGCCGTCGAGCGCCTGGGCCAAGTCCGTCGTGGCGACAACGTTTTCCGGCAGCACGTAGTCCACCAGATAGCGGGGATTACGGTGCTCGCCGTTAATGCCGGCGGCCGTCTGCTCGCTGTGGGCCCACATGGTCACGCGCTCGGCGCGCGCGGCGGCAAGGCCGGCGACAGCGGTTCCCCAGGAGCCGGAGCCAATCAGCGCAACATTCATGACTCTCTCCTACTTATCGTCGGGCTCGGTGACGCGCTTGGTAAACGAGAGCTTGGACTCCTTACCGGCCATGAGCTTTTGGATATTCGAGCGATGGGCCCACACCACGGTGATGCCGATCATCGCCATGCAAAACTTGAGACCCAGGCTGCTGTACGGAAAGACCGCACAAGCGGCGATGGGAAGACCGATGGCGGCGGCAAGCGAGCCCACCGACACGTACTTGGTGATGGCAACGGCTACGATAAACATGCCCAGCAGCGACAGGCCAATGGGCCAGTACCAGGCAAGAATCACGCCCAGGCCCACGGCGATACCCTTGCCGCCATGGAAGTTGAGATAGGGAGAAAAGATGTGTCCCCACACGGCAGCGAGGCAAATGACGCCGAGCATCCAGTCGCCGGGGGCTCCAGGTGCCATGATGTTCGGCGGAAAACCATAGCCCAGATCGGCAATGAGCGGACGCGCGATAAGGACGCAGATGGCGCCCTTAAGGCAGTCGAGCAGCAGCGTGAGCGCGGCCACCTTGGGGCCGGCCACGCGCAGGGCGTTGGTGGTGCCGATGTTGCCGGAGCCCGCCTTGCGAATGTCCGTGTGGTTGAACACGCGGCCCAGGATCAGGCCAAACGGAATCGCTCCGATAAAGAACGAGACCACGGCGCAGATGGCGGTCAGCAGGATCGGATTAAGCATCCTTTTGCTCCTTCTTCCTAAAGAAGAGTCGAATGGGCGTACCGGCAAAGTCGAAGGTCGAGCGCATGCGGTTTTCCACGTAGCGCTGGTAGGTGTCATTGACCAGGTCGCTGTGGTTGACGAAGAACGTGAACGTCGGCGGGTTGACGCCCGTCTGGGTCACGTAGTGCATGCGCAGGCGGCGCTTGCCGTCCACCACGGTGTGGCCAAACTCGCGCAGGTCGGTGAGGAACGTGTTGAGGCGCGAGGTGCTGATCTTTTGCGAGCGCGTCTTTTCGGCCGCGTCGACCATCGCCCAGATCTTCTCGACGCTGCGGCCAGTGAGGGCCGAGATGCGCAGGTACTGGGCCCAAGGAGCCATGACGCCCAGACGGCGGTCGACGGTCTCCATGCAGGCCTCGCGCTTGCGGTCGTCGTCGAGCAGGTCCCACTTGTTGAGCAGCACCACGATGGCGCAGCCGCGCTCAATGGCCAAGCCCATGACTTTCTGGTCCTGCTCGGTTACGCCCACGGAGGCGTCGACGACGAGCAGCGCCACGTCGGCGCGGTCGATGGCACGCAGGCCGCGGACCATGGAGTAGTACTCGATGTTCTCGTACACGGTGCTCTTCTTGCGAATGCCCGCGGTGTCGACCATGCGGTAGTGCTTGCCGTCGCGCTCGACGACGGTATCGATGGCGTCGCGCGTGGTGCCGGCAATGTTGGACACGATGGAGCGGTCGGCGCCCAGAATGCGGTTGAACAGCGAAGACTTACCGGCATTGGGGCGGCCGATGATGGCGACGTTCAGCGCGTCGGGGAACTCGTCGGCGACCTCGTCCTCTTCCTCGGGGAGCAGGGCCACGATATCGTCGAGCAGGTCGCCCGTGCCATGGCCGTGTAGGGCCGAGAGCGGCGTGGGCTCACCGATGCCGAGCGAATAGAACTCCCAGATGTTGTCGTTCTCGCGATCGGGGTTATCGAGCTTATTCACCAGCAGAAAGACCGGCTTGTCGGAGCGCTTGAGCATGCGGGCGACCGACTCGTCCTCCTCGGTGACACCGGTGCGGCCGTCGACCACAAACAGAATGACGGCAGCTTCCTCGGCGGCGGCAAGGGCCTGGTCACGGATGGACGTGGCAAAGACGTCGTCGCTCTTGAGCGGCTCGATGCCGCCCGTGTCGACGATGGTGAACTCGCGGCCGTTCCAATCGGCCGTGTGGTACGAGCGGTCGCGCGTGACGCCGCGGGACTCATGGACGATGGCGTCCGAGGTCTGGGCCAGGCGGTTAACGAGCGTGGACTTGCCCACGTTGGGGCGTCCGACGACGGCGACGATAGGTTTCATCTGCTCTCCTTTAATGGGTA
This sequence comes from uncultured Collinsella sp., assembly GCA_900542945.1. Taxonomy (GTDB): domain Bacteria; phylum Actinomycetota; class Coriobacteriia; order Coriobacteriales; family Coriobacteriaceae; genus Collinsella. The sequence goes on from UQPI01000059.1 coordinate 3,713, forward strand.
GGGTCAGCGGAATTAGTAGAGTCGGCAGGCACAATGCCAAGGATGTGCTCCAGGGTATCGAGCAGCTCATGCGGCATGGTCGACACCACATGAACCTCGGCGCCGCGACTGGTAAGGCTTGCGAGTAAATCGTCACGATGATACTCGTCAAGCGTCATGCCGTCAGCGTTGAACATGAGCTTAGGCACAAAGAGCATAACCCCCGACAGGTCTTGCGGCAGCTGCTCCAGGATATCGCTCGCGACGATGAGGCCGGTCACGTCCACGTTGCCGCCAAAGTAGCGGTTCTTGATGGCCGTGACGGAGCCGGCAAGGCCGTGCGGCGATTCCACAAAGCGCGCGACCGTATCGCGCGCACTGGCGCCCGAGAGGCACAGCAAGCGCTGGCCACGGGCGGCGATTCCCTCGCGAACGCGGGTCAGGCGATCGGCATCGGCGGCGAGCACGTTGTCGGTCTCGTCCAGATAGGAGCGGATCATGCCGATGCCGTCATAGTACTGCGGGTAGCCGTCGTAAAAGTCTGCCTCGGGCGGCTCGATGCCGGCGTCCAGATAGAACTCGTCGCTCATCTGGAAGGTATGGCGGCCAAAACGCTCGTACGCGCGGTCCTGGAAGGGTCGGATCATGGCAATGGTTTCGCGCGCGAGCTCGGGCTTATCGCTGTAGGACCAGCTAAAACGGTTTTGGTGCTTGGTAAAGCCGAGCGGCACGATGCCCAGGCTGGTGATCTGCTCATGTTCCTCGCAGTAGCGCAGGGTCTTTTCCAGCTCCTCGCCGTCGTTCATGCCGGGGCACAACACGATCTGCGCGTGAATCTCGATGCCGGCTGCCATGATGGCCTCGAGCACGTCCATGCCGCGCTGGGCGTTGCGGCCCATCATGCGGCGGCGAATATCGGGGCTCACGGCGTGGACCGACACGTTCATCGGACTCATGTTGCGGTCGATGACGTTTTGCACGTCCTCGTCGGAAAGGTTCGTGAGCGTGACAAAGTTGCCCTGTAAAAAGCTCAGGCGATAGTCGTCGTCGCGAATATAGAGCGTGGAGCGGCCGCCCTTGGGCAACATGGTCATAAAACAGAACACGCAGGCGTTAACGCAGGTACGCATGCCGTCAAAGATGGGGCCATCGAACTCTAGGCCCCAGTCCTCGCCGGGAAAGCGATCGAGCTCAACAGGGGTGACGGCGCCGTCGCGCGGGTCGAAAACCTCCAACTCGACGGTGTCGTCGTCGGCTTCCCAGAGCCATACGATCATATCGGTCAGCTGCTCGCCGTTGACTGTGAGCACGCGCATGCCCGGCTCGATACCCACATCCCATGCGGGCGATTCGGGGCGCACGTTCTTAACGAGCGCGCCCTCACCCGGCTCGGGGTCGCGGCTGCGCCCGTAATCGGCCACCTCGGCGGCGTATGCGGGTACGGTCTGGTCCATGGTTAGCGGCAAAGCTCCTTGATGCGCGCAACGGCGCGTTCGATGTGTTCTTGCGGGGTAGAGGCTCCGGCAGTGATGCCGATGTGGCGCGCGTTGGCAAACCATGCGGCCTCAAGCTCGGAAGCTTCCTCGATGTGGTGCGTGTGCTCGCAGGCATCGGCACAAATCTGCGCCAGGCGGCGCGTGTTGCCCGAATTTTTGCCGCCTACGACGACCATGCAATCACAGCGGTTGGCGAGGGTTGCGGCTGCCTGCTGGCGCTCGCTCGTGGCTGCGCAAATGGTGTTGATCACGCGCAGTTCCTGCACGCGTGGGGTGATGGAGGCCACAACCTCGGCCAGGTTCTGCGCGGTCTGGGTGGTCTGCACAACCAGACCCACCTTGCCCTTGAGCGACAGCTCGTCGGCGTCGGCGGCACAGCTCACGACCTGAGCGTTATCGCCGGCGTGGCCCAGAATGCCCTCGACCTCGGGGTGGCCCGGCTCGCCCACGACAATCACGCGGTAGCCCTCGCGCACCAGGCGCTCGGCCGCCACGTGGACTTTCTTCACGTAGGGGCAGGTGGCGTCGACCACGTAGAGACCACGCTCGCGTGCGGCATCGATCACCTGCGGCACCACGCCGTGCGCGCGGATGATCACGGTGCCCGCTGCGGCGTCGTCCAAGGTATCGGCCAGACCAACGCCTGCCTCGGCGAGCTCGCGTACCACAATGGGGTTATGGATGAGCGGGCCCAGTGTGTGGACCTGAGTGCTCTCGTCTGCCTGCGGCGCGGCGGCCAGCGCCATGTCGAGCGCGCGCTGTACGCCGTAGCAGGTGCCCGCGTGGGCAGCGATTTCTATGGTGGGGACGACCTCCTCAGCGGCGGTCGCGGCAGTATTCATGACGTTCTCACACATGGCTAGAACCTGCCCGGATGCTCGTCGCACAGCTCGTCGCGCATGGCGTAGACGCGGTTCATGGCCTCGGACTCAAACCATGCCAGGCGCTCCTTGCGCTTAAGCTCGGCCGGAGCGTCGGATAGCGAGATGGCCTTGCCGGCGCGGATCCAGCACTTTTTGGGGCGCATGAGCTTTTTGCCTTTGGGCGTGATATCGGACCAGCCACAAATGGCGAGTGGATTGACGGGAGCCTTGCCCATCTGGGCGATGAGCGCAAAACCGCCGTGGACCTCGGGCTTGATCTCGCGCGAGCGGATGCGCGTGCCCTCGGGGAAGATCAGGACGTCCTCGCCGCGCTGCAGCGCATGCTGGGCGGCGCGCAGGCACTTCATATCGGCAGTACCGCGCTCTACGGGGATGCCGCCCACGCGGCTAAAGGCCCAGCGTACAATCTTGCTCTTCGCGAACTCGGACTTAAAGATGGGGCGGATGCGGCGGCCGCCAAAGAACAGCGCCGTCTCCACGGCCAAGAGCTCGGCCATCGAGGTGTGGTTGCAGATGACCACGCTACCGCGACCTTCCTGGCGCTCAAACAGCAGGTCGGCGTCCTCGACCTTCCAGCGCCACATGAGCTTGGAGAAGGCCCATAGAATAGCCATGACCACCACGACGACGGCGCGGATGAGCGCAGGGAACTCGGCGTAGGGGGCGTTGTAGTAATCCTCGGGCGTCTGCTTAAACAGGCGCATGAGTTACCTCCTTTGGTTGATGAGGTCCTCGATAATGCGTACGACCTCGTCGATGGTGTGGGCGGTGGAGTCGACGTGCACGGCGTCCTCGGCGGGCACGAGCGGTGCGACCTCGCGGCTGCTGTCGAGCTTGTCGCGCTGCTTGAGGGCGTCGAGGGTCTCATCGACCTCGGCCTCGAGCTGCTCGGCAGTAAGCGGCTGGGCGTCGTTTTGGTGGCGCTGCAGCACGCGGCGGCGGGCGCGCTCACGCGGGTCGGCGGTCAGGAAGACCTTGACCTGCGCGTTGGGGAACACGACGGTGCCGATGTCGCGACCCTCGGCGACGATATCGCGGTCCTCGGCGGCGCGGCGCTGGTGGATGAGCATGGCGGCGCGTACGCCCGGGTAGGCCGAGACCTTGGACACGTTGGCGTCCACCTGCGGGGTGCGGATGGCAGCCGATGCGTCCTTGCCGTCGATGGTCAGGCGCGTGTCCTCGCCGGTGCCGTTGGTAAAGCGAATCTCGATCTGCTCGGCGAGGGCATCGATGGCAGCCTCGTCGTCCAGGTCGATTCCGCGGTCGAGCGCGGCGAAGGTGACGGCGCGATACATGGCGCCCGTGTCGAGCTTGTTAAAGCCCAGCTGGCGGGCAATCTCCTTGGCGATAGTGGACTTGCCGGAACCGGCGGGGCCGTCGATGGCGACGATCATGCAATGCTTCCTTTCGGTTGTTGACGTGCTGGTATGGTTCGCGGGCATTGGGGCGCGGCGAATTGCTTAGCCCGTGTAGCGCTCGCGGTAGGTGTTGCGCTTGGGCGCGGAGCCGTGGCTACCGTGGTGACGCGTGCGGCTGGCGGTGTTAGTCGCCGGCGCGGCGGCGCGTTTGGAGTTGGCCTGCTTGGGAGGGATACCGCCGGCCTTAAGGATCTGCACCTCGCGGTCGGTGAGTTCGCGCCACGAGCCTTTGGCCACGTCCTTGAGCTCCAGGCCGGCAAAGTTACAGCGGTGCAGGCGGATCACCGGATGGTGGATCTTGCTCAGCATGCGCTTGACCTGGTTTTTGCGGCCCTCGCGGATGATGACCTCCACGGCGGTGGTGCCGGGCTTGACGCCTTGGGGAGCTACGGCCGCGGCCTCGCGAGCGGTGATGACGCGGCAGATCGCCGGCTGGCACAGGCCGTCGTCGAGCTCGATGCCGCGGCGGAGCGGCTCCAAGTCGCGATCGGTCAGGTGGCCGTCAACGAGCGCCTGGTAGGTCTTGTAGACGTGCTTGCTAGGGTGCAGCAGGTCCTGCGACAGGTTGCCGTCGGTGGTAAAGAGCAAAAGCCCCGTGGTGTCGCGGTCAAGGCGACCCACCGGGAAGAGCCCCGGAAAGCGGTCGCGCGGGACCAGGTCGGCCACGCAGGGGCGCTCCTGCGGATCGCTCATGGTGGTGAGGTAGCCGGTCGGCTTGTAGACCATCAGGTACACGGCGCCCTGGTTGAGCTTGACAGGCATGCCGTCGACCTCGATATGGTCGCGATCGACGTCGACCTTGGTGCCCAGTTCGGTCGCGACCTGGCCGTTGACGGTCACGCGGCCGGCGGTCATCAGGTCCTCCGAGCCGCGGCGGCTCGCCACGCCCGCGCGCGCCAAAAAGCGCTGTAGGCGCATCGTGTGTGGGTAGACGGGCTGGGCATCGGTCGCGGGCGCGCCCGCGACGCCGGCGGTGCGCGTCTCCCCTACTTCGTTAGTCCTCGTCATGCAAATCCTCCGAGGTCTCGTCGACGACCAGGGTCTCCAAGTCCTCGACTGCCTCAACATCTTCAACATCGGTATCGATCAGTTCGCGCTCTTCGTCCAGGTCATCGGCCTGCTCCTCAAGCGTGGACTGAATGCTGCGGCCGCTCAGGCGCTCGCGGATAAACTGGCGAGATTGCTCGTCGGGGGCAAATTGCTCCAGATCGGGCAGGTCGCGGGTGGAGCGCAGGCCGAACTTTTCCAAGAAGGCATTGGTCGTGCCGTAGATGATGGCCTGACCGCGCTCGGGGTCGCGACCGAGCTCGCGCACCAGACCCTTGTCCACGAGCGACGCGATGACGCCGTCGGAGTTGACGCCGCGAATGCCCTTGACCACCTCGCGCGTGACGGGCTGGTGGTAGGCGATGACGGCTAGGGTCTCGAGCGCCGCCTGTGAAAGCTTTTGCGTGTCCCAGCTCAGCACATAGGCCTCGACCACATCGTGGTAGGCGGGGTGGGTAAACAGGCGCCAGCCACCAGCGACCTCGCGCAGCTGAAAGCCGCGATTGGCCTCCTCGTACTCAACCTTAAGCTCGGCCAACAGCGACGCGCACTCGCCGGGGGCGATATCCAGCGCACCTGCCAGCGCGGGCGCGCTGACGGGGTCGCTCGACACCAGCAGCAGCGCCTCGAGGGCGCCTTTGAGGCTGTTTGCCTCCAGCGTTGAAAGGGTTGACATGGTTGCCGCTCCTATTCGGTGAGCTCGGGGCCCTCGCCGGGCACGTATGCCTCGGCGCCCTCGACTCGGTTGATGCAGATGGTTCCAAAGATCTCGTCCTGGCTCAGCGTGAGCGAACCGCGTTTGGCGAGCTCGAGCATGGCCAGGAAGGTGACGACGAGCTGCTCGGTGGTGGCGTCGCCGTCCAGCAGCTCGCGGAAGGTGCAGGTTTGGTGCGCCATGGTAAAGCGGTCGACCGAGGCCACCGTCAGGTCGAGCGGCACGCGATGCGGCGCCACGTGCTCGGCCTCCAGTAGGAAGGTCTGGCGCTTGCCGTCCAGGTCTGCGCAGATGACGGCCAGGCCGCGCAGGGTGATGCCGGCCAAGTAGTCGGGCATAAGGCCCAAAAACTCGGGGTCGGGGCCGGCCACGCGCGGATGCATGCGGCTCTCGGCCTGCATGCGCGCGCCAAGGGCCGCCGCCGCGCCTTTAAACTGCTTGTAGGCGATCAAGCGCTGGATCAGGACCTCGCGCAGGGCATCACCGTCGAGAGCACTGAGTTCCTCGAGGTCTTCGTCGTCCTCGTAATCGTCGTCGGTGTTGCGCGGTGCCTCCTGGGGCACCAGCGAGGCGGCCTTAATGTCCAGAAGGGTTGCCGCGACCAGCAAGAAGTCGCTCGCCACGTCTAGGTCCAGCGCCTCGATGCGCTCGGCTTCGGCCAGGTATTGCTCGGCCACCTCGCTAATGGAGATGGCGCCGATATCAACTTTTTGGCGGGTTACCAGCTGCAGCAGCAGGTCGAACGGTCCGCTGTAGACCTGCGTCGACACGCGATACGACATCTTCGACCTCCTTTGACGGCGCCTTCGCGGCGCGGTTTGGGTGCATGTTGCGACCGTTTTGCACGGTCGACCTGTAAGTTTACCCTAGATGCCGGCGATTGCGAAGTCGAGCAGCCGCTCAGCCAGCGGATACACGGTAACGTCGAAATAGCGGCCGATCACATCGATGCCGGTCCACATAGGCAGCAGATACAGCACGATGATGAGTATGGGCATGGCGTATTGCTGCAGATGGTAGTAGTTGGTGAGCGCCTTGCCTTTGAGGAATGGGACGATGATCGACGAGCCATCGAGCGGCGGGATAGGGATGAGGTTAAAGAACGCGAGCGACAGGTTGACCACGATAAACGTGGCACCGAAGTTCATGATTTGGGACGCCACGGCAAAGGACATGCTTGCGTAGAGGTTGCCATACGCTGCGTGCATGAGGGCGGCCGCGAGGCACGCGAGCGCGACGTTCGATGCGGGACCGGCCGCGCTCACCAGGACCTCGTCGCGCTTGGGGTGCTTGAGGTTGTTGAGGTAGACGGGCACGGGCTTGGCGAAGGCGAATACCGGGCCGCCGGCCGCGAGCATCAGCAGCGGCAGGAGAATAGTGCCAAAGGGGTCGATGTGGTTGAGCGGGTTGAGCGAGACGCGCCCGCGCGAACGGGCCGTCTTGTCGCCGAGCGCCCAGGCCGCGGCTGCGTGCGCGCTTTCGTGGATGACGATGCCGACGATAACGGCGACGGCGCTTGCAAGCAGGTTTATCAGGTAGCTGTTGGACATGGCGCTCCCCTAGCGGACGCGGCGCGAGGCACGCGTAAGCAGGTAGTCGGCCACAAACAGGATTACGGCGACGATGGCGTAATCCAGGCGGAACACGCCGCCAAAGGGCGATGTGATGACGCCGTAGCCGGCAATGGCGCTCGGTAGCGCGCGTGAAAGCTCAACGACAAAGCCTACAATCTGCAGCTTGGCGGTCAGGCCGCTAAAGCACAGCAGAACGGTCATCGCGCTCATAAAGATGCCGCAGATGCGGCACGCGATGGCGATAATGCTCATCGCCACGGCAGTGGCCTTACGAGAGTTCACGCGCGGTCTCCTCTTCGATCTGGGTGGAAAGCTCGAGCCATTCGTCCTCGAGCTTGGGCAGCTCTTGCTTAAGCCCGTTATATTCCCCCAGCGCGGCGTTGAACTTGTCCTGATCGGCATAAAGCTCTTCGCTTGCCATCAATTCCATAAGCTCGTCATAGCGAGCACGCTTTTTGTCGAGCGCGGCCTCGATCTTCTTGAGCTGGTTGCGCACGCCCTTGAGCTTTTTGTTGAGCGCGGCGCGGGCCTGGGCCTCGGCGCGCTTTTGCTCCTTGGTCTTTTTGCCCTCGGCAGGCTTAGGCGCCGCGGCGGAGCTGCTGGCCTGGACGGCGTTGGCGGCATTGTTGCTCTTGCTTGCCACCGGTGCGCTCTCCCCTGCCGCCTCAGCGGCGGCGCGGGCTGCGAGGTCCTCGCGCTTGTAGAGGTAGTAGTCGTAGTCGCCGTCGTAGACAGTGACCTTGCCGTCGCGGATGTCGATGATGCGGTTGGCCACGGCGCGAACCAGGTGCTCGTCGTGGCTGATCAACACGATGGTGCCGGGGAAGTTTTGCAGGGCGTTCTCGAGCATGTCCACCGAGTCGATGTCCAGGTGGTTGGTGGGCTCGTCCAGGCACAGGAGCGCCTCGGGGGCCACGAGCATCTTTGCCAGGGCCAGGCGTGCCTTTTCGCCGCCGGAGAGTACGCGGACCTGCTTTTCGATGGAATCGTTGTCGCTAAACAGGAAGGCGCCCAGCAAGCTGCGCTGCTGGGGCACAGTCCATTTGGGCGTGACGGTGTCGATCTCTTGCAGGACGGTGTTGGACTCGGTCATGCCCTCGAGCGCGTGCTGCGCGTAGTAGGCGACGCCCACGTTGGTGCCCAGATCGCGGGTGCCGGTGGTGGGTGGCTCCAGGCCGGCGAGGATCTTCATGAGCGTGGACTTGCCAGCGCCGTTGGGGCCAACGAGCGCCACGTGCTCGCCGCGGTAGAGCTTGAGGTCGATGTCGCTGTAGATGTGCTTGTTGCCGTAGGACTTGGAGACGCCCTCCAGGCCCACGACCATGTCGCCGGAGCGCGGCGGGTCGGGGAACTTAAAGTCGATGTGCTTGTGGCCCTCGGGCAGGATGACGAGCTCCTTTTTGATCTGCTCGATCTTGCGGATGCGCTCCTGGGCCTGGGCTGCCTTGGTGGGCTTGTAGCGGAACTTGTCGACGAAGACCTGCATGTGGGCGATATCACGCTCCTGGGCTGCACGCTTGGCGCGCATCTGCTCCAGGTTGTCCTCGCGCTGCTTGAGGTAGCTGCTGTAGTTGCCGGTGTAGGTGGTTACGCGGCGGTTTTCGAGCGCGGCGACGTGGTCGACGCAGGCGTCCATGAAGGCGCGGTCGTGGCTGACGATGAGGACGGCGCCGTCGTAGTTCGCGATAAAGCCGCGCAGCCACTGGACGCTTTCGAGGTCCAGGTGGTTGGTGGGCTCGTCCAGAAGGAGCAGGTCGGGATGGCGCAAGAAGAGCTTGGCCAGCGCGATGCGCATCTGCCAGCCGCCCGAGAACTCGGAGCACGGGCGCTCAAAGTCGGTGACCTTAAAGCCCAGGCCGGACAGGATCTTGCGGGCGTTGCTTTCGAGCTCGTAGCCGCCCAGGTGTTCAAAGCGGTCTTGGACCTGGCCGTATTCGTTAAGGAGCGCGTCGACGTCCTTGCCTTGCTCGGAGAGCTCGGTGATCTGGGCCTGCAGCTCGTTGGCGCGCTCGCCCATGAGGCGGATTTCCTTGGCGGCGGCCATGACCTCGGCGAGGATGGTGGTGTCCTTGTGCTCCAGGTTGGTTTCCTGCTCTAGGTAGCCCACCTGGCAGTCTTTTGCGTACTGGACCTGGCCGGCGTCGGGGCTGTCGATTCCCATGATGATTTTGAGCATGGTGGTTT
>UQPI01000060.1 GCA_900542945.1 uncultured Collinsella sp.
GCGCAACGCGTTGCGCTGAGTCCTGAGTCTGTTGCAATGAAGATGAGAATCAAGGGTGCCACTAAATAGCTAAATGCCAAACCGCTGCTCGAGGCGGAGCACATGGCGGCAGGGTATAATTTGATTGTCATAGATTGCAATTTGGAGGTGCCCCGTGAATGCCCCCGACGCGCTCCAAAACATCCGCTCAAAACACCCCGTTGCATATGTGGTTCTCTATCTCTTTGTCGGCTGGGCATTGCTGGTTGTCATCACCCATGCCATAGCTTTTGGAGCAGAACTGCTGATAGCCAGCTCGGACCAGCCCGTCGTCAAATGGGAGACGACCGATGAATGCACCGACGGAACCCGAACCATTTACTACAACAGCCCGTCCCTCTACCAAGAGTTCAAGGTCAAGATAAAGGACCCCAAGATTGTCGATGCCGAACTGGGCTCTTTATTTACAATCGGAGCAACCGTCAACGCCGAGCAAGTCGAGTACACGGACGGCCATGCGACGTATCGTATCGACCTCAGCATCCTAGGCCGACCGCCACGCGCTTGTCTGCTCGAATGCGATATACGCGGCACCACACTACACATGTCCGAAATACAGATGCGCCCGGACAAAAGAAAGTGATATATGGCCGAGTCGGAAGAGACTAGGCATAGACTCGTCCGCCTTCGTAGGCAAAACGCAGGATGAGCGGGGCATTGTTACGCACGAAATCATCGAGTTCTTTGAGGTCCGCTTCGCTAAAGCCCTCATGTGACACCCAATTGAATGCCGGCAAGATACACTCCGCCGCGTCAAAACCCCAATCGCGCGGGCGCTCCACAACGACCTTCACCGTGTTGTCCTCCCGGACTTCGGAATACGAAACCTGCGTATCGTCCTCAAGGCGGACATATTCCCACATCATAAGCTCGCTCCGTTCAAAGGGTTCTCTTCTTGAGCAGTATACCCGCCTGCGCAGCTACTCCACCGGCTTGAAGATGGTGGACTGGCCGAAGACGCTGCGGATGAGGGCTTTGGCCTCGTCCTCGGTCTGCGGGATGCTCGGGGCTGCACCCTGATGGCCGAAGGGGCCGCCCGCACCGGAGTTGGACTCCCAGGGAGCTGCAGGAGCGTCCTCCTCTTTGGGGGCAGTTGCAGCGGACTTGGGCGCGGACGCCGCACCCGGCACGTCGAACGGAGGCAGATCGTCCCCACCAGCATCGGCAACAAAACCGCCAACCATGGCATCGTCGTAGGGAACCTGCTCGGATTCCCATGGCGCAGACGGCGCGGCGGGCTGAGCCTTGGGAGCGGACGCGCGCTCGGGCGCTCGGGGCGCGGGCTCGGTCGGGAGCTTGCCCGTGGCAGGAGCGCCGGCGGGGTTGTCGGAGCGCAGCCAGGGGGCTTTGCCCAGGTCAGACGACTTGGGCGCGGGCGAGGCAGGCTTGGGCGCGGGTGTCGGAGCAGCCGGTTTGGCCATGACGGGCTTAGGCGCCGACGGGGTCGGCGCCGCTATCGGTGCTGCTTTTGGCTGCGTCGCGCTGGCGCTCGAGGATGCAGGGGCCGCCGAGGACACGGGTTGCGGGTCCGCAGATACCGCAGCCCGTGCAGATGGAGAATGCTCCTCATGTTGAGGAGCCGGCGTGCCACCCCCATCCAGGACATAGTCGACGGTACGACGACCGAAGACCGCACTGACTGTCGGCAGGACCACCGACTGCGTGTCGGCGCGTCCAAGCATCTTGATGGCAAAGGTCGAGCCCGCGGGGAACGAGACCGTGAGCCTGGAGCCGTCGTCAGCCGTGGCGCGGGCATTGAGCAAAAGCCCCGCGTAGGAAGCCTGACGCGCCTTGACACGCTCGACAACCTCGGCCCATTTGCGCTGCAGCTCTCCGGCATCCTCGACCGCGGGCGTCTCGGCAGTACCGGCGGCGGCAACCTGGGCGGCATTGTTGGACTGGGGCTTAGGTGCCGGAGCGGTGGCAGGCGCGGGAGCCGCAACGGGCTGAGGCGTCGGAGTCGGCGCAGGCTGAGGTGCAGGCGCTGCAGGCTTGGAAGCTGACACGGACGCAGAACGGGACGCAGGCTGGGCAGCCGGAACAGCAACACCACGGTCCCAAGGCATACCGCCCTGGCGCGCGGACGTAGCAGCGGGGGCAGCGGATGCCGCCGGAGCGGCAGCACGAGCGCCCGAAATTAGCGTCGGCTGTTGGGCAGCAGCGGGTACGGATGCTGCAGGCGCGGCGGCCTGAGCAGCAGCCACGCTCGCCGGCACGGCGCCGTTGGCAACCATGGCCTCCAAGCGGGCCACGCGCTCGGCCAATGCCTCAATCGTTAAATCGGCCTCGGGACGTGCCAGGCGCGTGCAGGCGATCTCGAGCACCAGGCGCACGTCGCTCGCGCCCCTCATCTCCAGTGCGGCATCGTCGAGCACCGTCAGCACACGGGCCAGGCGGTCGGCAGGATGCTCGCCAAAGGCAGCGGCCTCGGCAGCAAGCGCCTCGGCCTGCTCGGAGCCGCCCTCAAACAGCTCGGCACGGGCACCGGCAACGCAGGCAACGTACACGTCACGCACATGCGCCACCAGGTCGCGCGTCAGCTCCAGCAGGTCGTTTCCTTCCTCGACCTGCGCACGGATCAGTCCATAGAGCTCGGCAACATCGCGATCGGCAATGGCGCGGGAAAACTCGCCCAGAATCTGGTCCGAAACCTCGCCTAAAAGCGAGCGGGCGTCGTCCGCATGCACAGAACCGTTGCCAAAGACGCTCAGCTGCTCCAGCGTGGACAACGCGTCGCGCATACCGCCCTTGGCATGGCGCGCCACGATAGCCAGCGCCTCATCGTCGTAATCGAAGCCCTCCTGCTCGCACACGTATGCCAGGCGACGCTCGATATCCTCGTTGCCGATGCAATGGAAATCGAAACGCTGGCAGCGCGAGAGGATGGTCTCCAGAATCTTTTGCGGGTCGGTGGTGCACAGCACAAAGATCACGTGTGCCGGCGGCTCCTCGAGCGTCTTGAGCAGCGCGTTGAACGCCGCCGTCGTGAGCATGTGGACCTCGTCGATGATATAGATCTTGTACTTGCCGCGCACCGGGGCAAAGTTGACGGAGTTGATGATTTCCTCGCGCACATTGTCCACGCCCGTGCGGGAGGCGGCATCGAGCTCGTAGACATCGGGGTGGTTACCCTCGGCAATGAGCTCGCACTCCTCGCAAGTACCGTCGGGCATGCAGCCGCTTGCACCCTCGGCGCGCGCCGCCTCGGCATTGCGGCACAGCAGCGCCTTGGCCAGAATGCGCGCCATGGTGGTCTTGCCCGTGCCGCGCGGTCCGCAGAACAGGTAGGCGTGGGACAGGCGCCCCTCGGTGATGGCGTGCTCGAGCGTCGAGACGATATGCTGCTGGCCCACCACGGAGTCAAAGGTGAGCGGGCGATACTTTCGGTACAACGATTCCATGGGTGCTCCCCCGGGTATACTGAGTCTTGTTGCCGCGGCGGCCATGCGGTCGCACGGCATACTGCATTCCATAATAACCCGTACGGCGAGCCCGCCGCGATAGGAGTCCAAAGAGCATGGCAGACGCAGAGAGCAACCTCGTTCCCTCCGAAGCAGCCGACCAGGTCGAGGTCGCGCTCGAGGAGCAGGCCGCAGCCGACGACGGCATCCTGTACCTCAACGAGTACCAATACGAAAACGACCTCGTCACCGACTTCGCCCGCCTGGTCGCCTCGCCCAGACGCCGCGGCTCCCTGTATGTCGCCGCTGCAATTGCCGCGCTGCTGGGTGTTGGCATGCTGGTGGCCGGCGGCAACTGGATCAAGTTCGGCGTCGTCCTGATCGTGTTCGGCGCCTTTTTGGCCTGGTGGAGCAAAAACCTGCACCACACGCTCGCCCGCGATTTTATCGATGCCGTCGAGGCCGACGAGTCCATGGGTGGCCGCTATCGCCGCGTCGCCGCCAACGAGGACGGCCTGATGGTCTGGGGCAAGAGCGGCAAGTCGCAGTTCTTCCCGTTTGAGAAACTCGACCACGTGCTCGACGGCGAGCGCATCTTTGTGGCCATGTTCGCCGACCAGGGCGTGACGATCCCCAAGGACACCTTTGTTCGCGGCGATGCCGAGCAGTTTGGCTCCTTCCTTAAGGCGCGCATCAACAAAAAACTCCGTATCGAGACCAAGAAGAAGAAAATGAAGGCCGAGAAGGCCGCCGCCGAGGCCAAGCAGGGCGACAAGCCCCAGGAGACCAAGGGCAAACAGCGCAAACAGAAGAAGAACAAGAAGAAGAAGCGGTAATCCGGCCGACACCGAAGGTGCCTCGTCCCGCGCCCGATTCCGAGTCGGAGCGCCTGAAATCGGGCGCGGGTACCGCCGATGGACCCATTTTGCCTAACTCTCGAGCTACTTCACTTCAAACCTTAAGAGCCTTCTCTCTGGCAGATCGGTCATCTTCATCGTGTAAGTCCCGGGAAATGCTTTCTCAAAACGAACGGTCTCGTAACCTTCGAAATAGTCGTTGGTGTTTTGCATCATGAATGGGACGAGCAACTCGTTCTCCGCCCCAACCTGTACAGCAAACGCAGCAGAACCGCCCAGGGCCGGCATTGCCTGCGTTATCAGATCGGTATTGACCACAAAGTCATAGTTTGGCGCGTGCTCCGGAACCAAATGCCAAGCATACGTTTTGATTCCGCCTTCGACATTGTCCTTATTCCTGACACGCATCTTTACGGCGATAACACATGTGGTGTCGGCGTCCTTCAATTTCGTTTTCGTATCCACGATGCCATATTTTGAATAATCGTCATGCGCACGCTTGAGATACTCGCGCGGCGTGAGCAGCTCCGCCCCGTCTATGCAAAACGAATACCCGTCAGTCGCCACATCCTTCGACCCCAGAAACGCCCCATCCATCGAGAGCCATTCGCCCTCCGCATAATATTTCTCAGGAATGACCGTCCGGCTCCCGTTAACGACGCTCACCCTCATGCCCGCAAGGCCAGTAGCAGCACAGCCGAAAAGCGCGAGCACCGACCTTCTTGTCCACAGGGTCTTCTTCATCGCGCCCACGACCTTTCCCGAACTTTCACAACGGCACCGTCGCGCATGCAGTAAACCCGATCGGCCAGCTCCGCGAGCACCTCTCCGTCATGGCTGGACAGAAGGACCTCACGACCCGTTGATGCCGCCATCGCCACAACGCGCTTGAGCATTTCAACACCTGCTTCGTCGAGGGCATTCGTTGGCTCATCGAGAACAAGCAGCTTCGGCTTCTCCATAATTGCCGCAGCTATCCCCAGACGCTGCTTCATCCCAAGCGAGTATGCTCGGAACTTCTTTTTTTCGTCTGCATCGAGCCCCACGAGCCGCAGGGCAGAGCGAATGTCCTCGGGAGTGGCAACGCCCTTGATCTGAGCGATGAGCTCCAGATTGTCGTAGCCAGACAGATATCCCAAAAAGGAAGGCGCCTCGATCAACATCCCCAGACTCGGCGGGAACGAGATGTCCGCCCCAAGCCTTTGGCCATCGATAGAGATTTCGCCCTCGGTAGGCTTGATCAATCCGCAGACCGCTCGCATGAGCATGGTCTTGCCCGAACCGTTTATCCCCTGAAGCCCGACCACGGTCCCAGGGTCAACCTCGATGGACACGTTGCGCAGGACATCGTTTTTGCCCATGCGCTTCGATACGTCCCTAACGATCACGCTCATATCTTGTCCCCCTTTTCTATAAGGTCGGCCCTTCGAAACCACAGTCCACCCAACGATAGGCATAACGACATAATCACAATTGAAAACAAGACGCTCGAGCCCGTCGCGATTCCCTCTTTGACAATTCCGCCCCAGCGCAACAGCATCAGGGCATTTCCCAGCAGCACCCAATGCCGCGCAAATGCCGAACAGATCAGGGAGCTCATTAAAACCACAAACGAGACCGACGACCCAAGCACAAACCCGACCGCTGCCTGCGCAAACGCAAGCGCCTCGAACGCAAAAAAGAGTCCTACGAAAAACGGCAGCGCATCTGCCTCGGCAGCTTTGAGAAACCACGGCGCCAAATTAGCCAGCTGAAGCGACTCGCCATGAATGACCGCGCTGAACGAGGCGCTCACCACCAAGCTCCAAATCACAACAGAGCAAACCACCACGAGCAGCGAAAATGCCGTTACCGCCGCCACCAAGATAAAACGCGAGACCCACCAAAGGATTCTTGCCCGACATCGAACAAGCGTTTGCAAACCAAACCCGTGCAACGATTCGGTCGGATAGTCGAGTGTTGTATAGAGAATAAGCAGAATGAGAAAAAGCCATCCTAGCGGAGGCACAAACATGACCCCGGGCCTAGGCTCAAACGGAGCAGATCCGGCAAACACGAGCGCAAGATTATCCGCAAACCCCAAGGTATCCGTCCTGACCCCATACATAGAAGACAATCCGTAGGCGTATACCAAGTTCGCAACGGTCACTGCCGCGATCGCAATAAAAGTGATGATGTTCTTCTTCAAAACGGTCCTCAGGTCCGCGGCGACCAGCCTAAACAGCATCAGACCACCTCGCGTCTTTTTAAGAATCTCGCGAAAATCAAAGAAAAGACGAACAGCAAAATGATTTCTGCAAACCCTGCTCGAATGTCGGGCCAGTTATTTAGTGATTCCGACCTGATGCTGTTAAGAATGTTGCAGTTAAAGCCTACGCATGAAAGGACGCTAAAAATCCAGTCGTTAACAAAGTGCCATGCAACCATAATCAGATATGGAACGACCAACGCCTTGATTCTGCTGCGAAACACAACCGACAGACCGGTCACGGCCATGGATAGAACCCCCAGCGTCACCGCATCGAACAGCGTATAAACCAGTACGTACAACAGAGGCCGGGAATAAAACAGACCAGAAAAATAGCTATGCAGATAGAGCCCGACGTAAGTCGATTCGTCAGCCCGGGGGAGATACGCAGGAAACAGCATAGAGACAATCAGGAAGTTCACGAGTAGCGGAATAGCCGTGACCGCAAACGCAGAGAGGAAAGCAGACAGCATCTTCACCTTCACGTATGCATTTCTAGAAACACGCGTGCAGATCTGTGCCTCGTAACCGCTCAAACGCTCGGACAAGTACGACCACGACCCGGCCAGCATAGCAAACAGCGGCAGTGCATAGAAAAACACCGATGCCGATAACGGTGCATTTGCACTCACAACGATCCAGTTACCGTAACTGCTTTCACGTGTTTGACCGAGATAGCATTCGGCTTGCAACCCAACGCCATAGCCAAGCGATAACAGCTGCTTGCGCTCAACCTCGAGTGTCCACCACGCCTCGATAGCAGCTGCCATCGAAATTACAATCGCCAAAATAAGAGCCAACGCAAATATAGGATTGCCAAATATCTTGGATAACTCGTGCCGTAATAGATTTCCATTCAAGCGACATCACCCTCCTATTGGCCAGGCCGAGCAGCAACGCTCGATCTCGTCCCAATCAAAAGCGGTTAACAATGCGTCGACGCACGGCAACCTTCGCATGAATAGAGAAAGATGTCTGTAAACACCCGCTATTGAGTTGATTGCTCAGGCGTTTACACGTTATTTACCTGCGATAACAATAAAATTAGCTCCGCCTTATTCTTGATCTTCAACTGGCGGTAAGATGCAGACCGCAGCGCTTGCACCGTAGATGCAGCGTAACCGACATCCTCCGCAATGGCCTTTGTCGTTGCCCCCTCTGCCGTCATCAGCAAAATTTGCGACTGAACATCAGAAAGGGAGCGCGACGTAAGCAGGGCCAGCTGGCGCACGCGGGCCGTTTCGGTGGACCCGTTCGCCCGGTACTCCAAGACGGCCTTCTCGTCCTCAACCGAGCGGGCGAGCGCGATGTGCGTAACGAACATGGGCACAGACCAGCAAACAATCACCGTTGCCACGACGACATTGACAGCCGAACTTTGCCCCAACAACGACGCGAGGAACAACGGCTCGAAAACCGTCAGATCCTGCACCATATTGAGCAAGACAGCCCAAACAGGAGCCGTCGCCCCGAAGCAAAGCATCCATATCCCAAGCATTTTGCGCTGCGGACAGCTTCGCAGCACCTTATATGTGAGCAACATCCCCATCAGCACCGCAAGCCCGTGGATTCGCCCCCTAGCGGCCGCATAGATTAAGGCAACCATGCCCACTGACACCAACGGCACGATAGACCGGGTACGAGCACGCACCTTAAACGGACGCAGCTCAACGGCGAGCGAAGCCATAGACGCCACGCCGCAAACCAGGACTGGCACGGCCATCAACGGATCGCGTATGCACCCCCATGCCGCGATATAGATAAAAGACCATTCCGCAGCAGATAGCATCGCCCATACGCACGGACTTCCGAGCCCAATAGCTTCACCTGCTCTATCCAGTGCAGCGCCACGATTCGCTTTTCCACCCGCGTAGCGTAGCGACAGAAGCAGTCCGAGACCCAATGCGTAGCTTAAGAGGGAGAAGGCGACAGCCCGCGAAACACCGGACCCCCAATCGCTATCCGCCATTACCAAGGGCCCCGCCGCAAGGAGGATAAAAAACAATGTGAGCAGGTATCGAAACAGCCGGCGCGTTCGAGCTGATGCCACCATATCGTCAGCATGCCGCTGCGGCAGCTCATGCCCTACAGTATCGCCCTCACCCGCAAACAACGCCACGAGCTCGCGTGAGCCCGTAACCGACGCCTTCCCGTATGCTCGGTGAAGCGTTGTTCTCACCGTCGATGGCTTCGTATCCGTCTCCTTGGCAATTTCCGCCGGCGTTTTCCCTTTGAGCAGCAGTCGAACAAACTGCTCTTCTCTAGGCGACAGGGCAGGGGAAAACACCCCCGCATCGAATGTGTCGGACGCACAGGCGATATCCGTATTGTTGTCCCGTTTTCTCCTTAGTAACATGCATACGAAGGCAGCAGCGATAGCAGACCCCATCGCAAGCAATGCAATGATCGCGGCATCGCTTGCGAAGTATGCCGCCTCAATAGCCGGAACAAGGCCAATAGGGACTGCCACGAGCACAGAACGGGCAAACACGTCGCTCTGCCCCCGACCAAAGGCGCGGGAGCAGCGAAACAGCGGGACCGCAGCCAATACGAGATAGACCAACGGAATTAAAAGCACAAGACCAATTGACGCGGCCGAAACAGAGGGTGCCCCCCATGGCTCGGGAACAATTCTCCATGAAACTCGACAGCAAAACAGCAGACAAGACAGGACGGCTATTGTTTCTGTAAAAATCGCGTCCTGCGGATGACGAGTTTCTCTTTCGTCAGCCCGCGTCGCCCCCTGCGTCAAAGGAGAGCCCACCGTGCCCCAAATAACATATGAGAGGAGCAGCGACCCAACAAAGCACGAGACGCACGAAACGCCATGCAACAGCCAGATCGGTGCAAACACGAATGGAATAGAATCTCCGCGAGCATAGAAAACCAGGTCGGCCCATTCGGGAACCGTTGCAATAACACCAAGGAAAACACCGATGGCACCGAGATGCCGCGGCCTTCTCATTCCCCCCTTGCATAGCGCAGCACCATGAACAAACGCCGCGAGGCATACGCCCAGGATAACGAGCCAGGTCATTGCACCTGACGTCAGGCTGATTGAAGACGAAAACCGGTGATAAGGGGTGACCGCCATTACGACAAGCGCAATGGCGCAGGCAGATGTAGCAGAACGGCGGGGAAAAAGCATATGGCCTCCATAGCGCGTCATTATATCGCTCGAGCCGCTCGTTTATCTCTGTTCCCACACCAGCCGGCATCAACGATTCAGGCGAACTCCAATCCGAGCCAGATCACGGTCCAGCTTTTGTCCGCAGCCCCGCTCCAAAGCGGGATGCGGTTTCCTTTTGAGCGCCGATTCGGAAAGTCCGTCCCGTTCCAGGCCAATATTCTGGGATGCAGTTTCCGCAGCCCACCCCAATCGGAAAGCGCATCCCATTATTTGGCTGAAAACTGGGATGCGCTTTCCGGACGCGTCGAAACGGAGTCGGGTCGATCGGACCACCTCGTCCCCGTTTCCTCGCCATCCGCCCGAGCGTGCTACACTAGCAGCATCTATGCCACCGCGAACGGCTCGGCTCCGCGCCCGCCACTCGCAAACGAACTTTAAACGCACGAGGGTTGGCCATGCCGCTTTTCTCGCAACATACCGCCCGGTTCTCGCCGGACGTTCCTTTGGAGGGCACCAGCTCTCGCGAGCTGCTCAAGCGGTACCAGCCGCTCGAGACACTTGCGACCGGCGGTTTTGGCTCCATCGAGATTTGCCGCGACACGCACCTGCGCCGCCGCGTCGCCATTAAGCGCATCCCCCTTATCAACGGCGCCGGCATGCCCGCCAGCGACATCATGGATGTCCTGCGCGAGGCGCACACTGCCGCCATGCTTCAACATCCCAATATCGTGCAGGTCATCGACTTTACGCATGACACCGCCTATGCCTACCTGGTCATGGAGTATGTCGACGGTATGTCGCTGGCCGAGTTTTTGCATCGCGTGGACGGCCACTCGCTCACCTTTGACGAGGCCGCGGCCATTGCCGATGCCCTGGGCCAGGCGCTCACCTTCGCCCATAGCAATGGTGTACTCCACCTGGACATTAAGCCCGCCAACGTGCTCATCGACCACTCGGGCAATGTAAAGCTCACCGACTTTGGCATGGCGCGACTGTCGTCCGCCGGTGGCTTTGGCGGCTCGCGCGGCGGCACCATCGGCTACATGCCGCCCGAGCAGCTCGATATCGAGACCGGCACGGTCGACGAACGCGCCGATGTCTTTGCCCTTGCCTGCGTTATCTATGAGGGCTTGTGCGGCAGCGCTCCCTTTATGGCGGCCACGCCCGCCGACTCGCTCGACCGCATCATCGGCGGCGCCACCTATCCCAGCGAGCTGATACCACACTTTCCCCCGGGAGCCGAGGCCGCGCTCATGAGCGCGCTCTCCCCCATGCCGCAGGACCGCCCCAACAGCATCGAGGCATTTTGCGACCAACTCCTTGCCGGTCTGGGCAGCGTGCGCGAGGGCCGTCGCAGTCTGGAGCAAATGGTTGGCGAGCTTTCGGATGACGAGCAAGAGCTCGACGATATCGAGCCGTCGTACTACGAGGACGACGCCATCGAGGTCGACCCCGCGCTCGGCTGGGCGGGCACGCGCTGGAGCCATGCGCGCGACTACACCATGCACGCTATCTCGGCGCTAACGTGCGGCACCTTTAGCTTTTTGCTGATGCAAACGGCCGGGGTCGCGGCGCTTCCCGGCCTGGTCATTGCGGCCATCGCGATCGGAGCGGCGGCTGGCCTGGCCCCCCAGATTGGCTCGGCCATCTCGGCTGTGGGCTTTTTGGTGCTCATGGCCAACGCCACCATGCAGGCGCAGGGCATCCTGTCGATGTTGCCCGTCGCGGTGATCTTTGCCGCTGCCATGTCCGGTTGGTGGATCGCCTGGGGTCGCACCGAGGCTGCCGCGAGCGCCGCACTCACCTGCGCGCTTGCGCTTGGCTGTCTGACCGGCAATACCTTCCTGGCAGCTGGGGTCGCCGCCGGCGTCGCGTCATTTTGGCTCGGCCCGGCAAGCGCCGCCGCGGCAACGGGCATGGGCGCGCTTTTTGCCCGTCTGGCCACGGTCGCGCTTTCAGCCGGAGGCGTGCTGGGGCTCGGCAACGTTGCCGCAGCGCTGGAAGACCCGCTCCTTTGGGCTGCCTTTGCGCTGGTCGCGACAACTGCCGCGGCGTCATCTGCGCTGCTCAATGCCCATGCCAAGCGTGCCGATCAGGGCTCAAACCTTGCCGCCATCGCCGCCATCGCCGTCACCGGCATCGGCTGCGCAGCGGCATCCTGTCTTGCACACCATATGGAAATTGCCAGCCTTGCAGCCGCGGTCGCCGCCAAGGCGGCAGTTGCGGGAACCCTATCCTCTATAATCGTTGGGATATGCCTATATTTGCTCGGATACCAAAGAACCTATACGGAGAGTGATCTTTCGTGAACTTCCTGAACATCTTCGAGGACCACGTGGCCGGCATCTTCGGTGCCACCCGTGCCCCGTTCTCCTTTAAGAAGCTTGCCAAGCAGGCCGCTCGCGACATGGAGGATCAGACTCTGGTGATCAATGGCGTCAACACGGCGCCGGCACTCTATACCATCCTGATCGCCGCCGACGACGATCCCATGCTCGCCCCGTTCTACCCCGAGCTTTCGCGCGAGGTCCGCGAGTTTGTGAAGGCGCAGGCCGAAAAGCGCCGTTATGTCTTTGTCGGCGAGCCCCTCGTGCGCTTTATGATCGATCCGCAGCTGCGCGCCGGCAAGTTCTCGGTCTTTGCCGAGAACGTCGATGCCCCCACGCTCGGCCGCCTGTACGAAGAAGAGCGCGCCTATCAAAACGGTC
>UQPI01000061.1 GCA_900542945.1 uncultured Collinsella sp.
CGAGGGAAACAGCGTAGGGGAAACGGGGCCTCCGGCGGGAAGTTAAACCGCTACTTACGCCTTGTTGACGGAGCCAAACTCCTCCATGAGCTCCTTGGTGCGGGCAACGATGTTGTCGCGACCAGGCTTGAGGAGCTTACGGGGGTCAAAGCCCTTGCCCTGCTGATCCTTGCCAGCCTCGATGTACTCGCGAACGCCCTTGGCGAAGACGAGCTGCAGGTCGGTGTTGACGTTGATCTTGGAGATACCCAGGGAGATGGCCTTCTTGATCTGATCCTCGGGGATGCCGGTGCCACCGTGCAGGACGAGGGGCAGGTCGCCGGTCTGGGCCTTAATCTCGCCCAGGCGCTCGAAGGAAAGGCCAGCCCAGTCGGCAGGGTACACGCCGTGGATGTTGCCGATACCGCAGGCAAGGAAGTCGACGCCCAGGTCAGCGATCTGCTTGCACTCAGCAGGATCAGCGAGCTCGCCGCTGGAGGTCACGCCGTCCTCGGTGCCGCCGATGCCGCCGACCTCGGCCTCGATGGACATGCCCTTGGAGTGGGCAAGCTCAACGAGTTCCTTGGTGCGGTCGAGGTTAAGCTGGAAGGTCTCCTCGTGAGAGCCGTCATACATGATGGACGTGAAGCCGGCCTCGATGCACTTAAAGCAGTCCTCGTAAGAACCGTGATCGAGGTGAAGGGCGACGGGAACGGTAACGCCCGTGGCCTCGACGGCAGCCTTGACCATGTCGGCGCAGACCTTGAAACCGCCCATCCACTTAGCGGCACCAGCGGTGCACTGAAGGATCAGCGGAGACTTGGCCTCCTCGGCGGCCTGGAGAATAGCCAGGGTCCACTCGAGGTTGTTGGTGTTGAAGGCACCAAGACCGTACTTGCCGGCCTCGGCCTTCTTGAGCATGTCTGCTGCGTTGACGAGCATAAAAGAAACCTCCTGTAAGGTTGCTCCGATAACGCCTGAGATTTTACCACGGCGCACCCGAGCATAAACGTTCGTTTGTTCACGAATATCGTCCAAACAGACTTTTTTGACCGTTTGCCCTACGGAATCGACCCGTTGGGGAAAAATAGCTTGACGTTTGGACGCTTCTCGTGCTTCAAAAGCCGACTATTAAGCTACATCCGCATGAAAGGGTTCTGCATGAGCTCGCGTGCCATGGTGGTCGAATCGCCATGGCCGGTTAGGCAAACGGTATCGGGCGGGAGAAGCCGGGCGAGCCTGGAGAGCGAGCGCATAATCGCTGCCTCGTCGCCACCGGCAAGGTCGGTGCGGCCGTGGCTGCCCGGGAATAGCGTGTCGCCCACAAAGGCAATGTTCCCCTGCTCGGTGACAGCAAACAAGACGATCCCGCCCGGCGTATGCCCTGGCGTCTCGATCACCTGCAGGCAGATATCGCCCACCTCGATAGCATCGCCCTCGGCGAGCAGGCGCGTCGGCTCACCCGGATCGGGCGTCTCGATGCCCCACATAGCTCGCTGTTCCTCGATATTCGCATGCGGCACCGCCACATCCTTAGCACACAGCTCATACTGGCAGCCCTCACCAGCGGTGGTTCGCACGCCGGCAACACCACCAACATGATCGGCATGGCCATGAGTGCATACGGCGCCAAGCACGTGTACGCCGGGGTGTTCGGCTCGAATATGCTCCACCAAGCGCTCGCCTTCCCATGCGGGGTCGATAATCACGCACTCATTGTCCGAAATGACAGCATAGCTATTGGTCTGAATGGGACCGTTTACGAGCGTCTCGATCTCGACCGATCCCTTGGGAGTTAAATCCAAGGACACAGCACTCATGTCCTTCTCCTCTCTATAGAACTCGAGGCATCAAACGATGCCTCGAGCATAGCGAATATCGATAATGTGACACGTTCGTCGCGACTAAACGCGGCGCTTAAGCTGGGCTCCACCCTCACCGGGCATCAGGCGGCGCGCGTCGTAGACCGAGTCAACGCTGCTGATGGAGGCCAGCAGCGGATCCAGACCACTCGCGTCCGAGATCTCGACCATAAAGCGCAGGGTTGCAATACCCTCGCGGTTGGTCGACGTGGCGGCAGAAAGGATATTGCCGCCCGCATCGCCAATGGCAATGGTGACATCCTTGAGCAGGCCCATGCGGTCCAGGCACTCGACCACGATCTCGACCTGAAAGAGGGTGTCGGCAGCGCCGTCCCACTCCACTTCAATCATGCGCTCGGGATGCTCCATAAGACCCTTGACGTTGGGACAGTTGGCGCGATGCACCGAAACGCCACGACCGCGCGTGATGAAGCCGACGATGTCGTCGCCCGTCACGGGGTTGCAGCAATGAGCCAGACGGACCAGTAGGCCGCTGTTGCTCTCGCCCTTGACGATAATGCCGTTGCTGGCGCTCTTACCGCGCTTTCGCGGCTTGCGGTTGGAGCCGCGGGCAGGCTGCTTGACGACCTCGGCAATGGCCTCGGTCTTGGTGAGCTGCTCCTCGGGCTTAGGGTCCAAAATCTGCTCGACCTTGTTGCCCACAGCACGTGGGGCGACTTTGCCCGCACCAACGGCTGCGAACAGGTCCTCGAGCTGCTTGAAGTTAAACTGCTCCGCCACGGCGTTGAGCGCACGCGTCGAACGCGGCGTAGAAATGCCATAGCCACGCTTACGCAGGTCCTTGGCCAGCATATCGCGACCAGCAGCAGCGTCGTCGTCCTTGGTCGCAGCGGCAAAATAGCGGCGGATCTTTGACTTGGCGGAAGGTGTCTTAACGATCTTGAGCCAATCACGCGACGGCTTGGAACTCTTGTTAGTCAGAATCTCGACACGGTCACCCGTCTTAATCTCGTGCGTGAGCGGAGCCACCGCACCGTTGATTTTGGCGCCGACGCAATGGTTTCCCACCTCGGTGTGAACGGCGTAGGCAAAGTCGAGCGGCGTGGAGCCGGCACGAAGCGCCATGACCTCGCCCTTGGGCGTAAAGACAAAGATCTCCTGATCGAAGAGGTCGACCTTCAGCGAATGCAGGTATTCCTTGGCGTCGGTAATCTCATCAGACGCAGCCCAATCGAGCGAATGTTTGAGCCAGTTAATCTGGTCGTCCAGACGCTGAGCATCATTGGTCTTAGACGCAGACGATCCGCCCGACTTCTTATAGAGCCAGTGGGCGGCAATGCCGTACTCGGCCTGCTCATGCATCTCGTAGGTTCGAATCTGAATCTCGAGCGGGCGAGCCGTGGGGCCGATGACCGTCGTGTGGAGCGACTGGTAGTTATTGACCTTGGGCATGGCGATATAGTCTTTAAAGCGGCCGGGCATGGGGTGCCACAGCGTGTGCACCGCGCCGAGCGTGGAGTAGCAATCGCGCACCGAATGCGTGATGACGCGCAGTGCCACCAGGTCGTAGATCTCGGAGAATTCCTTGCCCTTGCGCTTCATCTTTTGGTAGATGGACCAATAGTGCTTGGAACGGCCGTTGATCTGGAAGTCTTCCAGGCCAATGCGGTTGAGCTCGTCGGTGAGCGTCTTGATGGTCTCGGCCAGATAGCGCTCACGGACCTCGCGCGACTCCGCCACCATGCGTGCGATGCGCTGGTAGGCATCGGGTTCAAGGTAGAAGAAGGACAGGTCCTCGAGTTCCCATTTAATGGAGCTCATGCCCAGACGGTCGGCCAGGGGCGCATACACGTCCATGGTCTCGCGGGCCTTAAACAGGCGACGGTCCTCACGCAGGGCCGCAAGGGTGCGCATGTTGTGCAGACGGTCGGCAAGCTTAACGATGATGACGCGGATGTCCTTGGACATGGCGAGGAACATCTTTCGCAGCGTGAGCGCCTGTTTCTCGTCCATGCTGTCGACTTCGATGTTGGTGAGCTTGGTCACGCCATCGACGAGCTCGGCCACCGTATCGCCAAACAGGCCGGAAACATCGGCAAGCGAGGTCTCGGTATCCTCGACGGTATCGTGCAGCAGCGCGGCACACACCACATCGCAGTCCATCTTGAGATCGGCCAAAATGATGGCCACCTCGACGGGATGGTTGATGTACATCTCACCCGAGCGGCGCTTTTGGTTGCAGTGCTTCTCGGCAGCAAAGCAATAGGCCTGCTCCACCTTAGAGAAGTCGTCCTCATTCATATATTTGAGGCACAGGCGCTCCAGTTTGTCGTAGCTGTCCGCCATAATCTCGGGCGGCAGCTCATCGGCATGCTTATAGTGCTCCATCTCCGAGAACGGCTGGAGGGTGGAATCATGGGCGGTACGGGCTGCGGCATCCATCGAGGTCCCCTTCCCCTAGGCCCGCGGTACGATCGGGCGGTTAACTTTGGCTAGCATATCAGAAGCGCACGAATCGAGCGCCCAACTCCGGAAAGCCGAGAACTCCATGCGCGAGCGCAAGCCCTCCAAATAGCGAATTGACCTGCTCAATTGCACACGGCCGGGGTTTTCGGCCATCGCGATGCGACGGGTGTCGTCAAACCCCGAAACGCGACAGAAACCAAGCTCTTCGAAGATTCCCAGGCCACTTTCCACCGAGCGCTCGTCGACCGGCGTGCGAGCATCGATGGCAAGGCACATCTGCGCGATGTCGATATCGCTCGCGCTAAAGGAATCGTCCCCGGTCTTGCCGCGGTTGGAGCGCCACATGGTTTGCAGCGCGCGATAGAGCGTGACGAGCTCGTCGCGCTCGGGCGCATAGCAGTCGAGTAGGCGCTCGTTAATGCGGGCGTCGCGCGACGAATAGAGCAGGTGAATCACGGCGGGCTGTCCATCGCGACCGGCGCGGCCACTCATCTGGTTAAACTCAATCGCGCCAAACGGCATGTGATAGAGCACGACATGGCGAATATCGGGAAGGTTGACGCCCTCGCCAAAGGCCGAAGTCGAGACGATGCAACTGAGGCTGCCGTCTCGGAATGCTTCCTCCACGCGGCGGCGATCGGGGCGCGCAAGACCCGCGTTATAGAACGCGATATGGGTTGCGCAATCGGGCACACGCTTGCGCAACGTCTTGGCGAGCGCCACGGACTGGTCGCGCGAATTAACGTAGATGACGGTCTTCTCCCCCGTCGCCACGATCGACACCAAACGGTTCTCGCGGCTCGCAAGGTCGCGGTCGTCCTCGAGCTGCAGGTTCTCGCGCACCGTCTCGTCGACCACCGTGCGAGTGATCGGCAGCATGCGGGCAAGCTCGGCCACGACCGGAGCCGTTGCGGTGGCCGTCGCAGCCATAACAACCGGGTCGCCCAGGGCTTTGAGGATATCGGGCATGTCGAGATAGGCGCTGCGGTCGCCGCCCTTGGCAAGGCCGGCGTGGTGCGCCTCATCGATAACGACAAAGCCGATGCGGCCCGAACGCGCGAAGCGGTCACGGTGGATAGATAGGAACTCGGGCGTCGTGAGCACGATACCGGTGCGGCCCGAAGCTAGGCCGGCGAACACATCATCGCGTGCGGCCTCCACGGTCTCGCCGGTCAGCACGCCAACGCCAATGCCAAGCGCTGCCATCGTCGACGAGAGGTGATAGGCCTGGTCGGCAACAAGCGCACGCAGCGGATAGACAAAGATGCTCGCACGTCCGCGAAGGACAGCCTCGCGCGCAGCATGTACATGGAAGATGAGAGACTTGCCGCGGCCCGTTCCCATAACGGCCAAGACGCTCTGGTGGTCGGCCAAGGCATCGAGCGCCTCAACCTGCGCGCGGTGCGGCTGGTTCGATCCGATAAAGCTATGGATAAGCGAGCGCGTGAGCTCGGTATAGGAAAGCTGGGCGAGCGTCTCGCGCTTACGCGACTCCAGGCGCAGGCCGGAATCCGCCGGCTGTACGCCACGACGAAGCTCGCATGCCGGATCGTCGACGCTGGGCAGCGTGGTATCGCGGACCAGAACATCCTTGATCATGAGCTTGGGCTTCACGCGTCCCTGCCAATGCTCGGCCACGGCCTCGAACACCAAGTCGACGGCGCTGTCGCAATTGATGAGCCTATCGATCTGCGGCACGCGGAACATGATGGCCGGCACACTCGCGGCGCCATCGGTCGCCACGAAGCGCATGTGTTCGCCGGTTTTGCCCACCACGGCGCGATCACACATCGTCACGCCCTCGGCGGCCAGCAACGGCACCTTATTGCCCTGGCCAAACGGCTCAAGACGGGAAATCTGCTCGATGGTCTCGATATTTAACTCGGAGAGGTCGACGGTGGCGGCAACCTCGTCGGTGTCTTCAAAGTCCTCGGCGGGAAGCTCCGATAGCACGGCGGAAAGGCGGCGGCGGAACTCATCGAGCTTGGATGCCTCGATGGTCACACCCACCGCACCGGCATGTCCGCCGCGACGAATCAGCAGGTCGGAACAACGCTCGACGGCGTCGAACAGGTTGACCTTGCCCACCGAGCGACCCGATCCGCGCGCAACGCCGTCCTCAATCGAGAAGAGCAGCGCCGGCACGTGATAACGGTTGGTCAGGCGGCTCGCTACGATACCCTTGACGCCCTCGTGCCAGCCCTCGCCACCCACGACGATTGCGCGACCGCCGTCATAGGTCTCCTCGACCTTTGCCATGGCGTCGCGTGTGAGCTCCGCCTCGATCTCGCGGCGCTGACGGTTGATTTCCTCGAGCTCGGCTGCCAGTGCACTTGCCTCGATAGGATCGCGGGCAAGCAGCAGGTCGAGCGCCAGTTTGGGATCAGCCATGCGGCCGGCAGCATTCAGACGAGGGATGAGCGAAAACGACAGGCCGTCGGCCGTAATGGTAGAAAGGTCGGCCTTGGCAAGTGCGGCAAGCGCGATATAGCCGGGACGGGCCGTCACGCGCATCTGTTGGATGCCCTCGGCGACCAGTGCGCGATTCTCGGGCGTGAGCGGCATCATGTCGGACACGGTGCCCAGCGCCGCGACCTCGATCAGCGAACGCCAATACGACGGCTTGCCCAAACGCTCGCCCAGGACCTGCACCAGCTTGAGCGCCACACCGGCACCGGCAAGCTCGCGCGAGGGACCCTCGTCCTCGAGCTTGGGGTCGGTCAGGGGCACGCCCTGCGGCACCTGGTCGGACGGCTCGTGATGGTCCGTGACCACCAAATCGATCCCCAGGCTCTCCAGATAGGAGACCTCCTCCTTGGCGGCAATGCCGTTATCGACGGTCACGATCAGGTTGGGTTGGGCGAGCTCGTTGACGCGGTCGAGCGCCGCACGCGACAGGCCGTAGCCCTCGTCAAAGCGATGCGGAATAAACGGCGTGACGTTGGCGCCAAACGAACGTAGCGCCTCGGTCAACAGACAAGTCGACGTAATGCCGTCGACGTCAAAATCGCCAAAGACCGCGATGTGCTCGTGGTTGCGAATAGCGCGCTCGACGCGGTCGGCAACGACCGCCATGCCCGGAATAATGAGTGGGTCGGCCCAGTCGCGATCGAGCGAAGGCGTCAAAAACAGCTGGCCTTCCTCGATGGATGTTATGCCGTGCGCAACCATAATGCGCGCCACCAGCCCGGGTATGCCCAGGCCAGCCGAAAGCTCCTTTTCGAGCTCGGGGTTTTGCCGAGCGACTGCCCAGCGATGCGTCGTCTTAAGCGATGACATAGGCGCCCACCCCCGATAGGGGCAGGTCGCCGCGATACCTCTCACGGTTCATAGCGATGAGTCCTCTGTGTATACCCGCTTCGGCAGGCAGATCTGTTGAACGGATTTATTATACCGTGCAGCGCGGACGCACAACGTCCAGCACGCCGCGGTTTCGATAAACGAGGGCGGTAATACCCTCGAAATAATCGAGCGTTTCTGACGCACGGACGCATGCGAGCGTCTAGCATATCCATTCAAAACGGATTCACGAGCAAAGGGAGTCACAAGAGCATATGAAGCAATGGGTTGGACTGGGCAAGTTTCTTGCGGGGCACATGCAGGTCATCGTTCCGATTTGCGTGGCACTCGGCGTGCTCTTTCCCCAACAGATTGGCGTACTCAAGCCCATCGTTCCCACCTTGTTTGCCTTTATGACGTTTCAGGGTGCGCTCAGCAACACCTTTCACCAGGTAACCGAGGTGTTCCGCCGTCCGTTGCACCTAGTCTTGGCGCTGCTCGTCTCGGCGGTGCTTATTCCCATCGCGGCGTATGCCATGGGGTCACTCTTCTTTGGCTCCAACCCCAACCTTGTCTGCGGCATTGTGCTCGAATACAGCGTGCCCGTGGCCGTCACCGCTTTTATGTGGATCAGCATGTTCGGCGGCAACGGCCCGCTCGCGCTCACCATCATCCTGACGTCCTCGGTCATCTCACCTGTGACGATTCCGCTTACGCTCAAGCTCCTGCTGGGCGCCACCGTCTCGATCGACGTGCCGAGCATGATGCAGAACATGGCCTTTATGATCGCCATCCCCGCTGTGCTCGGTATTGCCATCAATGAACTCACGCGCGGCTGGGGCCACGAGAAACTCTCTCCCGTGCTCTCGCCCGCCTGCAAGTTCATGATGATGGGCGTCATCGCGTCCAACTCCACCGCTATGAGCGAGTACGTGCTACACATAAACGCGGTGCGCCTGGAAGTCGCCCTCTTTATTTTGGTCTTCGCCATCAGCGGCTTTGTCGTCGGTTTTCTGGTCGCACGTGCGCTGCATCTGCCATATAGCGAGACGACTACCATGTGCTTTACCTGCGGCATGCGCAACATCTCTTCGGGTGCCGTCATCGCCACGCAGTACTTTCCGGGCGAGGTCGTGTTCCCCGTCATGTGCGGCACGCTGTTTCAGCAGGTGCTGGCCTCGATTATCGGGCATCTCTTTGAGCGCCTGACCGGCGAGGAGCGCGCCGCCCAGCGCAAGCGGGTCAAGGCTGGCCGCGATGCCATGGCGCGCTAGGCTGTCCGCATTACGTGGGTGTTAGTCTTGCTATACGAGCGTTTCCAGATGCGCACGCAGACGCTCAACATCGATATCGAGCGTCGTCTCGGCATTGACTTGGGCCAAACGATAGCCGACAAAGTAGGGCGAAACCACCCAACGTGGCAACGCCTTGGCAATGGTCCGGCCGTCCATGTGGTAGAAGAACAAGTTGTACGACTCCGCGCGACCGCCGTGGTGTTCGTGCAGGATATAGCGCAGGGCCACCTGAATCGCATCGGCAAACAGGTCCGCTTCGGCTTGGTCGCGGGCGTCGTCGCTGGCGGCGATTCCCTGTGGAGCCGAGACGTTAACCTCAAAGAATCCCATGATCGGCTCGGTTGAGACGTTGACCGAGATTCTCCCCTGCCGCCAGACATTGATGCCTTCGAAATTGGCGGAAGCCAGCGAAGCATAGCCGTCTTCCTGCTCCAAACCCACAATCTGCATGTGCGGATGGACCAGACTGCCGCCCGAAAGTGGGCCCTTGTTCTTGTACATGAGAACGCTGCGATACTGTCGGGAGTCAATCATCCGCTGCCAGCAATCCAGGGCAAACCGCATAACATGATGCAGCTCGTCCGGCGCATAGGTCACCAGGTCGGCGTCGTGGTCGGACGACTCAATCAATACGGTCTGGCGAGTGGCCCGCAAGGTCTTAAACTTATTCTCGAGCCAGATGCAGCCACCGTCGCGCCGGATGATATTGGCGAGTTCCTCGGTATCGCAAAAGGGGCACGCGGTGCCGGGACGACGGTTGTCGTCGGGCTTACCGTTCGCCTGCTGAACGTCAAATACCAGCGCCACGGGTTATACCTCCAGCGGCACGATCTTGGTGCCATGGAGTTCGGAGACGCCCAGTGCCGCCGCCACGGTATCGCGATTGGCCGTGGAAATGCCGCCACCGGGAAGAATGGTCAGGCGGTCGCCCGCATACTCGACAAGACGCGACAGGTGCTCCAGGTTGTCCTCGATCGGCGTTCCGGCAGCACCACCATGCGTCAGGATGCGCGTGATGCCGCAGTCGGCGAGTGCGTCAATGGCATCGAGCTGAGCCTCGAGCGAGAGCTGGTCAAAGGCCATGTGGAAGGTGATATCGATGGCCCCGCGCTTGCACTCCTCGGTCGCGCAGCCCGTAGCCATCACGAGGGCGCCGAGGGTGAGCTCGTCGAGCGCCCAGCCGCCGGCACAGGGCTTGCAGCAGCCAAAGACCAGGCCGTCAACGCCGGCGCTCACGGCAAGACCCAAGTCCATCTCCATCATGCGCAGCTCGTCCTGGTTGTAGTGAAAGTCACCGCCACGCGGGCGAATCATGCACATCACTCGCGCGTCATGCTCGTGAGCATAGCTGACCGTAGTGCTGATAACGCCGGCCGAGGGCGTGGTACCACCGGCGGCAAGGTTGTCGCACAACTCGATGCGCTTAGCACCGGCATCGATAGCCGCCGGCACACGCTCAAAGTTCTCGGCACAAAACTCGTACAGCATAGATAGCCCCCAGGAGACATTTCGATTTTCACACGGCATTGTCGCACGTTAAATAGCAACCCGCACGATGGAACAAAACCTTGACAAGGAGTGTCCCAAAGTGCCGGCACATAAGGAACGTCCCCAGGTGCCACCTTGAGCGATGGGTACTCATTTAAGTACGTCCCCAATGAGTACCCGCAGGGGACAGACAGACCGGACTCCCTATACGACAACTGTTAACATCATATACTATGTGTCATATAGTAGGTGTTACACAGTATACTACGAAAGGAGGTGTGCGGATGGAGGCACAGATGAAGCGCGGCTTCCTCGAGGCCTGCGTGCTCGCGGCCGTCTCGGGCGAGGAATCCTACGGCTATCAGATCGTGAAGGACGTGCCCGCGAGTATGGGGCTCACGGAATCCACGCTCTATCCGTTGCTCAAGCGCCTGGAGAAGGCGGGCTGCATCACCGCGCGCTCCGCCGAACACAACGGGCGGCTGCGGAGGTACTACCGCATCACGGACGCCGGGCGCGAGCGTATCGCCGAGTTCCTCGCCGAATGGCCATCCGTGCAGGAGATCTACCGTTACGTGGAGGGGGCGCACCATGACGCGCGATGAGTTCTTGAACCGGCTGGGCGAGCTTCTGGCCTGCCTGCCGGCAGATCAGGTAAAGGAAACGCAGGAGTTCTACGCGGAGGCCATCGCCGACCGTATGGAGGACGGCATGACGGAGGCCGAGGCTGTGGCCGCCATGGGCACGCCCGGTGAGGCCGCCGAGGCAACGCTCGACGAACTGCCCGCCGTGCCGCGCGCGATCGCGAGGACCAAGCGCAAGAGCACGGCACTTCTATGGGCGCTCGCCATCGTGGGCTCTCCGGTATGGATTCCGCTGCTGCTCGCGTTCGTCGCCGTTGCCGCTGCAGTCTACATCTGTATTTGGGTTCTTGCGCTCTGCGTGTGGATCGTGGCCGCGGCATTCGGGGGCGCGGGCCTGGTAGGGCTCCTGTTCGCCGTGGACGGCATCATTATCGGGCATGTTCCGTACGTTTTGGCCTCGATGGGAATGGGATTCGCTTCCATCGGTGTGGCGCTCCTCACGGGAGCCGGCGCCTGGACGGCGTCCAAGCAGATCGCGCGCCTCTCTGCCCTTTGGGCGAAGAAAGCCGTTTCGCCCTTCTGGAAAGATCGAGGCAATAAGAGCCGCATGGGCGCTGAAGCGGCGCCGCTCACGGCATAGGAAGGAGTGCAAACATGTCCAGCGTAAAAAGGATTTACCTTGCCGTAGCGGGTGGGCTTGTTGCCACGGGGCTCGTCCTGGCTGCTATCGGATTTGTGGCCTCCGGCTTTAACCTCGCTGTGTTCAACACGCAGATCGACCTGCGCGATGACACCATCATTCTGGGTGGTGTTGAAATAGACGACCCGACAGGGCTTCCACTCATCGAGCAGCTTGCCGAGGTCGGCGAGATCCATATTGGATCTGCAACGACTGGTTCGTCTTCTCCTCGCAAATGATCGAGCTCGTAGCAGCCGTCCCCCCCTTCGGGCGCACCACGACGGGCATGAGCACACCGCGCTCGGAGCCTTTTGACCTAGTTGCTGGGGACGTTCTTAAACGACTAGTCTTTCAAGAACGTCCCCAGCAACTACCCCAAATGCCAGAACCAAAGCAGCGCCGCAAGCAGAGGACGGACAGCGAGCGGGCACCAGAGCGAACAAATTGGCATGAAAAGAGGACGGCATAGACC